>JBJHCE010000059.1:0-17759 GCA_050485865.1 Gemmatimonadales bacterium | reverse complement strand
CCGGCCAGCCCGAACCAACTCCACCATCCGACGCTTGAACTCCGCCGGGTACGTCTTCTTCACTTGTGCCATGCGGACACCTCCTTTACCTCAAAAGTGGGGTGTCCACCGAACCGGGGGAACTCCACCCCGCCCGGCACACCCCCCGCACCACCTCCACCACCCGCCCCTGCTCCTCCTCCGAGAGCACTGGCCCCGATGGCAGGCAGAGCCCACTCAGGAAGAGCTCCGCCCCCACCCCCGGCGCGTAGACCTCGCACTCCCGGTAGAGGGGCTGCATGTGCATGGGCTTCCAGGGGCCCTGCGCGGTCGAGCGCCTTCCGGCGATCTACGGGGCGGGTGGGTTCGAGGGGGGTTATTCCTGGGGGATGCAGAGGGTTGGGCGGGAAGGAGAGGCGGGTGGCGTGGGGCCGCCCGGGCGGGGGATGGCCTTGGCGAGGGAGCGGGGCGTGGCGGGCCCCGTTGAGAAGCCTGGCTTGGAACGGGACTCATGCGAGGCGTTGGGCGGAACCGGAGCCCCGGTTTCTCGGGCTGGCGAGGATACACGGTGAACCTCACCGGCCGCCTAGTGCAGCACCCTCGACGGCACTGGCATCGACGAAATGAGGGTAGTTGCCTCGTCCACGAGTGCGTCGGTCACGTCGGTGAATCCGTCATGGGAGGCCAACTCATCGATGTCGAACGAAACGTCGCCTCGCCTGACCGCGGGGGCACCGCTCGTGTGGATCGTGAGGACCGGACCGTCCGGAAAACCGCCCACTGAGATCGCCGCCAAGCTGACCACCCCGCCCTCCAGTTCGTTCCACGCAGCCAGGACCCCTGCGGAAGCTCGAACATCGTTCACGGTCAGGGTTCCCGCTGTCGACCTGAACTGGCCCTGGACGGAAGCCACGCGCGGTCCGTCTCCCACTTGTACGAGGTACAGGTCGAGGAGGACCCGTCCTTCCAGCATGCGCTCCACGAACACCGGGTGGATGCCAGGGGCAAGCTGCTCCAGATCGAGCTCAGTCTCGGGCGTTACGCTTGCCTCGGTCGCCGTGGAGAGGGGTCTTTCGCCGCAGGCGGAAACCATCAGGGCCGCCCCGAGAAGCGCGAACGTCCTTAAGGTCCGATTCGTCATGGTCTTCTCCTTTCGCATTCCAGTATGAGCTCGATGTCGGGACGAACGGTTCAACGGGGTGTGCCTACGCGGAAACCGGACGTGTCGCCTCCGACGACGTATGTCAGGATTATGAGCGCATCAACCGCACCGACTGTGCCGGAGCCGTTCACATCGCATGCAGCCACATCGAAGTCACTCACGTCGCTTCCCACAACGGCGCTGAGACAGATCAGTGCGTCCAGTGCACTGATCGTCCCCGTCCCCGACGGATCGCCCCAGATGCCGCGAACCACATCGAGCGAGAGCGGTTGAGGGGGCTGCGTCCACTCGAGGATGTTGCGGAACAGTTCGAGGTCCACGACCTCAGTGAGGTTCGCCTCGATGCTCACGGTATCCGCGTCCGTGCCGACGACCCGAAGGACAACGTCAAGCAGGCCGACCTCAGGCGTGCTGGGTGGGTTCGTATGGATGATCGCCCACGTGAGTTGGTCGATCCCGCCCTCGGAAGACACGCTCCAGTCGAACTGCCCCCCAAACGCTCCGGATTCGACCCGGACGACCTCGAAGGCCCCTTCCTGCCATTGGAGGTTCCCGGAAACCGCACCGACCCTGGGCACGAGGTTGCCCTGTTCGAGGGTCAGGCCGACGCTGATCGAATCACCCGGCCTCAGTGTGCTCTGGTCCGATTCAAGGCGGATCGCGGCAGAGCCCGGGTTGAGAGTTACGGTCGTGATGGTCTGCCCGAAATCGACGACCACCTGACCCTCGAAGAACGAGGCCTGGGTCATGACCTGTGCCTCCTCACCCCACGCGCCCCGGGGCGTCACCGTTCCCACCACAACCTCTCCGGGCGTCGATGTCCAACGAGCCGGATCCACCTCGCCGAACGCCAGAACGCGGCCCAGATGCAGACTGTCGGTGTCGATGGCCGAGGCACCGTCCAACCAGAGCTCCTCCGAAAGCTGAACCTCCAGCATCGTCGGGTCCCAACGCAGCACGACCTCGACAGGCCCGGAAGGTGCTCCGAAGAGCTCGTCCGGCAGAACGAGACTGAACGCGTTCTCATCCCCCCAGGTGGCCGCGGCGGTGTAAGATGAGAGCGAGAAGGTCGGCACCTCCGGTCGCTGCGGTGCAACTGTGATGAGCACCGAGTCGCTGACTGATCCGAACCGACCAACAACCCAGGCTTCTCCCGCGGCTACCCCCTCGAAGCGGTCGGCCCCCACGGCCAACAGCACCGCCGGTGCCGATGAAATGAGGTCCGGCACAACGCCAGCGAGGGGCACGCCGAATCCATCCTCGGCGGTCGCTTCGACCGTGATCTCGCCCCCAACCGCGACCCGAGGCTCCGACGGCTCAAGCCGGATGCCCTCTACCGGCGGCCCCCCAACCGTCTCGATCCTGAGCGGAACCTGGCGGTTACCGCCGTTGGAAGTGAAGGCGAGGACGTGGGTCGATTCGCCAGGTGTCTCACCTCCGTAGGCCCATCCCGAAATCGTGCCCGGGGCGGTCCCGGAACCCTCGGACAGGCGGACCGCACCCGGGTGGGAAACCTGCCAGTTCAGTGCGCCATCCCCTGCGTTCGCGATGGACAGCTGGAACTGACTGGAGTCACCGACCGGGACCTGAATGTCGATCGCCTCGGGGCTGATGGCGATCCGGGGGTCCCTCGGAAAGGTGATCCGCTCCATCTGCACGTTCGGCGTGCCTGCGCGGACCGTATCGTTCCAGAGTCCTCGGAATATCTGATCGTTCGTCCCGGTGACGAAGAAGAGGTACGCCTCTCCGGTCTCCCACACCCATTCCGGTGCCATCGAGTAGTCCCGGAGGGTCACGGACTGCCCTACCGCTACCGACCGATCGACGTTCACGAAATCGTAGGTCGGGATCTGGTTGTAGTCCGGCATGTACAACCACGGATGTGGGGACCAGAAGACCTCCGACATGTAGGGGTCGTCGTAGTTGGGGTCCTGCGGAAGAAACCGCGTTCCAACGTGGCGAATCGTCCACTCGATCTCGCGCCGATCGTCCTGACGGTCATGGATGTCCCACCGTAGCCATCGGAAGCCTGTCAGCTCCCATTCGATTTCTGGATCGTGGAACCCCTCCCTGACCACGAACCTGATGGGGACCACCGCCGTATCGCCCGGGATCTGCGGTGACGTCACGAGGAGCGCTTCCTCGTACGTGCCCACGGGTAGCGATGACGAGTTCGCCCGGACCTGAATTGAATCCGACGACATTCCGGAGCCAGCCGTTACGGTCAACCAACGCTGCGGTGTTATCTCGGCATCCGTTGGAATCGCGCGCCATTCGAACAATCCGAGTCCCGGCGCCGACACTGCGAGCCGCCGGTAGACCGACCCATACTCCGCCACACCGTTCAGTTCCAGTGAACTCGGGCTTACCTGGATCGTGGACGGTCCTGGTGGTGCCGCACCGATCTGGACCTCGACCACATTCGAGTAACCGGAGTTGTTGGCTCGGACCCGGTGCCGGATCGTGTCCCCCGAAATGTAGGAGACCCGGTTGGTCGAGGTGGAGTCGACAACCTGTGGCATCAGGTCGGTGAAGCTGCCGTCCCTGCTGGACTCGACGTAGTAGCGCTCGGCGTTCGGGACCGCTGTCCATGAGAGGGCGTAGCTTTCTCCCGGAGCCGCCTGGCTTGTGGACGATGTCAGGGACGGCGAGACCCCACCGACGTCGGGTGCCCCGGCGCCTACCGTGAGGACCGAGGCTGTCACCAGGCCGATCCCGCCCAGGAGATTGTTCGATGAGCGTTCGATCGTGACCGTGTTCACCCCTCGCCTCATCGACTCCGCTACCGGTACCTCGATCTCTGTAAGGCCAGAGGCTGCGACGGTGAAGCTTCCCACGTGCGAATCATTCACGTAGACGTGGGCCTCCCCGGGGTCTCCTTCGGTGCTTACGAATGCAAGTTCGAGGGTCGCGAAGGGGGGATCGGCATCGATCTCCATATCGAAGGCCATCCAGCTCCCCGTACTCCGAAAGTCGCGGGCTCGACCAGCGAGCTCTCCGGAATCGAAGTAGCTCAGCCCATGTCCCCGTTCGACTCCGATGACGTTCGTGTAGTCGGGGGTCAGCGTGGCGAACGATATTCCCGCAGCGGACACAGCGACTTCGACGTCTTCGGCTTCCGGATGGTTGGTCGCCATCTCCTGGGCGACCCAATCCTCTGAGGCGTACGCCAGAGGGGCGATTTCCTGCGCCAGAGCGTCCGATATCAGCGATCGGTTGGCCACATACCACCAGCCGGCAGGGCCACCAAACCGTTGGATCACTGCCATGCAGACGGGCTCCTCCAGTCGGTGAACGTACTCTTCAGCCAAGAGAAGGATGAACTCGCCAGCCCCCGCTTCCAGATTCACGATCACGGCCTCCTGCGTCGTCCACTCCATCATCACCTTCAGAGATGTCTTTGCCCCTAAAGCACCCTTAAGGGGAAGGAGCGACACGAACACTGCCCACAACACACTGAGAGCAGCACCCATAACGCAACCGGACGCTGCTGGGCATACAATTGCTTCTGCCTGATTTTCGTAATCGTGATTGGATCCTCTTGCGATGGCCTTGATCAATCCTATGGCCGCTCCCAAAGCACATGCCGTAATCGCCTTTACTGCGAGAGCCGGAATCGCGACTTCCGCGTCAGCCTCAACCGGGACTTCCGAATATCCTCGCGATGAGAGTCGCTCAATTTCCAGGTGAAGCGACGTTCCGTATGACCCCTCCCACGCTTGGGGGGAACCTTGAGCCGCACGACTTGAGGCTAATGCAGGCGTCGGCGTGATGAGAAAGCCCAGTGTCGTACCCAGGACCGCCCCGAGGAGGAGGGCGCCGAACGCTGTACGGCCCAGCCTTCGAAACCAACCCAGAACGGCGTAGTCTGACGATGTCATTTGCATGGGTCCCTCTGTAAGGCAGTTGGCTTTATGCCGGGTCGTGTCGATCGTTTTGGGTCTACCTCGGATTCCCGATGACGACTTCGCTCGCCCCCAAGGAGGCCGCAGTTACGCCAGCGTCCCGAGCACCTGAGCACGTGGGGCCAGGTCCGTCCGAACTCCTCAAGCACAGTCGGGCTCTGTCATGGTCGAACCACCACGGTACCTGAAACCGCAACCGGATCCGGGTACGACACGAAAGAAGTAGACGTCGGGGTTTCCGGGAACCGCAGCGTTAGCTCGACCGTCGTCCCAGGAGTCGCCGTCGCCGAGACCGTGAAGGGGACGGTAACCAGGACCAGATCGCCGCTCCCCTGCGGGGTCGTGCCGATGAACCCGAACCGGAACTCCCCGGGGTTCGGGACGTTCGCAGTCGTCAGGCCTGAAAGGCCCGACTGTGCCTCCTCCGCATCCGTCGAGAGGACCGCGGGGTCGAATTCGAGCACGGCGAGGATCGATCCCAGGTCTCCGTTCGCGCTGACCCTCGTCATGTCGAGTGTGATGGGGATCAGGATTTCGGACCCCGGCGCTACCTCCAACTGGAAGCTCCCTCCGGGAAGGGCGGTCGCGATGAGGCCCCCGGTGCCCACGACGCCAATGGCCGCCTCGGCGGTGAGAGCTCCGGCCTGCGCGGTTACAATGGCCACGCCCTCGGAGACTCCTGTGACCACCCCTTCCGCGCTGACGGCCACCACGGTCGGGCTGCCGCTCGACCAGGTCACTGCCGGAGCGGCGACGGGGTTTCCTTCAGCGTCCCTGGCGATCACTGCAAGGGAAACCGAAGCCCCCTCCGCTACAGTCGAGTAGCTCGGGTCGATTTCGATGGATTCCACTGGCGGCGCGATCGTCACGGTCACCGTTGCCGTGGCGGATGCTCCGCCGCTCGACGCGGTGATCACCGCCTGCCCGGACGAGACCGCCGTCACGACCCCGGAGCCATCCACCGTGGCCACACCGGGGCTACCCGACGTCCAGCCGACCTCGGCGCCCGGGATCGCTGTGCCCCGGGCATCCCGCACCGTCACCCGGCCCGACAGGTCCACGGTCTGACCCACCGTCGTGAGGCTCGCCGTGTTCGGCTCGAGGTCCATCGACGCCGGGACCTGCGTGATCGCGAGGTTTGCCGACGCGGTCTGCTCCACGCCTCCTCGAGTCCCGGTCACCGACACCACCACCGGACCCACTCCTGTCGTGACCACCCGGGTCATCCCGCCCGCCGCGTCCAGTACGCTCGCACGGCCCGCCTCGTCCACCGACCACGCAAACGTCACATCCCCAAGCACGTTGCCCGAAGCATCCCTGCCTTCGGCTGCAAACGTCAGTGTATCCCCCAGCGACTCTGCCGTGGCGCTCGCCGGCGAAACGACCACCGTCGACAGCGCGCCTGGCCCAACCTCCACCAGGACTGAGTCGGACACGGCCTGGGCTCCGTCTCCCACGGTCACCCGGATCCACGCCTCTCCGAGTGCCACGGCCGTTACCAGCCCCGTGCCGGATACCGTGGCAACGCTCCCGTTGCTCGAGGAGTAGCCGAAGCCACTGGTGACCGGGTTCCCGAATGCGTCCGCCGCCGCCACCGAGGTCTGGAACGTCCCACCGATCGCGAGCCCGAGCGTACCGCCCTCAGGAGCCACGAAGGCCACTGTCGACGCAGGGCCCGCCTCCACCGTCACCGTGACGGATGCCGAGATCCCGTCTGCCGTGGCCGTGAGGGTCGCGGCACCCGCTTCCCGTGCCTCCACCTGCGACCCACCGACGATCTGCGCCACCGCCGGCGCCGACGAACTGAACGAGACCGGCGTCTCCACCACCTCGCCCGCCGCATCGCGCGCGACCGCCGACAGCTCCAGGATCGCGCCCGCCGTCATCGTCGTGTCCGCACTCGGCGACATGAACTCCACCTCCACCACCACCGGCGGTGCGATCGTCACGGTCACCGTTGCCGTGGCGGACCACGCGCCTGCAGTGACCGTTATCACCGCCGTTCCGGGCCCGATCGCCACAACCACCCCCTCCGAGGACACGGTGGCGACCGCGGGCGCATCCGTGCCCCAGGCTCCGCCGAGCGTGTCCGGGAGTGGAACCGGAAGCCCATCGGAATCGAATCCCTCGAAGGCAAGCGTCGCGCTCCCCCCTACCGGGAGAGACAGGAGTGCGGGTACGATCCGGATCCCCTCGACCGAGCGGTCAGGGTCCGTAACCAGCACGGACATGGACCCGGAAACACCCCCGGCGGATGCGTGGATCTCAGCAGCTCCCGGCGCGACCCCCGTCACCGTTCCCGCGGAGTCCACCGAAGCCACCCCGGGGTTGCCGGAGCTCCATTGGAGATCGACCTCGAGTTCGTTTCCACCGAAGTCGAGGACGGTCGCCGCGACGGCGAGGGACGACCCCACATCGATCGTGTCAGCTTCGGGAACAAGCAGGATGTCCTGGGGGGCGCCGGGCACGACGAGGACCTGCTGGGATGCCGTGAGCCCCCGGGGCCCGTGAGCCGAGACGACCGCCTCGCCGGCGCGGATCGCCGTGACTTCATCGTCCTGATCCAGTCGCAACACGGACTGGTCATCGACCGACCATGTCACTTCCGCATCAGGAAGAGGATCACCGTTCCCATCGAGGACTCTTGCCCGAAGCGCAGCCGTCTCGCCCGACACGAGTTGTCCGGGGAGGTCGACGATCTCGATCACGGTGGGTTCCCCACCGGGCGATCCCGTGACGAGCACGGTGGCGATCCCCGTAGCCGTCCCACTCCGCGCCTCGATCGAGGTGCTGCCGGCAGAGACCCCGGTGACGAGGCCCGTCTCGCTCACCGCCGCAATCTGGGGGACCGAAGCGCTCCACGTGACCGGAGCGTTCTCGAGCACGTTACCCTGAGCGTCGAACACCCGCGCCTGCAACGGAGCGGACTCTCCAGCGACGATGGCCAACTCCGAGGGTTCGACAACGACCTCGGCAGGCGCACCGGGCACCACCGTGACGTGAACGGACCCCTCTGCGGTCCCGCCACGCACGGAAACCATCGCCTCGCCAGGCGCTTGCGCCTGAACCGTTCCCGCTGGACTGACCGTGGCCACCTCCGAGTTTGAGGAGGTCCATTCGAGACCGACCGCCGGGAGCGATTCACCCTTGAGGTTGGTCACCGAGGCGACGACCGTCGCCTGACTGCCAGCCTCCATCGTCAGCGAATCAGGCGCGACCTCAATGTCCGCCGGGTCACCGCGGGACGCTGAAGCCCAGAAGGGGGACAAGTGGCTGACTTCGCCGGAAAGGGTAGAGGACGAACTCTGCAGTATGCGGGCGGACTCAAGCCCTCCGTCCCGGCCGATCGTGAGCAGCAGGAGGGAACCTGGATCGGCGCCGTGACCGGCCGGGAGCGGGATCCGGATTCGGGCGGGCACCGCGAAGTCCGTTCCCGACGGCCCGATCCGGTAGACCGTACCGATGGCCTGCGGGTCGTCGGTGGGCGGAGGCCCGGACGATAGATCGGCGGTGAAGGTCACCGTCGAAGTCAGGGCTCCGGGCGGCACGACGATCGTCACCCCGGACTCGAAGGTCACCGTTCCCCCGGCCGGACCCACCGACGTGCCCTGCGGGCCACCATCGTCATCGAGGTTGACCGACGAGTCGCTGCATGACGCGATGCCGACGGCGGCCACCAGCACGGGCACCATCCATGTGGCCACCCTCCCTCCGCCCCGCCGATCCGCCCTTCCGTGACCCCCATCCGGGATTCCTACTGCATTCCGCATGTAGCCTCATTCCCTGAGTTCCTGGATTCCCGGGAGGAACTGCCTCTCCCGGGGCACGGCTCCGCCAGTCACCTTGCCGGTCGGGGCCAGAAGCGGCCCGCTGGCGTTTGCCGTCTCGATCGCCGCGCTCGCATGGTGCGAGCAGGGCGTCAGTAATCCGTCATTTCTGTGTCAGTCGTGGTCGTCCGCCGCCCACGCCGTGGGCCTTGCGGGCCCGGACTCACGCACCTCGGGGGAAGAAAGAAAGGCCCCCCGACCCGCCGGGTCGGGGGGCCCTCCCTGAAGCCCGCACAAGCGAGCACAACCCCTTCTTCAACGGCTGTCCTGGCCCGTCTCCACGAACCGGATGCACTGCCCCTGGTTTCGGAAGCCAAGGGCCTGCCAGCCCCCGTCCTTGCACTGATCCTTGCTGTCCAGGGACATGACGTAGAACCGGGTCCAGTCGAAGCGCTCGTCCCGCTCGGCACCGAAGGCCATGCGCACGTCGACGTGGCTGTTCGCGGTGAGGTCCAGCGCTACGGTCGAGTCGTTGGTGCACACAAACGGCCAGAGTCCGTCTGCCACGTGGGTGTTGAAGTTGTCCCGGGGGTCGGTGGTGGCCGCATCGTCGATCCGGTACTCGAAGCACGAAACGAATCCTCGGGTCGACGTGAAGGCCAGCGGAGCCTCTCCGATCCCGGCATCGTTGCTGTTCCAGGTCACGTTGGCCCAACCCGACCCGATGTTGCTCGCGTTCGTGCTGGGAAACGCGAAGTCGTACGCGATCCCGTCGGCCACGGCGCTCTTCGGCACGTCCTCCGTCGTGCCCTCGAATCCGATGAAGCTGAGGTTCGCGGCCTCCGGGGCGAGGATCGACGAATCCCCCTCCGAGCACCCAGCGAGCATGAGAGGGACGGCCATCAGGACTACGAGCAGCTTTCTCACAGGAACCTCCAATAGGGAGTGACACTGCGCCGGCACGATGCCGGCGAACCGTTTCCCCTTCGGCAGCCTGACCGTCTCCCCACGCCCGTGCACCGACCGCGCGGTGCTGCAGTGCGCGGGAGTGGTGTGGGAGACCCCTTGCGACTTTGCGAACCGGCCTCGCGACCGGCGTGCCCTTTCGGGGGAGCCTCGGACGCCGATGCTCGACCATCCGCATCGCGCATCCGCAGGCTCTTGAACAGCAGAGACCGTGCCGCCCACTTACTGTTCCGGCACCTCGAGCACATCCACCTTGTACGACTTCAGCGCGCGTTGCTTGTCTCACTAATGCTCAGTCGCACGCCGGAAAACTTCCTGCTGCACTCTACTGTCGCGCTGCATCACTTTTTGTGGACGTTGCCCTACACAAATGGTGCTACGTGTCACATTCTTTTCCATCCACCCGCTTCGGAACGGCTCGTACAACTCGCAAGGATCCAGCGCATGGAGTTCGTCCATGCTCCAGCGGCAGCTGAATCCGCCCCCCACCCCCGGCGCGTAGACCTCGCACGACCGGTAGAGGGACTGCATGCGCATGGGATTCCAGAGGGGCCTGGCCTCCACTCCTGCGCGGTCCGGCGACTCCCGGCGATGTACGGGGCGGGTGGGTTCGAGGGGGATCCTTCCTGGGGGATGCAGAGGTTTCGCGCAGGAACGCGGGGCGGGTGGGATGGGGCCGCCCGGCCGGGGGGTGGGCTGGGCGCGGGGACGGGACGTGGCGGGCCCCGTGGGGGGTCCAGTGCGTGGGGATGCCGGAGGGGGGGGAGCGCTGGGACAACGGGCTGACCAGGTAACGCGTTGGGGTTCCTGCTGCAGGGCCAGAACCTCGACCCGGAGCGCGCGCCGCAAAGCGAGTGCTCCGGAGCCGGTGGCGTACCCTGTCAGCCGCAAATCCCGGTTAGAATGCGCCCCACCGGGATACGAAATCCGAGGTGGTGAAGGGAGTCCCCCCAGGCGATCCCATCCGGCGGAAGAGGAGGACTCCCGAACTAGGAAGCCCGCTGCGAGTCGCGGGCGGAACGAGCCAGCACACGCAGCGCCTCGTTCACGGCCCTCCCGTCGCCGAAGACCTCGGCGACGTCAGGGTCCAGCACGATCACGTTGCTGCCCTCGGTGAAGCGGCCGGCGTACTTCCCGCGCAAACCCTTGGAGAAGTCGTATTCCTCCCGCATCTCGGGCTCGGAGCCCTGCTTCTTCTTATTGCTCATGGGATCGACGCTCGGCTCTCGTGGCCAAGCGGGCGCTGATGATGCGAACGGAGTCGTCGTTCTCAGCGTGCGTCACGACGACCAGGCGGCCCAGGTAAGATTACCCGACCAGGATGAAACGTGCCTCTCCTACGGAGTGCTCCGGGTCGGGAATCGTGAGCGAGAGCGGGTCACCGAATGCCGTGGCCGCCTCTTGGAAACGGACGCCGTGTTTCTCTTCGTTGGCCGTGGCCTCGTCCGAATCCCAGTCGAATCGAAGCAGCTCCCCATCCCCTGCGGTTCGGGCCCACGTACGCGTCAACGAGCGCTTTCCAACGCCAATTCTACCGCCACCCGCGCCGCCATCCTCGACCTGGGGAAACGGCCCATATCCTGCCCTGGGCGCAGCCTCTTGGCGGGGCCGACGTTGGCCAAGAATGCCTCCCGGTGAGGACCTTCCCAATGAACGACGCCTTCGGGTCCGAACCGGATAGCTGCCCCGAACGCGACGATCCCACACTCGTCGGATGCGCCCGTATCCCCCGCGCAGCCCTCGGCTGACTGCAGGGACTGCCTCGTGCGCGCCATCCCCCCCTCCCCCACCCACCAACGAAAAAGAGGAGCCCACGCCGGGCCCCTCCTGGACGGATGGCTGGAACCTGAACAACCTGGCCGCCGATCATCAGCATAGGACCAGCGCCGCCCCCGCTTGGGGGTTTCTTTCCCGGGATGCGAAGAGTTGGGTTCGGGGCGGTGGGGCGGATCAGCGGGGGCCACCCGCCCCGGGGGCTGCCCGCTCGCGTGGACGGGCCGTGGTGGCACCCAGCGGCGCGGCGCCGATCAGATGTGTGAGCCGCACACGCTGCCGTCGGTTCCTCGAGGCCGGCTCAGCCTCCGGCCGAGACCGGACTCGTTATTCGGCGGCGCGCCCCTCCAGCCTTCTTCCTTCGTGATGGTGATGGGCCACACACCCTCCCAGCACTGCATGAAGGCAATGGGTGGCTTTCCAGCACGCACGAGGAGATCCAGCGGGTTCCACCTGGCGCCGTAGATCGAGGAATACGTCCCGGTCATCTGCCACACCCCCGCCGCGAGGACACCCTCATGGTGCGGCCCCCGTCCGAGCAGGTCGCTCGTCGCCGTCAGGGTGATGACGAGGGTGTCGTCTGCCTTGGTGCGAACTCGATCGGACGTTGCAAAGCCGAAATAGAAGCTGCCATCCGGCAACGCCTCGCCGATCATTTCCCAGCCATCGTGGATCTTGCCGTCGCGGAACACGACGAGTGTCTCGTCATGCCCCTCGTTCAGAATCCGCAGGGTAAGCTCACCGGAGAGGAAGGCCTCGGGATCAAGGAACCTCCAGTGGAAGCGGGCTCCCTCGACGGGCAGCTTGAAGTACAGTGTCCTGTCTGCCGCAGGGGCGAAGGACTCCGCGAGGGGGGCCGCCCCGAGGACGAACAGAGCAACAGCAAGAAGACCCACTACGTTCCGCAGCACCGGCATCGCTCCTTCTGGCAAGGGCACAAGCCCACTGGTGCGCGAGTTCCGCTTCGAGCGCGGCCGGCACCTCGGCAGCTCGTTGCTCGACCTCGATGGACACGACGTGAAGATCGTCGCCGTGACTGGCTGCGCCACGCCCGAGGACCGTCTCGGGGCGCGGACACGACGTCCGTGGCAGCGGTGGATGGTAGGGCGCGGCGTCTGGGCCTGCAAGCCGTCGAAGGTTCGGTTGTGGCGGAGGCGTCTGTGGGCCTCGAAGGCACCGCGGGACGGTGGAAGCGAGAGGCAGGTCGGACCCCACGGGAATCGGGGCCCGAAGGGTGGTGCGACGGGAGGGTGGGAGGGGGTCGGGCAGGGAGTCCCCCGTTGCCGCGAGCCGCGCCCCGTGCCGGGTTGTCGCGGGAGCTTCCGGATCGGGGCTCCCAAGAAGATCATTGTCGGGCGGAAGGATCGCCCATATATTCGCCTCCGTTTCTTCCCGCGGTGTGGCATCCGCCCCCCTGGCCTGCTCGTCCAGGCCGTTGGAACCGGGACCGTCCGGCCCCGGTCGCCATCCACAATCGGTCCCGCGGCTCCTGCGGAAGACAGGTATGAGAGCGCCCGCTGCTTTCCTTGCAGTTTCGGTGTTCGCCACCGGCCTCTGGATGTTGCCCGCCATGGCAGGGCCATCCGATCCGGGCGACCCGCAAGAGCCGGAGCCTCGCACCGTCCGGGTGGAGCTCGTCGCATCCACCGCACGGGTGTCGTTCCAGCCCGGGGTCGAGACCGAGGTCTACGCCTACAACGGAACCGTTCCCGGCCCCACCCTCGAGTTGGAGGAGGGGGACCGCGTCGTGGTCCGCTTCCGGAACGACCTGCCGGAGGTGACCACGGTCCACTGGCATGGGCTGCGCCTCCCCTTCGAGGCCGACGGCAGTCCGTTCCACCCCGTCTCACCCGGCGCCGAGTACGAGTACGCCTTCACCGTTCCGCCCGGCAGCGCCGGAACCTACTGGTACCATCCGCATCCCCACCACCACACCGCGCTCCAGGTGGCGCGCGGCCTCTACGGCGCCGTCATCATCCGGGCACCGGACGACCCGCTGACCCGGGCCGGCATCCCCGAGCGCACGCTCATCCTCTCGGACAACCGCTTCGCCGACGACGGCTCCATCCGCATCCCCGAGCCGAACTCCCTGGAGGCGCGCATCGACTTCGAGAACGGTCGCGAGGGGCCGGTACTCCTGGTGAACGGAGAAGTGAAGCCCGAGCTCGAGCTACGGGCCGGCGCCGTGGAGCGCTGGCGCGTGATCAACGCCTCTGCGGGTCGCTACTACCGGCTCTCCCTCGAGGGCCACGCCTTCCTGCACGTCGGAAGCGACGGGGGGCTCTTCGAGGAGCCGGTGGAGACGGACGAGGTTCTGCTCGCGGTGGGAGAGCGTGTCGAACTGCTTGTCCGCGGGACGGGGGATCCGGGGACCGTCGCCGTGCTTCGATCGCTTCCCTACGATCGCTACATCCCGCAGACGCGGCCCCCGGACTGGAACGAACCCCTCGACCTCCTGACGGTCAGGTACGCGGAGTCGCCGGCCGTGCCGCTGTGGAACCTGCCGACCCGACTTCGTCCGGTGCCGAAGCTCGACCCGGCAGACGCCACCGCAACCCGCCTCATGGTCATGACGCAAGGCATGATCAACGGGCGGCTCATGGACATGGAGCGCGTGGACGTGAGCGCCGCGCTCGGTGCCACCGAGATCTGGCAGGTCGAGAACCTGGTTGGCATGGACCACCCGTTCCACCTGCACGGCTTCCAGTTCCAGGTGCTCGACCGGGACGGCGTACCCGAACCCTTCCGAAGCTGGAAGGACACCGTCAACGTTCCGCGCCACCAGGTCGTGCGCTTCATCGTGCGATACGACGACCACCCCGGCAAATGGATGTTCCACTGCCACATCCTGGACCACGAGGACCACGGGATGATGGGCGTTCTCGAAGTTCGCTGAGTGTTCTTCACCCTTCGCCCGCAGGAGGTGCCATGATCGAGTTCTCGAGCAGCACCCGAATCGTCGTAGCACGCCGCGTCACGTTCATCGGCCTCGCGGCCCTCGCCGGGGTGACCGCGTACGCCATGTCAGGGGGGCCACCGGTGGTCGCCAGCGCGGTGTCGCCAGGTGCGACCGTCGAGGAATGGCCGGCCGCGCCGACGCTCGAGGAGCAGGTGCTCGCGGGCCGTTCTCTCGTCCTCCACCACGGCTGCGGGGACTGCCATGGCGGCATCGATGATCCCGGCTCGCCCGTCTGGCTCTCGGGGTGGCGCGAGGGGTTCCCGCCCGGTGTGGGCAAGTACGAGGTGGGGCCCTTCACGACCTACGCACGCAACCTGACGCCGGACAATGCAACCGGTCTCGGGCGCTTCTCGGAGCGCCAGCTCTTCAACGCCCTGCGGTTCGGCCTGCGCCCCGGCGAAACCCCCGACGTCGAGATCACGAGCCACGTGCTCGGAGAGGGCAACTTTCCCGCAAACCCCAAGTACCTGGCGGTGCCGATGCCCTGGCCCGCCTTCCGCCACATGAGCGATGACGAACTCCGCGCCATCGTGGCCTACCTGAAGAACGGTCTGAATCCGGTCGAAAACCGCGTTCCCGACAGCGAGGGGCCACCTGACTTCTGGGCTTCGGACTGGGGGGCCGTCGCCGGACCTTATCCCGCACCGGCATTTCCGACCTCGAACGAACGGCGGCCCTGACGGAGGAATCGCCGCGAGGGGCTCGGGTGGTGAGGGGCTGGGGCATGCAAGCCCATGTCCCAACCCACCGGAAATCCTTGAGCCGAGCCAGGGCTGGATCAGCCATGCGCCGCCGTTTCCGGAGATGCGGACGAAGCAGAAGCCCGGTTGAGGGGTCCGAATGGGCGGGCGGAGGGGGCTGACGCCTTGGGCATGAACTGCGCCCGCCAGAGACGGGCGTCAGCTTCATGCCCCCGATATGCGGCTCCGCCTAATCTGCGAACATCTCCTGCAGCACCTGGAGGGCCTTGGAAAGCGTCGAGGGGGAGATCCGCCCAAGGCGCCTGACCAAGCGCTTCCGATCGACGGTCCGGAGTTGGTCGAGGACGATAAAGCCGTCTCGCTTCTCGAAACGGCAGGGGATCCGGAAGGGATAGGGATGCCCCCCCGTGGTCAGGGGAGCGACGAGAAAGGTGCTGAGGTGGCCGTTCAGTTCGTCCGGCGAGACCATCAGGCATGGCCGCGCCTTCTTGATCTCGCTTCCGATGGTTGGATCGAGCGCGACAAGGAATACGTCGCCTCTCCGCGGCGCGTCCGCTACCACACCCACTCCGATTCGTCGAAGTCGCTGGAGGACGGCTCGTCGAGTAACCCGTCCTCGTTCCGCTCCTGAGCCTCCGCTGCCGCCTTCGCCCACCCGTCGCGAGCTTTCGTGACGCGCGCGATCATGATTCCGGACTCGACCACCGTCAGCTCGACCTCTCCCTCCAGGCCCGCCGCTTCCAGAAGAGGCTTCGGGATGCGAACGCCGCGAGAGTTGCCGATACGCACGATCTTGGTCTTCATGGGACTCGGGCCAGGGGATACGTGACCACAATGTAATCACGGTCGGCGGCGATCACAAGTCGATCCCTGCTGAGCGGGCTAGCGCCCCGGGTTTGACCTGCCGGATCAGGATGCCGACCCGGAGGCCGCGCCGCATGGCGGGGGCTCCGGACCCATGTAGCGGACCCGGTCAGGTCCAAACCCTTGTTAGGTCGCCTTCCGGACACGATCTTATCTGTAAGATTAACTGGAGGAGCCATGGTGAAGCCATCAACCACGAAGCTGTCCACCCGCGGGCAGATCGTGATCCCGGAAGAAATCAGGACCCGTCTCGGGCTTGAGCCCGGGGACCAGTTCGTCGTGGTAGGGGAAGGAAACGTGGTAATTCTCAGGACGGTTGAGCCGCCCAAGGCGAGCGAACTCAAGGCGCTCCTGGACCGCGCCCAGGAGGCAGCCGAGGATGCCGGCGTCACCCCAGAGGATGTGGCCAGGGCGATTCGCGAGGTCCGCGCCTCGAAGTGAGGGTGGTTCTCGACACGAACGTCGTGGTCTCCGGGGCTTTTTCTTCGGAGGTGCGCCGCGCGCCCTTCTCGACGCAGCGCTGGATGGGCGACTCCACGTCGTCATGACGCCACAGATTCTCGACGAGTACCTTGGAGTCTGCGATAGGCTGAGCGCCTCCTACCCTCACGCCGATTTCCGGCCTTTGCTCACCCATCTCGCGGCCGAGGGCTCGCTCGTGCCCGAGCCCGAAGGGGGTGAGCGGATCACTGCGGACCCTGATGACGACAAATTCATGCGGTGCGCCTGGGTGGCAGCTGCGGTCGTCGTCTCCGGAGATCGGCATCTCCTCGCAGCAGACGGCTGGAATGGCGTCCGCGTCCAGACCCCCAGCGCCTTCTTGGCGAGCCTGATGGACGAGGATCTTGGGGCGACCTAACGCCCTGGGTTTGACCTGCCGGACCAGGATGCCGACCCGGAGGCCGCGCCGCATGGCGGGGGCTCCGGACCCGCCACGCTGATCCGGTCAGGTCCAAACCCCCGTTAGAGGGCCTCGCGTCTCGCCTGCCGGTGTACGATGCCTTGGTGACGAGAGCCTAGGTTGGTTGGCTCGGGGAGACGAGTTCAAGCGAGGGGAAGTACGTGAGGTAACGCGAACCGTCACGGGTGAGGAGGGTCATCCCAGCGATGGCAGCGTGCGCCCCGATGTAGAAATCCGGCAAGGGCGATCGTCGTTCGCCCCCCGCGCGGCGGTACTTCACGAAGCCCTTTCCGGCCAGAAAGCCCGCCTGGAACGGGAGGGAATCTCGCCGGAAGGTCGAGGCGGGCACCGCGTCGTCCAGGTCCTCGATCCTCGTGAACCGGATGGATACCTCCGCGTAGATCAGCGGATTGATGACCAGGATGGAACGTTCCGCCTGCTTCTCCAACGCTGCCGATGACCAGTCGAACCACCGGGGATCTTCGGTCAGGATGTCCAGGATGATGTTACTGTCGACCAGAGTCTCGCTCACGGAGCCTCTGCGCGAGTGAGCGCCATGATCTCGTCGGTGGTCATTGGCACGTCGCCGCGCCCGCGGAGATTCTCGACAACGAGCCGGCCGCGCCGACCGGTCTCGGCCTTGGTCACAAGCACGACGTCACCACGTACCTCGAACTCCACCTCTGTGTGCGGCAGGAGGCCGAGGCGCTCGCGGATGTCCTGAGGAATGGTGACCTGGCCCTTCGTGGTGATCTTCATACGGCCTCCGGGTGGTATTACCA
>JBJHCE010000058.1:0-17765 GCA_050485865.1 Gemmatimonadales bacterium | reverse complement strand
CCATGGAAATGTACGAGACGGGGACCAACCTTCCCGTCACGGTGGACGACCTGGGGCTCCGGGCCGCAGGAAGTGACGTGGTGCTCGTGGGGCAGGCCACGAACCACGGGGTTGAGGGGAGCCACCAGCTTCGCCTTCGCTTCACCTTCTACGACCTGAGCGGACAGAGCGTGGGGACCCGGGAAGCCACGGTCCGCTTCGACGCCCAGGGCGAGGCCCGGACCTTCCAGGTCGAAGCGCCGGGTTCCGTGTTCGGTTTCAGCTACGAGGTCCTCGGCTAGGGTGGTGTCTCGGAAGTCCTGTGGCAGTCGAGCGCCGCTGCATCCGCTCCAGCGTGGTTGCACCTCCTCGGCGTAGCGCTGCCATGCCTCGTCGGTGCGCCTAGCTGGAGCGGCGCTTCGTCTAACTTGGTGCTCACAGGACTTCCGCGACACCACACTGGGAGCGTGTCCGAGGAAGGGACACGACGGCAGTCCCGGCGCGGCCGGTTCCGCTTGACGGCGGGGCCGGCCGCGCTACATTTCAGGTCCTCTTGCGGGCGTAGCTCAGTTGGTAGAGCATCAGCTTCCCAAGCTGAGGGTCGCCGGTTCGAATCCGGTCGCCCGCTCTCGAGGCAAACGAAAGCCCCCCAACGACTTTGGTCGCTGGGGGGCTTTCGCGTGCGGGGCGGTTCAGCGCACGCGGAGGATCCGGTCGAGCTGGCGTTCGTGGTGGAGGAGGTGGAAGAGGAGGAAGCGGGCCGTATCGAGGGGGGAAAGGCCCCCGGAGACCGGATGGGCGAGGGCCGTGGCGTTCGGGTCCCGGGCGGCCGTTTCCACGAGGAACGCCCGGACCGCGCTCCCGGTCTCCTCCCACCGGTCCAGCGACTCGGGGAAGGGCGGCTCCGCCCCGGGGAGGACCCTGCGGGTCGGAGCCCGGACCCGGACGCCGAACCGGAACACGAGGGCCACCGCGAACTTGCCGGCGCGCGCCCTGAGCCCCGAGGGAGGGGGGCGGCGGGGCCCGTTCGAGCGGGCATCCTCGAGGAGGACATGCTCCACGAGCCGCAGATGATCGACGACCTGGACGGCGGTCCACCCGCCTTCGCCCTCCTCCCGTGAGGGGGCGCGAAGGGATCGTTCCTCGTCGGAAAGGGCCCTCACCCGGTCAACCACCCGTCGCCGGGCGGCATCCAGTTGATCCAGGACCTCCACGAGGCGGGGCTGGGGCGCTCCGGGCTCCTCGGGAGGGGGTACGGCCGGGTCCGGGTCGAGCATGGGGTTTCTCCCGGCCAGGGGGGATCAGGCGGGGACATGACGGTGGTCGGGTCGGATACCGCCCGGGCCGCTCCGGGTTCCCGGTTCGGTTTGAGACCGTCGGAGCCTTCCGCTATCTTGAAAGGCTTGCGGAGGATCACCTCCGGGCCGGGTGCCCGGGTCCCCCGCATCTCTCCGGCCTCCAGGTACCCCTCGCGTGATCACCATCGCCGACATCGAACGCGGCAGCATCGCCGACGAGCTCGAGCTCAGGATCGGGACGCGGATCGTGCGCATCAACGGGGAAAAGGTTCGCGACGGGATCGACCTTACCTTTCTCCTGGCCGACGCGGAGCTCGAACTCGAGACCGTGGACCCCGACGGTCACCGGGTGATCTACGAGGTGGAGCGGGATCCGGGTGATCCCATGGGGATCGTGCCGGCCCCGGACACGGTGCGGGAGTGCGCGAACAAGTGCGTGTTCTGCTTCATCGACGGGAACCCGGAACACGTGCGGGACTCCCTCTGGATCCGGGACGACGACTTCCGGCTCTCGTTCTCGTACGGGAGCTACGTGACCCTCACGAACCTGGGCCCCCGGGGGATCCGGCGCCTCGTGGAGCAGCGCCTCTCGCCCCTCTACGTGAGCGTGCACGTGACCGATCCCGAGACCCGGGTCCGGCTTCTCGCGAACGACCGGGCCGGTCTCATCATGGACCAGCTCCGGGAGCTCCTGGACGGCGGCCTCGAGGTGCACACCCAGGTCGTGCTCTGTCCGGAGTGGAACGACGGGGGGTTGCTGGACCGGACGGCGGACGATCTCTGGACCCTCGGCGAAGGGATCCGGTCCCTCTCGGTGGTCCCGGTCGGGCTCACGAAGTACAACGTGAACAGGCCTGTACGCCTTCTCACTTCAGACGAGGCACGAGCCGTCATCGCGCAGGTGGAGCGTGCCCGGGAACGGGCCTTCATGGAGCGGGGGTTCGGGTGGGCGTATGCCGCCGACGAGCTCTTCCTCCAGGCGGGGCTCCCGGTTCCCGAGACGCCCTACTACGATGACGGGTCGCTCATGGAAAACGGGGTGGGGTCGGTGCGCCGGTTCATCGACGACCTGGACGCCGCCATGGGGTCCCTTCCGGACCTGGGTCCGGGTCGACGGATCCGGATCCTGACCGGCCACTCCATGGCTCCCTTCATCGAGGCCCGGGCCGACGCGATGTCCCGGGCTACGGGTGGGGCGGAGGTCCGGGTTACCCCGGTCACGAACCGTTTCTTCGGCGAGACGGTCACCGTGGCGGGGCTCCTGGCCGGGGCCGATCTCCTCGATGCGGCGCGGTCCCTGGACCCCCGGAGCGGGGACCTGATCCTGCTTCCCGCCGAGGCGCTGAACCAGGACGACCTCTTCATCGACTCCCTCCCCCTCGAGGAGTTCCGGGCCGCACTCGCTCCGGCCCGCGTCGTACCCGCCTTCGAGATCGGCGAGGCCCTGGGACGCGCCGCCCGGGAGGCCGCATGAGTGCCGCCGGCGGACTCCCCGTGGTGGCGGTGGTCGGGCGCCCGAACGTGGGGAAGTCCACCCTGTTCAACCGTGTGCTCGGACGCCGGGAAGCCATCGTCCACGATGCCCCCGGGGTGACCCGGGACCGGAACTTTTCCCTCGCCGACTGGGCCGGGCGGTCCTTCTACCTGGTGGATACCGGGGGGGTGATCGAGGGGAGCGACGAGCCGCTCGACCGGATGGTCCGGGAACAGGCGGTGATCGCCATGGACGAGGCGGACGTGATCCTTCTCGTCGTGGACGGAAAGGAGGGGATCCACCCGATGGACGAGCAGGTGGCCGAGCTCCTCAGGGGGAAGGGGAAGCCGGTCCTCGTGGTCGTGAACAAGGTGGACAACCTTCCGACCGACCCCTCCTGGCTCGAGTTCTGGAGCCTCGGCCTGGGCGAGCCCGCCCCGGTGAGCTCGATCTCGGGGAAAGGCTCGGGAGACCTCCTGGACCGGGTGCTCGCGCTCTTCCCGGAGGAGCCTGGCCGGGAGCCCGATCCGGAGGAGCTCCGCATTGCCGTGATCGGGAAGCCCAACGTGGGGAAGTCGTCGTTCGTGAACCGCCTCTTCGGAGAAGAACGGATGGTGGTCTCGGAGGTCCCCGGTACCACCCGGGACGCCGTGGACTCACGCATGATCTACCACGGCCGGAAGCTTGTCTTCGTCGATACCGCCGGGCTCAGGCGGCAGTCGCGGGTGGATGAGTCCGTCGAGTACTACTCGGCGCTTCGCACCGCCCGGGTGATCCAGGCGGCACAGGTCTGTCTCGTCATGATCGACGCCCGTGAGGGGCTCACGAAGCAGGACATCCAGATCCTGGAGCAGGCCTGGGAAGCCGGGTGCGGGGTCGTGCTCGGGGTGAACAAGTGGGACCTGGTCGAGAAGGACACTTCGACCGCCCCGGCCTTCGAGCGTGACCTGAGGGCGAAGCTCCCCTTCCTCGAGTGGGTTCCCGTGCTCTTCCTCTCGGCGCTTACCGGTCAGCGGGTGCGAAAGGCGCTGGATGTCCTCCTCGAGGTGGAGGAGGCCCGCACCCGCCGCATCCCGACCCACGAGGTGAACGAAGTGGTGGAGCGGCTCGTGGGCCGGCAGCCCCCTCCGCATTCGCAGGGTCGGGCGGTTCGCTTCAAGTACGCCACGCAGGCCGACACGGCGCCTCCGACCTTCGTCCTCTTCTCGAACCTTCCCGGCGAGATCCCGGACCACTACGTCCGCTACCTCCTGAACGGGTTCCGGAAGACGTGGGGCTTCGACGGCGCCCCGGTCCGGATCCGGCTCCGGTCGACGGCCAAGGACAACCTCCGCTACGGCAAGGGGGGCGGTCGGAGCCGGTCGGCATGAGCGTCGGCCTCGCCGGAGCGCTCCTTGTCGTGGCCGCCTACGTGGTCGGCGCAACGCCCACCTCGCACTGGGTGGGGAAGGGGATCCACGGCGTGGATCTCCGGACGAAGGGAAGCGGAAACCTGGGGGCCACGAACGTCTTCCGGGTCCTGGGATGGAAATGGGCGGTCCCGGTCATGGTGGTGGATGTCCTCAAGGGGTGGGTCCCCACGGCCCTCTTTCCCTGGCTCCTTCTCGAGCTCGCGGCCTCGACGCCCGGCGCGCCCCTTCTCATCGATCCGTGGGCCTGGGCGCCCGCCTTCGGGGCCGCGGCCATCGTGGGTCACGTCTGGTCCTTCTGGGTGGGATTCCGGGGAGGGAAGGGGGTCGCGACGAGCGCCGGCGTGTTCGTGGCGCTTGCTCCCGGGGCGGTCCTCGTGGCCTTCGGGGTCTGGGTCGCCGTGGTCGCCCTGACCCGGTACGTCTCTCTCGGGTCCATCCTGGCGGCCCTCGTCCTTCCGGTGGGCGTCCTCTTCCTCCCGCACCGGGGCGGAGCGGTGCTCCCCTATTTCACCGTTGCCCTCGCCTTCTTCGTGATCTGGGCGCACCGCTCGAACATCGGACGGCTCCGGAGGGGCGAGGAGCGTCGCATCGGGGGAGGGAAGGGTGCCTGACGCCCCGGCCGACACCGTGCGCGCCGCCGTCATCGGTGCGGGGAGCTGGGGGACGGCCCTGGCCCTCCTCCTCCACGGCCGGGGCCACCGGGTCACGCTCTGGAGCTACGAGGCCTCGGTGGGCGACGAGGTCCGTCGAACCGGGGAGAACCCCTTCCTGCCCGGGGTCCCGATTCCAGCGTCCCTCCGGGTCACGAGTTCCCTTCCGGAGGCGATGGCCGGGGCCGAGCTCGTGGTTTCGGTGAGCCCGTCCCAGCACGTCGGTCGGGTGATGGCGGAGGCCGGGGCCCACCTTTCGGAGGGAGCCCTCGTCGTGAGCGCCTCGAAGGGGATCGAGCTCCAGACCCTCCGGCGCATGGACGAGGTCCTGGCCGACGCCCTTCCCCCCGGGGCCATGGACGGGTTTGCGGTCCTTTCCGGGCCATCGTTCGCCGTGGAGGTCGCCCGGGGCGCGCCCACTGCCGTCGTGGTCGCCTCGGAGCGGAAGGCGGTCCGCACGCGGGTGCAGGGGCTCTTCGCCACGGACCGCTTCCGGGTCTACACCTCCCCTGACGTGGTGGGGGTGGAGATGGGGGGGGCGGTCAAGAACGTGATCGCCCTTGCGGCAGGCGTGGTTGCGGGGCTCGGGTTCGGGCACAACACCCAGGCCGCGCTCATGACCCGGGGGCTTGCCGAGATCACCCGCCTGGGGGTCGCCATGGGTGCCGATCCGGCCACCTTCTCCGGGCTCGCCGGAATGGGCGACCTGGTCCTCACCTGCACCGGCGAGCTCTCCCGGAACCGCACCGTGGGGTACCGGCTGGGGCGTGGGGAACCCCTCGCGGCGATCCTGTCGGAGATGCGTGCGGTAGCCGAGGGCGTCCCCACGGCGGGAGGCGTGCGGGAGCTTGCGCGCCGCCACGGGGTGGAAATGCCCATCGTGGAGCAGGTCCACGCCCTTCTCGAGGGGGCGACCACCCCCGAAGAGGCGGTGCGCACCCTGATGATTCGTGACCCCAAGCCGGAGCGATGGTGATGAGCGACGAGCCGATCCTGTCCCGTGCCTACTACTCCATCGGCGAGGTCTGCGAGCTCACCGGGCTCAAGCCCCATGTGCTCCGGTACTGGGAAACCCAGTTCGAGGCGCTCCGCCCCACGAAGAACCGCGCCGGGAACCGGGTCTACCGCCCGAAGGAGGTGGAGCTCGTCCTCCTCGTGAAGCACCTCCTCTACGAGGAAAAATTCACGATCGAAGGGGCGCGCCGCCGGATCCGGGAGCTCCGGAAGGGAGGGGGGCTCGAGGAAGAACGCCAGGAGGTGGCCGGACCGGAGCTCTTCGAGGTCATGAAGGACGAGCTCGAACACGTTCGCTCCCTCCTGACCCTCGACGGGACGCCGGAGGAGCCCCCTCCGACGGTGAAGGGGGACCGCGGTCCAGCCGCCCCCAGGCCTTCCGGCCCTCCCCAGCTCCACCTGGGGATGGACGACGGCTGACCCGCGGGCGCGCGGGCCCCGGTGGCCCGGCTCCCGGACGCTGCCGGTCCGGCGTGCATCTCGAAAAAGAACCACCCAACGATCCACACCTTGCCACTTCCTGCCCTTCCCGATGCACATCCTCTGCACGAACGACGACGGCGTCATGGCCACCGGGCTCCGGGTGCTCGCCACGGCGGCGAGCCGGCTGGGCTCGGTCACCGTGGTCGCACCAGACCGTGAGCAAAGCGCTACCAGTCATTCGCTTACCCTTCATCATCCGCTGCGGAGCAGGAGGTCCACCGATGGCTCCCTGATGGTGGACGGAACCCCCACCGACTGCGTGATCCTGGCGGTCAACGCGCTCCTGGACGAACGCCCGACCTTCTGCTTCTCCGGGGTGAACCATGGCCCGAACATGGGCGAAGACGTGCTCTACTCCGGGACGGTGGCGGCGGCGATGGAGGCCACGGTCCTCGGGATCCCCTCGGTGGCGCTTTCCTACGCCGGGTCGAATTTCGAGTCCATCGAGGGGTGGGAGGACGTGATCGCCCGGCTCCTCGGGCAGATCACGAACCGCGAGGCCTTTCCCGCGACGACGCTCCTGAACGTGAACCTTCCCCCCATCGACCCCGGGGAGGTGAAGGGGGTAAGGGTCACGTCGCTCGGGAAGCGGCGCTACTCCGACTCCCTCACCCGGGCCCTCGACCCGTCCGGGCGGGAGTACTTCTGGATCGGGGGAGGCTCGATGAGCTGGGCGGGGGGAGGGGACTCGGACTTCCGGGCGGTGGATGAAGGGTACATTTCAGTGACGCCCCTGCACCTGGACCTGACGAACTACCGCCTCCTGGAAGAGGTGCGGGGGTGGGAGCTCGGATTGTGAGCGACTTCCGGTTCGCGGCGCAGCGGGCGGGGCTGATCGAGGAGATTCGCGGAAGAGGCGTGTCGGACCTGGAGATCCTGCGCCTCTTCGACCTCGTTCCGAGGCACCTCTTCCTTCCGGAGGGGATCTGGAACCGGGCCTACGTGGACGGACCGGTGCCCATCGGGTTCGGACAGACGGCGTCCCAGCCCTCCCTCCAGGCCCGGTCCCTCGAGATCCTGGGGGTCGGGAAGGAGGACCGGGTGCTCGAGATCGGCACCGGGAGCGGGTATTTCACGGCGCTCCTGGCCCAGCTGGCCGACCGCGTCTACTCTGTGGAACGGGTGCGGGAGCTGTCGCAGCGCGCCCGGAAGGCGCTCGACGCGCTGGAGATCCGGAACGTGGCGCTCCTCGTGGGCGACGGTACCATCGGGTGGCGGAAGTACGCGCCCTTCGACGTGATCACGGTGGCGGCGGCGTCGCCCTCCGTTCCCGGGGCCCTGGTGGAGCAGCTGGCACCCGGGGGGCGGCTCCTGATTCCGGTGGGGACCCGGGAGGAGCAGGACATGGTCCTCGTGCGGAAGGACCCGGACGGAGCGGTGCACGAGGAGGTGGCCCTTCCCGGGTGCACGTTCGTCCCCCTTCTCGGCCGGTACGGGTGGTCCGAGGGGCCGGGGGGCGCGGCCCGGTGACGGCGGGGGAGGGGGGGGACCGGAGGACGGGCCCGGCGGCGTGGGCGGGGCTCTACCTCCGGGGGATCGCCATGGGCGTGGCGGAACTCGTGCCCGGTGTGTCCGGGGGGACGATCGCCTTCATTACCGGGATCTACCTGGAGCTCGTCCGCTCGATCCGGGGGATCGGGGTGCACCTGGTCGGACTCCTGGTCAGGGGGCGGATCCGGGAGCTCTGGGCGGCGGCGAACCTGGGCTTCATCCTCGTGCTCGGGGCCGGGATGGCCACCGGGATCCTGGCACTCGCGCGGATCGTGCAGTGGCTCCTGGAGAACTGGGAGCTCCAGGTCTGGGGGTTCTTCTTCGGGCTCATTCTCGCCTCGACGGTGTTCGTCGCGCGGTTCGTGAAGCCGTGGACCCCCCGTCGGGGCGGACTTGCGGCGATCGGAGCCGTCTTCGGAGCCGCGGCGGCGTTCCTCACCCCCATGCTCCTTCCGGTGAACGCGGTCACCGTGTTCCTCGGGGGTGCGGTGGCGGTGTGTGCCTGGATCCTTCCCGGGATCTCGGGAAGCTTCGTGATGCTCCTCCTCGGGCTCTACCCGTCGGTGGTCGCCGCAATCTCGGCCCTGGACCTGGTCTTCCTCGGGATCCTGGCCGCCGGGTGCACCTCGGGGCTCCTCCTCTTCTCCCGCTTCCTGAGCTGGCTCCTGGCCCGGTACTACGAGGGGACCCTGGCCGTGCTCTGCGGCTTCATGGCGGGGGCGCTGCTCAAGCTCTGGCCCTGGCGGCTCCCGACTGAAATGGTGGAGGGGAAGCCGGTGGGCGTTGAGCTCCTGGGGCCCGGGGGGTTCATGGCACGGGGCGGGGGGGACCCGGAGGTCCTGGGGGTGGTGGCCGCGATGCTCGCGGGGTTGCTCGTGGTCGTGGGGCTCGAGGCGGTGGCCCGACTGGGCCGCCGACGCCCGGTGGCCGTACCGGAGGGTGGGGAACGCTGATACCTTCCATCCCGAGGATGCCTCGCACCCCGCCCGGCGCGTGCGCCCGGACCAATCGGGGGAAGAGGGGAGGGGTGTGCTACGAATGTCCCCGTAGCTCAGATGGATAGAGCGTCCGCCTCCTAAGCGGAAGGTCGCGCGTTCGAATCGCGCCGGGGACACTGATGGGGAGTGCGCACGGCCCGGGTGGGGAAGGATTCCTGCCCGGGCCGTACTGCTTCAGGACGGATTCAGTACGGAGACGCGTTACCCGAGGGAGCGCCATCCACCCCAGGCGAGGAGCGCCCAGCCCACGATGAAGGCCGTGCCGCCGAGGGGGGCCACCGCACCCAGGAACCGCGGGCCGCCAAGGGCAAGGGCGTAGAGGCTTCCGCAGAAGAGGAGGGTGCCGACGACGAAGGCCCAGCCGGAGGCAACGAGGGCACCGGACGCGGCCTCCCGTGCCAGGAGGAGCCCGGTGGCGAGGAGGGCGACGGCGTGGAGTCCCTGGTACCGGACCCCCGTCTCGAAGATTTCGAGGGCGCGGGTATCGAGGCGGGCCTCGAGGGCATGGGCTCCGAAGGCTCCGAGGGCCACGGAGAGCCCGCCCGAAAGGGCACCGAGAAGGAAGAGGAGGGCGGCCATGCACCAAAGATGGCGGTGCGCCCCCGGAAGGTGAACTCACGTTGACCGCCTGCGACGCCTCGGGTAACTTTCCTTTTCTGTGCATCCTACCACCGGCGGACCCCGAGCACCGACGGAGCGCGGGGTCCGAGGCAACCTGAACGAGACATGGCCAAGGGATCTTCTCCCACCCCTCGACCGGACGATCCGGTCGCGCCCAAGGGCACCCACGACGACGCCTTCACCACGCGCGTACTGATCTTCGTCGCATGGGCCCAGCGCAATCCCTCGAAGCTCCTGGGCTCGATCGCGGCAGTGGTCCTCCTGGTCGTGGGCTCCATCTGGTTCTTCGGTCAGCGTGCCGGGACCTACGCCGAAGCGGCGCTGCAGCTCGAACAGGTGCAGCAGGTTGCCGCGGTCTCGCCGCCCGATGAGGCGGTGGCGGAGCTCGAGCGGTACCTCGCTCGCTACGGGGGCACGCCCTACGGGATCGAGGCCCGGCTCGTGCTCGGTGAGTTGCACCTGGGGGAGGGGCGCCCGGACGAGGCGATCCGCGCACTCCGCGAGGTGGCTCCGTCGACGCGGGACCCGCTCCGGATCCAGGCCACCTTCCTCCTCGCCGCGGCGTATGAACAGGCCGAGCGGTGGTCCGACGCCGCAGACGCATATCGGGAGCTTGCCCGCCGCGCCGAGATGACCTTCCAGCGCAGGGAGGCCACCGACGGTCTTGCCCGGGTCAAGCTGGCGGAGGGAGACACGGCCGCCGCCATCGAGGCGATCCGCTCTCTGATCGACGAGTTCGAGGACGAGGACCCGATCCGCAGCTACTTCGAGATGCGGCTCCACGAGCTCGGCGCGGGCTGATCCTGGACTGACCCGGTCCCGCCCGCCACGAGGCGCGGGAGTCGTTTCTCCGGCCGCACCCCGGTCGGGAGCCCCAGGCGAGGCACCGACGGACGCGTTCCGTCGGTGCCTCGTGGCGTAGGGGGACGCTGGGGGCGTTCGCCCGAGGGGACCGGTTCCTTCCCGCCGGGGGCCCCGGCGGCAGCGGCAGGGGGGGTGTGCCTCCGTCGAGACCAGGCCGCGGCCCGGGTTCGTCACCGTGGAAGAACCCGGGCGGGGTGCGCCCGCGCTGGGGGCGCATCCGTTTTCCACATCCGTTTCCAGGGTGCACATAAGATGTATTATGTAAAGTAGGCGAGGCGGTTCGACCAAGGTGCCCTCCGTCGGTCCTTCCCTGTTCCCGTCTGCGTGGCCGTTCCAGCGGGAGACGCTCCCGGGCGCGCTACGGGTCGAACGGCCACTCGATCGCGTCATCGACGGCGGCGATCTCCCGCTCCCCCGAAAGGTCCAGGAGCCGGTCGCGGAGGCGCTCCCTCAGCACCGGGAGTGCGGCGTCGCGGTCGCGGCGGTTCTCGAAGGGCCCAAGCCGGAGGGTCCGCCCGAAGCGGACCGCGAGGGCGCTCCGGATTCGGCGGGGTCTCCCCCACCGCGGGAAGACATCGTACATGCCCCGGATTCCCACGGGAATCACCGGGATTCCCCGGTGTGCCGCCGCGAGCGCGACCCGGAGCGTCCCGGTCCTGAAGGGCTGGAGCCTCGCATCCCAGCTCCGCTCACCCTCCGGGTAGATGCAGACGAGTTCGCCTTCGTCCAGGAGTCGCAGCGTCACGCGCACCGCCTGGGCGTCGGTGCGGTACCGGCGGACCGGAAACCCACCCAGGCGCGGGACGATCCACTGCATGAACCCGGATCCGAACTGGGTGCTCTTCGTCATGGAGCGAACCGGTCGAGGTGCCCAGCCCTGGACGAGGAACGGGTCGAGCGCCGACTGGTGGTTCGGGAGGAGGAGCGCTCCGCCCCGCTCCGGGAGGTTCTCGAGGCCGTGCACGCGAACGGGACCGAGCAACTTCAGGACCACCCGGGCGCCTGCCCCCACCACCGGATAGACGATGGGGCTGCTCACGGGGCCTCCGTCCTGGCCAGGATCCGGGGCTGGAACTCGGTGATCTCGCCTCGGCCGAGGGCCCTCCAGCGGGCGGTGAGCGCATGCCGCAGGAGCTCGTCCCATCTACGAGGAGAGTCGTCGAGGAAGCGGAGGAGGACGATCTCCGGTCCCCCGCGCCCGCGTTCTCCCCTTCGGACCGTGAACTGCACGGTGGAAGACGAAGTCTGAAGAGATCTTACGGAATCGAGTGCCCACCTTTGGAGCGGTTCGGCCGGGTGGAGCGCTTGGGGGGCGTCCGCCAGGGGCTCGAGGCGGAGTTCCCGGGAGTCGAGGGCGAGGATCGCCTGCGCCCCGCCCCGGAGCGCCTCGGTAAACCCCAGGAGGCGCGACCGG
The DNA here is from genome assembly GCA_050485865.1 of Gemmatimonadales bacterium. GTDB lineage: Bacteria > Gemmatimonadota > Gemmatimonadetes > Longimicrobiales > Gaopeijiaceae > SKNW01. The sequence goes on along the minus strand of JBJHCE010000058.1, from coordinate 6,067 downwards.
AAGCGAACCGGGTCCTCCCCCCCGGCGGTACGCACCCGGACCCGGGCGCGCCGAAGCGCTCCCGCGGGGGCGCCACCGGTCGAGGCCAGGGCTCCGCCGAAGGCGTCGATCCGGCGGGCCAGGAGCGCCGCGGGAAGATGGGCGATCCGGCCCGACGGGTGGACGACCCGAAGTCGGGCATCGCGGCCCCCCTCGCGGTCGACGCGGAGGCCGCACGCCGGGCAGGCCGCTCGGTCCCCTTCTCCGCCCATGGGGTCGTGTCCACACCCTGGGCATCGATACAGGAAGTGATGCAGGGGCAATGTCTTGGTGTTCCTGGTCAGATGCGTCGCATGAGGGCCATGAGGCGGAGTTTCCACACCCGCCAAATGGCCTCGCGGACAATGGCCTTCGACATCTTGGACTCCCCTTCCGCCCGCTCGGTGAAGACGATGGGGATCTCCTCGATCCGGAACCCCTTGCGCCAGGCCCGGAACTTGAGCTCGATCTGGAAGCTGTAGCCGTTTGACTCGATCCGGTCGAGGCCGATGGCCCGGAGGACGTCGCTTCGGAACATGTTGAAGCCGCCCGTGGCGTCGGAGACCGGCAGGCCCGTGATGGTTCGGGCGTACCAGCTCCCGAAGACCGAAATGAAGAGCCGCGAAATGGGCCAGTTCACCACGTTGGCCCGCCCCCCCACGTAGCGGGAACCCACGACCACGTCGGCGCCCGCGTCGATGGCCGCGAGGAAGTCGGGAAGGCGCTGCGGCGGGTGCGAGAGGTCCGCGTCCATCTCGCAGATCCGGTCGTACCCCTCCTCGAGCCCCCACCCGAACCCGGCGACGTACGCGCGCCCGAGCCCTTCCTTCGACGTCCGGTGAAGGACATGGACCCGCCCGGGATGCTCGCGGGCGAGGGACTCGGCAACCTCGCCCGTTCCGTCGGGCGAGTTGTCATCCACCACGAGGACATGAAGACGGGGGTCCTGTTCGAGGACCATGGGGACGATGCGCGGGAGGCTGTCGCGCTCGTTGTACGTGGGTATGACGACCAGGGCGTGGCGCTCCGTCATCGGCCCGTTCCCTTGAGTTCGATCCATGCGAAGAAGGCGGCCGGTCCCACCTCCACGACGGTCATCCAGACCCGTGCGAGGATGGCCACGGCCATGGCTGCGGGACCCAGTTCATCGAGAAGGAGCCCCGCCAGCGCCACCTCGCGGATTCCGACCCCCGCCGGAGCGGGGACGAAGAGGTTCCCCACCAGGTACGCGGCGGCGAGGGCGGTCACCGATTCGAGGGGAGGAATCTCGAATCCCAGCCCCCGGACGAAAAGGTGGAAGGCGACTCCGTAGGCCCCCCAGAGCACGACGTTGAGGGCGAGCCAGCGGGGTCCGAAGGCAACCCCGGGGCGCGGCGCCTCGTCCGGATCGCGCCGGGCGAAGCGGAAGAGGAGGCGGGTTGCCGCATGGGTCAGCGGCGGGATCGAGGCCAGCACCACGAGGACGAGGAGGATCCCCAGGGCCCAGCGCGCGGCTCCGGCACCCGGCGTCCCTCCCTCGGCAAGGAACGCCGGGATCCCCCAAACCGCGGTGGCGGCGAGGGCGAAGCCCTGGACGAGGAGGGCCGCCGCCGTGGCCACCGCAGCCGACATGTTCCTCCGGCGGGCCAGGACCGCGAGGCCCGCGAGTTGCCAGATCTTCCCCGGGATGTAGCGACCCAGGTTCGCAGCCAGGAGGAGCTGGAGCGAAAGCCGGGGCCCGGGGTCACGACCTCCGAGTTCGCCGACCATGAGCCCCCAGAGTCGCGCCGCGCCGGCGTAGCCCCCGAAGAGGACGAGGGTGGCCACGATGAGCGGAAGGGGCCGTGGATCGGCGAAGGCCCGATCGAGGGCCAGGGCGTCCTCCAGGGTGCCACCGAGGGCCCGGAACACGAAGACCGTGACCACCCCGGTGAGGATGAGCTGGAGTCCGATCCGGGCCGTATGCCTTGCACCACCCCCACCGGACCGGGCGTCGGGGAGGGGGCCGGGCGCCGGGGGAGCGCTCACTCCGGATCCTGGGGTTCCATGCCCATCCGCCGCCGCCCCAGGAGCCCGGAGGCGAGCCCCGCCCCAAGGACGAGGAGGAGCGAGAACCCGCTCAGCATGAGGGCCTGCCGAAGCGGTTCCGATTCCACGGCGAACTCCACCCGGTGCGTGCCTTCCGGAACCGCGATGGCGGTGAGGGCATGGTCGGCGCGGAGCACCGGAGTCTCCTCGCCGTTCACCCGCGCCCGCCACGAGGGGAACCAGTTCTGGCTCACCACGAGAAGCGCCGGCGCCGCCGCATCCACCTCGAGGACGAACCGGTCCGGCTCGCGCTCGATCCACCGCACCGCATCCGGGGGGAAGAACCCGCCCTCCCCCGGGGGCACGGGCTCGAGCGGGGGCGTTCCCTCGAGGAGCACCTCCCGGCGCGGATCGAAGCTCTCGTCCTCGAGGATCACCCGGAGCGCCTCACCTTCCGCCACCCGCCGGTAGCTCCCCACGAGACGCGCCCGGGGAAGCCCGGGGTACGGGTAGACGGAGGCCCAGCTCCTGCCGTCGGCGAGCTGCACCCGGCTCACCGGCTCGACCCCCTCGAGGGGGCCGTACTGGGCGTCAGGCCAGAGGATGTAGCGCACGTTCAGGATCCCCAGGATCACCGGGTCGAACGACGCCAGGTGCTCCGGCACCCCGCTCCCCTGCATCCCGATCAGCTCCTGGTAGCGCAGGAGGTCGTTCGGATGGTGCCCGGCGGCGAGGTCGATCCCGAAGGCCGAGGGTTGAACGTCCTGCCCGCCCTGCACCATGGAGAAGACCCGGAAGGGCGGCTCCTGGGCGAGGCGCCCCTGGAGGAAGCGGTGGTTCGCATCGGGTACCGTGACCCGGGTGTGGTCGATGACCTGCACGAAGGGCACGTTCACCCTGAAGAGGTCCACCGCCACGAGCCCCACGAGGAGGACCACGAGCACCGGGCCCCCGGCCATCCCCTTCCCTGCCGCCCAGAGCGCCGCCGCCACGAGCCCCACCAGCGCCGCCACCACGAAGAAACCGCGCACGAGGAAGGGCTCCGCCCGGTCGAGGGCCGATACCCGGTTGGCCGGGAGATCCCGGTAGACCACCGCCTCCCAGAGCTCGAGGAGGATCCCCGACGCCGCGAGGACCCCGCCAAGGGCAAGGATCCCGGCGAATCCGCCCACGACCTTCAGTACCCGCGACCTTCCCTCCGGCGTCGCCAGGAGCGCCGCCCCCCGGTCCACCCCGAGCCCTGCCAGGGTGCAGAGGGCAAAGGCCGCGAGGAAGATCGCCATGGAGGGCGCCCGGAAGAGCGAGATCCCGGGAAGGAGCTCGTAGAAGATCCGCCAGACCGGGGTGTTCGCCCCGAGGGCGAAGAGGACCGAAGTGACCCCGATCCCGGCGAGGAGCCAACGGATCCCGGGAGGCGGCCCCCGCCCCGTCGGAAGAGCCCCCCCCCCTGCCCCTCCGCCCGGAACGGGGAGGAAGGCCAGGAGCGCCAGCGCCAGGAGCACCGCCCCCAGGTACTCGTGGTTCAGCTTGAAGGCGTTCCGCCCCCAGTAGGTGTCGGTGGTCCAGGCGTTCCCGCCGGCGCTGTTCCCGACGAACTCGGGCACCACGAGGGAGACCGCCTCCTCCGGGTGGAGGGACCAGGACGAGGAGTAGGCCCGGGCCGCCTCCGGCGACTCCGCCTCCACGGTGGTGGCCGCCCGCCTCGAGAACTCGGTCACGTATTCCACCGCCGGGAGAAGCTGGATCGCCCCGATTCCCGCCCCCAGGAGGGAGAACCCGAGGAAGATCCCGTACCCGAGTGCCCCGGCGCCCCATCCCCGCTCCCGCCCCACCTGCACCGCCCGGACCGCCATGTACACCCCGAGCGCCCCGAAGAGGAAGTAGGCCATCTGGAAGTGGGTGCTGAAGAGGACCAGGGCGATGGAGAGGGCGAGGAGCGCTCCCGGCACCAGGTCCCGGCGGCTCCACATCCACTCGCCGAGCCAGAAGAGGAGCGGGGTCATGGCCACCACGAACATCTTCCCGTCGTGCCCGGGGAAGACGAGGGTCACGAACGAGGGGGCCAGAAGCGCCCCCGTCCCCGCCACGAGCGCCGCACCCCGCGAGGCCCCCAGCGTCCGCATCCACCCGAACATGAAGAGCCCGGCCAGGAACACGTGGATCACGAGCTTCCACCCGAGCGCCCGGTACGGCTCGACCAGGTAGAAGAGCGCGACGGAGATCGGGTGAAGCGCGTCTCCCCCCACCAGGGACTCGACGAGGGGGGTCCCGCCCAGGATGTGGGGGTTCCACAAGGGGAAGCCGGTGCTCCGGAGTGCCTCGGCGAAGAAGAGCCGCGCCTGGTAGCCCAGCGACATCGTGTCGCTCCCGAAAAGCATGTCGTTCGAGAACACGAAGGCCCGGAAGAGGGCGAGGGTCAGCACCGCGAAGAGGACCGGGGCGGCCCACGCCGGGATCCGGTCCACCCCCTCGGCGAGCCCCCCGGGCCCCCGCTCCACGGGCGAGGCGGTGCTCGAGCGGCGCTCGGCTCCGGCGCGGCGGCGTTCGGCGCGGGAGGCGCGGCGGTTCGGGGCGGATTCCTTCATGGTCGGGCGGTACGCGCGTTACGGGGATTCGGGGGATGCGGAGGCGGCCGGCGGGTGCGACGGTGCGGGGGTTCCGCCCCGGCGTTCCCCGACGAGCTGCCTGTAGATCTCGAGATGCCGCTCCACGAGCCGGTCGTTGCTCCAGTGGTCCACGACCCTTCGCCGGGCGCGGGCGCCGAGCTCCGCCCGGTCGGGACGCTCCAGCGTCTCCACGAGGGCCCGGGCCAGGGCGGCCGGGTCGGCCGGGGGGACGAGGGCGCCCACGGTCTCGTCGACGATCTGGGGGAGTCCTCCCACGTTCGTGGCCACCACCGGGAGTTCGCACGCCATGCACTCGAGGGCCGCCACCGAGGTGGCCTCCATGAGCGAGGGGAAGACGGCGACCTCGGCGGAGGCCAGGAGGGCGGGCATGTCGGCGTGGGGGCGGGCGCCGAGGAAGCGCACGCGCTCTGAAACGCCGAGTTCCCCAGCCAGCCCCTCGAGACGCTCCCGCTCCGGGCCGTCGCCCACGAAGAGGAATTCGGCCCCGGGGATCCGCTCCGCCACCCCGGGCACGGCGCGGACGGCGTATTCCACCCCGTTCTTCGGGAAGAGGCGGCGGGGCACGATGATCCTCCGGACCCCCGCCGGGGTGGGCAGTTCAGGGGGGACCGGGCGGAAGCGGTCGGTCTCGACCCCGTTCGTGAGCGCTTCGACGGTGGTTCCCGGGGCGAGCCCCTCGGCCACCCGGGCGATCTCCTCCGAGGCCGCAAGGGCGTGCTCGGGCCAGGCCACGAGCTTGCGGAGAACGGGCTTCCACCGGGGCATCCCGGCCCGGACCAGGAAATGGGAGGTGTGGAAGGTGGCCACGAGGGGGCGCCCCGTCCCCGCGCGGGCCAGGTGGCAGGGGAGGATCGAGGCGAAGGCCTGGGCGTGGATCACGTCGGCCCACGCGGCTCCCTGGCGCGTGGCGGGGAGCGAGCCCAGGGCGTGGAGGATCCATCCGGCAGGGGAGCGCGACGGGAACCAGGTGCGGACCACCTCGACCCCGGCGCGGGTCTCCCGGGCAGGGACCCCCGGAAGGGACCGGGAGGTCACGACCCGCACCTCGTTCCCCCGGGCGGCGAGCCCTTCCGCGAGCGCCGCCACATGGCTCTCGAGCCCGCCCACCTCGGGGGGGTAGTAGACGCAGTGGAGAAGGATCCTCACCGGCCGCCACCCGTCACGTGGGCCACCACCGCCTCGGCGATCCGGGAGCCGGCCTGCCCGTCGCCGTAGGGGTTCCGGATCCGCCGGGCCCCCCGGGCTTCCGGCCCCTCGGCCAGGATCCTCCGCGCTGCTCCGAGGATCCGCTCCGGGTCCGTTCCCACGAGCTCCGCGACCCCGGCCTCCACCCCCTCCGGCCGTTCCGTCACCTCGCGGAGGACGAGGACCGGGGTACCGAAGGTGGGGGCCTCCTCCTGGATCCCCCCGGAATC
>JBJHCE010000057.1:0-17805 GCA_050485865.1 Gemmatimonadales bacterium | reverse complement strand
ACGTCACCACGTACCTCGAACTCCACCTCTGTGTGCGGCAGGAGGCCGAGGCGCTCGCGGATGTCCTGAGGAATGGTGACCTGGCCCTTCGTGGTGATCTTCATACGGCCTCCGGGTGGTATTACCATGACAAGTAATACTGCAGTGGGGAGAGCGCCAGGTCAAGGCCGGAAGTCTGGTCCGGGTGGCTCGCGCATGCGTGTCGGCACGCTCAGAGACGCAGCGAAACCACGGCCCGGCCAGCCCCAAGCTCACGGTCCTCACCCCCTGCTGGGAGGGCCCGCTAACGCCCTGGCGCTAACCTGCGCGCCGCGCAGCCGCGTGTCAGGTTCAGCGCCCCGTTAGGCCTCAATGGCAAGCCGCCCCGATCCACTGATACAAGAACCGGCTCAACCTTCCGCCCCTCATGATGGCCCTCCTTCAGCGAGCAGACCGCCGAAATCCGCGAATCCGTGCTCACCGAGGCGATGGATTAGAGCCCGCACGCTGGTCCGCGTCTCCGGATGCCCAGAGTGAAGAGCCTGACGCAGGATCGGCTCGACATCCTCCACAGGGACATAGGTGTATTTCGCTCGCAGCTGGGCGAGCAGGACAAGTTCAGCGATCTGAAAAGTCGTATCCACATCTACTCGGGCCAGTTCGCGTAGCCGCTCCCAGTCAGTATGCAGGTCTACATCACCGCCTGCGAGTTCGGCGGTGCGGAGACCCAGCCGAAGAACCGCCTCATCCGGAATGTGGGGGGTGCGGAAGAACCAGCCCGAACCAACTCCACCATCCGACGCTTGAACTCCGCCGGGTACGTCTTCTTCCCTTGTGCCATGCGGACACCTCCTTTACCTCAAAAGTGGGGTGTCCACCGAACCGGATGGAATGAGAATGCCAACCCCCGGCGACGGGGTCACCCTGTACGGGCACCCCAAGAGTTGACGGGCTCGAAGCCCAAGGCACGGAGGTTGGCCAGATGCAAGGTATGTCGAAGGGACCCGAAGAGGACAATCGGAGTGGACGTGGGAGACCGGAATAGCCACATCTGCATCCTGGACGCGGATGGCGAGGTGATCGAGGAAGGGCGGGTGCGGACGACGTCGGCAGCGCTCAGCCGTCGGTTTGGGGGTGAGGAGCAGGCAAGGGTGGTGCTGGAGGTTGGACCGCACTCGCCGTGGATCAGCCGGCTGATCGCAGCGTCGGGCCACGAGGTGATCGTGGCGAATCCGAGGAAGCTGCGCCTGATCTACGAGAACGACCGCAAGTGCGACCGTACCGACGCGCAGTATCTGGCGCGGGTGGCTCGACTGGACCCGGAGCTCCTGGCGCCGGTCGTTCACCGGAGTGAAGACGTGCAGGCCGATCTCGCGGTCATCCGCTCCAGGAGCGCGCTCGTCGACGCTCGAACGGCCCTGGTCAACCACGCCCGCTCCACTGTGAAGGCGATGGGAGGAAGACTCCCCAAGTGCTCGACGGCCACCTTCCCCGACAAGGTCGCGGAGCACGTACCGGAAGCCCTGCTTCCGGCGATCCTGCCGGTGCTGGACGCCATCACGGAGCTCAACGCCCAGATCCGTGAGATGGAGCGATGGATCGATGAGCTGGCGACCACGGAGTATCCGGAGCCGGCCGTGCTCACTCAGGTGGCCGGTGTAGGGACGCTCACGGCGCTCTGCTACATGCTCACGCTGGAGACCCCGGACCGTTTCCGGAAGAGTCGGTCCGTCGGCCCCTACCTGGGCCTCGTGCCCGCCCGACACGATTCGGGAGAATCGAGTCCTCAACTCCGTACGACCAAAGCTGGCGATGTCATGCTCCGCAAGCTTCTGACCCAATCCGCCCACTACACCCTCGGGCCCTTCGGGCCAGATAGCGACCTGAGACGCTGGGGCCTTGGCCTTGGCGAGCGAGGCGGGGCAGCCGCCAAGAAGAAGGCGATCGTGGCCGTGGCCCGGAAGTTGGCCGTCCTGCTCCACCGGCTATGGGTCAACGGCGAGGTCTACGAGCCGCTCCGAAACCAAACGCTCCCAGCGGCCCTCCCGGAGTCCAACGACCCGATCGCGGCATAGCACCGAACCGAACCCAAGCCACGACCTGACCAGCAACGGAGGACCCACAGCAGAGAGACGTCTGACTAAGGAACGAGCTCTACGCCCTGTCCGGGCGACTGCGTGTTCCCCCAGGCCCCATCAGGAGGCCGGAATCGGATTGCAGCGCCCGTGCAGGGCCGGACACCAGCATGCAGCGAGCCCCCATCGGGCTCACAGAGACTGCGAATGGAGGCGAGGCGAGGGCCTGTTCCAACTACGACACATCTCTACTTGACACGGGGGGCATTCTCATGGAGGGGGAACTCCAGGGTGCGCTTCGTTCCAGGTTCTAATCGGGAATACAAACGGGGCGGCAGGCAAGGCAGGGCCACCCCTGTGGGCTACCCGGCCGCCGCCTTGCCGGAAAGAACAGAGGGGCCGCGGCGGGCCCTTCGTGGACGGATCGGTGGAACGGAAACAACCTACCCGCCGATCATCAGCAAACGATCAGCGCCGCCCCCGCTACCCGTCCCCCACCCCCCCCGACACACCCCCCGCACCCCCTCCACCACCCGCTCCTGCTCCTCCTCCGTGAGCGCCGACCCCGACGGCAGGCAGAGGCCGGTGCGGAAGAGCTCCGCCCCCACCGTGGGCGCGTACACCTCGCATCCCCGGCAGAGCGGCTGCATGTGCATGGGCTTCCAGAGGGGCCTGGCCTCCACCCCTTCGCGGTAGAGGACGGCCCGGCGGTGGCCGGGCCGGGTGGGTTCGAGGGGAGTTCTTCCTCGGGGATGCAGAGGGTTCGGACAGGAAGGCGGGGCGGGTGGGATGGGGCCGCCCGGCCGGGGGGTGGGCTGGGCGCGGGGACGGGACGTGGCGGGCCCCGTGGGGAGAAGGCCTTCTGGCAACCGCCTGCTCCAGACGGGCAGGCCCCGGACCTGAGGGCTATGCCACGGTTCCGAGGAGTGCGGAAGAGTCCACGCGGGTGGTTGGGGGATGGTCGTCATCGGGGCGACGAACCGTGATCACCACCTCGCATCCGACCTGGTTGAGGAGCCGCTCAAGTCGTTCCTGGCTGAACGCTTCGACCGACCCGTTCATGACCCGTGAGAGATCCCCCGGGTCAAGCCCGATGCGGTCGGCGAGCGCCTTCTGCGCAATGCCTTCCGCGCTGATGATGCGGCGAGCCTCGTGAGAAAAGGCCACCGCGAGGTCGACACGCGCCTGGTGTTCCGAGGCGTTCTCGAGGCCCAGCGCCTCGAAGATGTTTCCCCGGATGGCGGTCGGGCTATTCGGCTTCCTCATGATCCTTCTCCGTAGTACAGCTCGTGGCGTGCCTGAGCATCCCTCCAGCGGGACTCGATTCTTCTCAAGTCCTTCCCGGGGGTTGCGCGACCCGATGAGGATTTCTTCTTGAAGACGTCGAGCAGGTACACGGCGCCCGGAAGCTCCCAGGTGAATGCCATTCGATACGTGTCCGAGTTGTGCCGAACCGCGTACTTCTTGATCTGTCGCGGAAGACCCTCTCCCCAAGCCGTCGCTCCGTCCGGAGTCACGCCTCGCTGGGCCATCCTGAGGGCGCCGCCGAGGTCGTACCGAACTCGCTCGGGCATCACGCGTAGGTCATCGAGACTCGAACCCATCGGCTCCAGAGGGAGGGCATCGTCCACTTCGAACATTGGTGGATTTCCCAATCTGCGTCAAGAGAGCCAGCCTTTCCTTGGAAGGCACCCCCTTGGCGGCCAAGGGCGCGAGGGACCGAACACCACCCGAAGGCCCTCCCGACTCGAGCCGGCCGACACCCTCAGGGTTGAACCGCCCCATCGGGCGAAGACAAGGGGGCCACTTCAGCGCTGCAGTCGCCGGGCTTGAGAGAGCCCTTCGGCACCAGGCCCCCGCCGCCGTCCGAAACCCCCGCCCATCGCCGGGACTGTAGCCAACCTACCCGCCGACCCTCAGCAAACGATCAGCGCCGCCCCCGCTACCCGTCCCCCTACCCCGCCTCGCCCACCCCCCGCACCCCCTCCACCACCCTCCCCTGCTCGCCCTCCGTCATCGCCGACCCCGACGGCAGGCACAGCCCACTCCGAAAGAGCTCCGCTCCCACCGCCCCCCCGTACACCTCGCATCCCGCGTACAGCGGCTGCATGTGCATGGGCTTCCAGAGCGGCCTGGCCTCCACTCCTGCGCGGTCCGGCGACTCCCGGCGATGTACGGGGCGGGTGGGTTCGAGGGGGGTTCTCTTTGGGGGATGCAGAGGGGTGGGGCAGGAAGGCGGGGCGGGTGGGTGGGGCCGCCCGGCCGGGGGGTGGGCTGGGCGCGGGGACGGGACGTGGCGGGCCCCGTGGGGGGTCCAGTGCGTGGGGATGCCGGAGGGGGCGGAGCGCCGGGCCACCGGGCTGACCAGGTAACGCCTAGGGCATAAGCTGCGCCCGCCGGAGGCGGGTGACAGATTCATGCCCTCGTTAGAAGGCACATAGGCCGCTTCGCTCAAGTGGCTCGCACAATCGGAAGAGAGCGCAACTTCTCGTACTGGCCCTTGCCCTTCTCAGGCTTGAAGAGATCGATGTTCTTCGAAGCCCTGAGCCCGACGTAGAATCCGTAATCCAAGATTAACGCCACATATTTCTCCCCAGCCCTTTGCACCGTGATACCCTCATGTATGACATGTAGCAACCTCAAGTCGATCAGTCGCCGGACCCCCTCGTATATCGGGTCCTCATTCTGGACCCGCACAAGGAACGCGTTTGATCTCTTCTCCTGCACGCAAGTTCTTCGAATCCGCTCCAACAAAGCCTTGGCGTCTTCGTAGTAACCGGAACCGTCAAGTTGTACGTCACGCAGCTTGTCATTCACGGCCTCGGACGATGCCGTGTTGATGTCAGTTACCGTCACGTGCGGGCGATCGTCCATGATCGCTCCGGTGATGGCCTGCGAGAAAATATTTAGTGCATCCCGGGGGACTCCAGCTGCCGCCCAGACTAGGCGTTCGAGAACCGCAGCCTCACTGCACAGATATCGCGCCGACCGGAGGCCGCTGTATATGGCATGGGCATCTAGGATGCTCTCGATGTGTTGTCGCGCCTTGTTGGGCTTGGTCAGGTTGTAATCCAGCTTCAAGACCTGTACATCATGCGTCACCTCCAGGCCTTCCCGAGTCGCCGCGTCCCACGTGCGAGTGAACGACTCGATCGACGACACCTTCAAGTACATTCCGCTCCCGCGGGCGATCGAATTCAAGATGCCTAAGAGCTGCGGCTGGATCTCGAGAGGAAGGACATGCAAGTCATCCAAGTAGACGAAGATGGCTGTGCCCTCCCTGGCGATTGCCGACAGAGCACGGCGGACGTCCGGAAGCAGTCGGCGGATCTCCGCTATATCCGGTTGCTCGTGCTGCGTGCTGAGCGCTCTGAGCTTCTTCCCCACATCTTCCACCATCGTGCTGTGGCTCGGAAGGGTTGGGAGCTGATTCAGCAGGTCCCATAGGACGTCAGAGATTACTTGCGGTTCACTCCGACCCTGATACACCTGCAAATCCAGCCACACATTGGCCTGGTTAGCGGCTTCTCGCTTCATCAGAGCGAAAAGCATAAGGCTAGACTTTCCGGATCCTCGCCGACCGAAGATGATGTGATTGGCTTCCGATAGGACCTGTTCTTCGGCACCAAACACCGATGGAATGTAACGCTCAAAGAAGTCCCGTCGAAAAGAGTCCCGTGTGACGGCCAAACTCTCGCTCAGCACCTTCAGATAGAGCTCGGTTTCCGGTCTGTGCAAGCGGTCATCAAGGCCCTGCGCCTCCAAGGTTGCCCGCGTTGGGAACAGTTTGCCCTGCTCCACCTCGGCCTCGGCCTCGGTGAGCAGAGCGAAGAGCCGGTCCGTGGGATGATTCACACGGATGATCAGTACGTCGCCATCACTCCGCTGCTTCAACTCAAAAGGCAAGCCATACAATCCGGAGAGATGCGAGAATCGTTTATAGATCTCAACAGCTTCCTGAGGTTCGGAGAACACCGACGAGTCGATCATAGCTTCAAGCCTCGATCAATGAGATACGTCCGGACATCCTTGGAGAGGTGTGAAACGAAGGATGCCCAATCCTCGGGGGAGCGAACCAATTCATCGACCGTGGCTGTGTGATCGTAATCGCACAGGTTGCGGTCGTCCCGAAGGAGCGGAAGGTCGTTGGCATACGCGAGCCTCGAAGGGAAGTCATCCGGAAGGTCGGCGAACCTTTGATGATCCTTGACTTCCTGGGAGTATTGACCTTCCACGTACAGGCGTACACTCCGGGTGACGTTGTACGCCGCATAGTATAGTCGGGATACCTTATGTCGCCAGCTGCTCGCCCCCAAGCGGCGAGCGAAGACATAATGATCCCAGCCGAGGGTGTAGAGAGCGCTTACGTTTTCGTCAATGGCCGACTCGATCAGTGCGACCGAGGCGGGCGGGAGAAGGTGCCGTATGTTACGGAGGAGACGTCTCGGATTGCTGCTGGCACGAAGCAGGTGCGGTTCCTTCAACGCATGTCCTCCTTAAGCAAGCTCTCGCTAACTCCCGACGACAACCAGTAGACGATAGGTGCTCGAGCGCCGAGCGTCGCACCGACGACCCTGTCGCCCCTTCTCGTCCGTGAACTTCACCTCCTAACGCCCTTTAGATGGCACCATGCGTTCAATCCGCTGCGTCGTTTACTTCCATCGGATCGCTCCACACTGGCACTCTCGTGAGCCGTTCCGGGGGTTCTTCAGGTGGTAAACGGGGGTGCCACAGTCTCGGCACCGTAGAGCTGTCAGCACGGCCTCACAGGCCTCGATCAATCGCGATGCCTCCCGGGGAGTGACATCGGGTGAGTGAGAACCGCGGTTGCCCCATGTCACCAAGAGCGTGTCGGCTTCTTGGAAGGCGTTCAAGGCATCGGTATGCGGGTGGTAGGTATCACCCACGCGCTTCTTGAGCTTCTTGGATCCTTCCGCCAGCAGACCAGACAAGAACTCGTGAGCTCCTCGCCGATCGTTTCGCGCCCCTCGGGCAAACGGGAGAGACACCTCAAGGCGTTCGCTGTAGATGGCAAGTTCAACGTCCATGACCTTCCTGGCTTCATTTGCCGCCGTGTCGGCACGGGAGTTGAGGTAGGCCCGCGCGTCCGCCAGGGAGGACGATCTCTCGGCCCACCTGATTCCCTGGGACGGGTTGGAATACGGTAGGAGTTCCCGGAAGGTCCAGCGCGAGGCCGGTAGTTGCTGCCGTAGATCCGTGAACCAATCACGGTCATGCGTAAACACGAGGATCTGCCGATCGTCGAACACCTTTTCGAGGAGTTCAGCGACCATGCCTCGGTGACCACGGTCCAAACTGACGATGACGTCGTCGAGCAAGATCGGGGATGGTCGATTTCCCTCCCGAGCTGCCATCGCGAGAAACACACAGAGACCGAGGCTGTTCCTGTACCCCTCCGAGAGCGTCAGCCGCGGTGAATCCAGTTCTTTCCCGTAGAACTTGAGACTGATATCAATGGCCTTTTGAGAGTCCGCCGGGATGTGGAGGCGGACGTCTTCGATTGGCTCACCAGGATGTAGGATCGCCCAGAAACGCTGAATGTCGGCGGAAATGTCATCGATAACCGATGCGGACTTGACGTTTATCTCCCGACGGACGTCCCGCTCCATCCGCTCGATCCGGTCGGCTAGCGCCTCTCCGAGGCGTGTAGCCTCTACCTCCGCCTCAGCGCGCCGGAGGTTCAAGGCAGTCCGCAGGCGTGTCCGAGCGCCTGCCAGATCCGCCGCCGGTGGTGGCAGTAAGGAAGCGGCCTCCGCAACCGACACGACAGCCGCGCCTAGGACATCCGACATGGTATCGAGGGCCGACTCGGACACTTCTCCGTCCGGCACATCGAATGCGCCAGCGGCGTGGATAATGGGCGGGAGCTCGGGGTCTTCCGCCCCTGCAGCCCACGCCCTGACCTCCTCGGATTGACAGGCCAACACGATCTGGCGTGCGCGATCCCGAAGCTGGCCCCTGGCCGACCGATACGCACCGGATCGAACTTCCACCTCTTGGAGCGCCTGCAGTTCCGCTCGAAGGTGCGCCGCAAGCTCTGCCCGCGCGAACTCTGTCCCACAGGCGGGACACTCGACCATCGTTGAGCCCCCGAACTCCAGGTAGGTCGACGCAGCCTGGATGACACGCAGTCGTTCACGTACACCTCTCTCTGCGGAGCTGGCGAGTGCCACTGCGGCCTCCCGCACCTCCCGAATGGCACCGGGCAAATCGACCCGGGCCAGCTGCTCAAGCGCAGCCTGTCGGCGTTCAAGAGTGGACGAGTCCCTCAGGCGAGCCGTGAGGATCTCTTCCACAAGCTCCGCACACCGTTCGGGTGAGTGGTCGTGCTTCACGGCCACGAACTTGGCGCACAAGTCCCCGATCACCGCCTCGGCAGAGGAATCTTGGTCGGGTTCCAACGACTCCCTGAACTCAGTCACCGCCCTCCGGAAGCCCGCCTGTGCCTCCTCGGCCCCGCTTTGGCGTCGAACCGTCCTTCCCAGTTGACGAAGATTCTCCGCAGACACCTCTAAGTGCGAGAGGCCCAAGAGAGGCAGCAGGGCAGAGTACTTCTCGCCCTTGGTAGAATGAATGAACTGGGAGACTTCGGCCTGCCGGAGCACGGTCCGAGCGCAATCCAACCCGGTAAACTCTGACGCGTCCTGATCCTTGAGTTTATGAGCACCCGAAGATGATATCTCAATGTCAACCCGCCCACCGCCTGCCAACGAAATGCAGAATCCGGCCTCGGTATCAGCGGGACGGTGCGTGTTGAGAACAGCCTTTTCCTGGTTGCGGCCGCTATACTCATGTGCCAAGTGCTGAATCCGTCCACCTCGCAGGGCGTATTCCACCGCGTCCACGAAGCAGGACTTGCCAGACCCGTTCGCACCGAACACCACCGCGGACCGCTCGTTGGTCTCTAGCCTAACTCCCTCGGCAGCACCCCGGAACCAGGCGAGTTCAATGGCCTGAATGGTCACTTGTCAGGCTGCTCCTCATTTGGTACCGCAGGGGACAACATCGCAAGGAGCTCTGTCGCAAGGTCGCGCATCTCACCTTGCGGCAGCGGCGCTTTCTGAAGGGCGCCTAGGCGCAATTCATTGAGCCGCTCCTCTACTTCTTCGGGTAATTCGACTTGACCTGCTGCCTCTTCAGTCACCGTTCTCCCCTCTTCTGACTTCCGCCCATCCGGCAGTGGAGGTGCCATCTAACGCCAATGCTGCCGCCCCGAGCGCCTCGATACTGGACCTGCGGGGCCCGCACATATCCTGCCCCCGACGTAGCCCATCGAAGGGCCCGACTTCGGCCAAGAATGCCTCCCTGCGGGGATTTTCGCAAGGAATGACGCCTTCGGGTCAGAACCGGATCGGCGCCCCACGCGCAAGGACCGCGCGCTCGCCGGGTGCCACCTTATCCTGCGTCCAGCCTGCGGCGGACATCACCGACCGAATCGTGCGCGAGACACCGGAACCGTTGAACGCCAGGGCACCGCTCGATCGGAGCCGGCCACAGCCCTCCGGACCGACTGGCCATGGACAGGCCGGTTGTTGCTACATGTAGTAACAAGATGGTCGGCCAGTCAGCGGCTCCTACCCTGCCCCCCCTGCCCCATCACCTCCCCGATCCTCCCCACCACCCCCCGCACGTCGAACACCTCCTCCGCCCGCCGCCTGGCGGCCCTGCCGAAGTCAGCCACCCGCCCCGGGTTCTCCACGAACCACCGCATCGCCTCCGCGAGGGCCGTGGCATCCCGGGGTGGGACCAGGAGCCCCGACTCTCCGGGCACGATCGTGTGCCTGCACCCCGGCGCATCCGTCGTGATGATGGCCCTCCCGGTGCTCATGGCCTCGAGCACGGCACGCGGGGTGCCTTCGGCGTAGGAGGCGTGGCAGAGGACCGAGCACCAGGCGAGGTGCGGGCGTACGTCGTCCGCGTGGCCCGTGAACTCGACCACCCCCATTTCCTTCCACCGCTCGAGCTCGGGCTCCGGGACCGAGGCGGGGTGGGCTCCGTTCCAGCCCCCGACGACCCGGTAGCGGGCATCCACGCCGGCTTCGGCCATGCGGTGCGCCGCCTCCACGAACTCCCGCACGCCCTTGTCCTCGAGGAGGCGAGCCACGGCCAGGAACCGGACCGAGCCGGCCGGCAGCGGCTGGGGTGCGTAGCGGTCGAGGTTCACGCCGGAGCCGGGGATCACCGACACCCGCGCCGGGTCGAAGCCCCCCACATCCGAGGTGAAGAACTCCCGGTCGTCCTCGTTCTGGAAGAGGATGGCGTCGGCCCGCCCGAGGGAGCGCCGGTAGAGCGCCCGCACGGCCCTTCGGGCGATGCCACCCTTGATCCCGGCCCTTCGCTCCAGGGCCCCGCGGCCGGTCACCATGGCCACGAACCGGACCTCGGGGAGGGACTCGAGGGCGAGGCCCGAGTAGAGGACGGGCTTCGGGTTGTAGGCGAGGACCGCGTCCGGGCGAATCTCCCGGAACCGATCCCGGTAGCCCCGGATCGTCCGAAGGTCGCGGACGGGGTTCATGCTTGCCCGGTGGAGGGGGATGCGGTGGAGCCGGACCCATGGGAGGCGGTCGGCCTCCGGGCCCACCTCGACATCGGGAAGGATCACGTGGATCTCCCACCCCCGGGCACGCCAGTCCTCGAGGAGCTCCTGACGGCCGCGCCAGAGGGCGAACTCAAGCGCCCCGGTGAGAACGACCCTCATGCCCCGACCTTCACGCCCAGGCCCTCACAGTACGCCCCTCACCGGGCCGCGTCCCGGACCACCTTGACCACCCGCTCCTGCTCCCCCTCCGTGAGCGCCGACCCCGAGGGGAGGCAGAGGCCGGTGCGGAAGAGCTCCGCCCCCACCGTGGGCGCGTACACCTCGCATCCCCGGTAGAGGGGCTGCATGTGCATGGGCTTCCAGAGCGGCCGCGCCTCGATCCCTGCCCGGTCCAGCGCCTCCCGCAGGGCCTCCCGGTCCACCCCGAATTCCCGCTCATTCACCGTGAGGCAGGTGAGCCACCGCGTGTGTATCCCCCAGGGGGCCTCGGGCTGGAAGCTCACTCCCGGCAGATCCCCGAGCGCCTCCCGGTAGCGCCGGAAGATCCGCCGCCTTGCCTCCACCCGCTCGTCCAGCACCCGGAGCTGCCCCCGCCCCACCGCGGCCAGGAGATTCGAGAGCCGGTAGTTGTACCCCACCTCCACGTGCTCGTAGTGGACCACGGGCTCCCTTGCCTGGGTGGAGAGCTTCCGGGCGTGGGTGACGAGGGCCTCGTCGTTCGAGACGAGCATCCCTCCGCCCGAGGTCGTGATGATCTTGTTCCCGTTGAAGGAGAAGATCCCGGACTGGCCCACGGCGCCGGGGCTTCGGACCGCTCCGTCCTCCCCGGTCCAGCTGCTTCCGAGGGCCTCTGCCGCATCCTCCACGAGGGGCACGCCGTAGCGGCCGCAGATCTCCGCGATGGCGGCGAGATTCGCGGGTTGGCCGTAAAGGTGCACCACCACCACCGCCTTCGGGCGCCGGCCCTCCTTCCTCCGGTCCTTGAGGGCGTCTTCCAGGGCGTTCGGGTCCATGTTCCAGGACTCCCACTCGCTTCCGATGAGGACCGGGGTGGCACCCAGGTAGCGGATGGGGTTCAGGGTCGCGACGAAGGTGAGGTCGCTCGCAAGGACCTCGTCCCCCGGCTCGACGCCGGCCTCGATAAGCGCCAGGTGGAGCGCCGCCGTGCCCGAGGAGAGGGCGAGGGCATGCCTTGCGCCGACGGCTTCGGCGAACTCGGCCTCGAAGGCGTCGACGTGGGGGCCCAGGGGCGCGATCCAATTCGAGTCGAAGGCGTCGAGGAGGAGCTCCCGCTCCCCCGGGCTCATGTGGGGGGTGGAGAGGAGGATGCGGGGGGGATCGGTGGAGTCAGACAAGGTGCCAGCCCTCGGGCCTGCGATCGATCTCCCGCGCGGGGACCCCGACGACCACGCTGTTCGGCTCCACGTTTCGGGTGACCACCGCACCGGCACCCACGACGGACCACGCCCCGATCTCGATTCCCTGGATGACCGTGGCACCGATGCCGATGAAGGCGCCCTCGCCCACCTTCACGCCCCCCCCGAGGTTCACCCCCGGCGAGAGGGTGCAGTATTCGCCCAGTTCGCAGTCGTGGCTCACGGTACAGCCGATGTTGATCGTCGCGTACGGCATGATCTTCACCTCGGTCGTGACGACCACACCAGCCTGAACGAAGATTCCGACCTCCTTCTCGGCCCAGTGTTCCGCGGTCTCGCTCCAGGGGTGGACGATGGGAGGCCATCCCACGTCGCTTGCAGCTCGCACCCCTTCCACGATGCGCCGTTTCACCTCCGGGTACCCGACACCCAGAATGCACAACTCGACATGGTCCGGGACCGGATCGATCGGACCCAGAACCTCCACATCACGAACCCACCGGCCTTGCAGTTCCGGATTGTCATCCAGAAAGCCGATCAACTCGATGCGATGGCTCGTCGGACCGAAACCCGTCTGCAGGACCTGCGCGACCTCCCGGCCATGGCCGCCTGCCCCAAGAATGACTGTGTTCCGGTCGTTCATCGCTCCCCCCTGAACGGCTCCATGGTCGCGCTCCCCTCCTGGCTGATGCCCTCCCGCTTCAGGACCTTCCAGATCGTCATCCAGAGGATCTTCATGTCGAGCCAGAAGCTCTGGTTCTCAACATACCAAACGTCCATCTCCAGGCGCTCAGCCCACCCCACCTGGTTTCTTCCGTTCACCTGTGCCCAGCCGGTGATTCCGGGACGAACCTCATGCCGGCGGCGCTGCCGCTCGCTGTAAAGCGGGAGGTACTCAGGCAGGAGGGGGCGGGGTCCCACGAAGCTCATGTCGCCCTTCAGGACGTTCCAGAGGGAGGGTAGCTCGTCGAGGCTGGTGGAGCGGAGGAAGCGGCCGAGGGGGGTGAGGCGGTCATGGTCCGGCAACTGGCTACCATGCTCATCAACCAGGTCCGCCATAGTGCGGAACTTGATCACATTGAACTCCGCCTCCCCTAGGCCGATGCGGGCTTGCTGAAAGAAAATTGGATGTCCCAGCTTGACCCACACCACCACTCCAATCATCGCGATCAGCGGAGCCAACGCAACCAAGCCTACACCGCCAGCCACATGCTCATGGACTCGACCAGGCCAACGTTTCACGTCCGCCCCCACTACGGATGGTCTCGTTGTGCCGAGGGCTGCGACCATGACGGTGCCCCTCGGAGCAGCTTCGTCCCCCCGACAGATCGTTGCAAAACCGTGCCCGCCACCATGATGCCGGTCGTGATCCCAAGCACCGCGTACGTCATGACGAGAGACGTGAGATCGCCCAGCGCGGAAAATCCTACACCGGTCGCAAACCCCGTGCGTAGGACGATTCCGCTTGCCCCTGGCACGTCCTCCAGGGAACGGTACGTCAAGCCGACCAACACCGCGAGCAGCGGTACCATGCACAGTGTGCCCATATAACCAAAATTTACCCACGCAGCACCGATCATGGTGGGGCTAAGTGTAAACCCCCACCCGGACCCATATACGATCTGATGCACCTCATACGCAAAACTCTGTCTTGTGCCAGGCAGAAACCCCATCATGTCGCTGACCCACGTCCCTCCCCATCGAAACCGATACGGTTCAGGGAACAACATGTACAGCCTACCAGACGGCAGCAGGAACACCCTTGCCGCCACTGTCTCTATGATGTTATCCGTTGCGCGCCCGGATATATGCTGTACATATCGGTACGCCACAGCCACGGACGACAGCATAATCGTCGTTCCACCAGCCCACCTTAGCAGTCGTCCGACGGCCGCTGCGCCTCGAGGGTTCCGGGAACCGAGCTTCAAATGCAGGAGGGCGAACCCGACGAGGGCCATCACCTGTATACCCATCCAGATCCGCCCGTCGAGGAAGTTGACCCCAACCGCGAGTGCCACGAGGACCTTCGTTCGTGGCCTTATCGACCCCAGTGAGAGAGAGTCCTTTGCGGCGAACCAGATAACGGCGAGGGGAAGTAAATTGAAGTAAATCGCTCGAAAGTACCCTTGGCCAATGTAGGGCACGTTTCCGAACCTATGACCCGGAGTGATCTGGCGCCGCAATTCATGCATACTGACTGCCGCGGCCTCAGGTGAGACAATAGCCCTTACCCCGTGCCAAAGTGGGACAACGCCGATCAACGCGTAGTACGCGACCACCGCCCCAAAACCCACCACCATCACCCCGAAGAACGCCCAGGCGACCCCAGCATCCCGGAACAGCTGGATGCCGCTGGCCCGACCTATCCCCAGCCGCCGGGTCATCACTGCCGGCGACACCAGCACGGATGCCAAGGCAAACGCGAACAACGACGTGATCGGTACCACGATCGGCCGAATGCTTCCTGCCTCTAGGGCAACCGCCATGTCGCCCGGGACCATGAACAGGCCGTAGCAGCACAAGAACAACGTCCCGGGCGCCAGTACGCTCCGCGAGTGACCCCAGCACCGCCACTGCAGCGCCACCGCGGCGGCCAGGACGGCCACGACGCCTCCAATCATCGGCAAGGCGGAAACCCAGTCCCAAGGACTCACGTCCGCTCCCCCCGCGGCCCGAGGGCCGCAAGCGACCCCCAGGCTCGACCCACCAACAAGCACCCCATGTTCAGTCCCGCCACTGTATCCGCTCCAACGCTGCAGCGTAGGCGCGATACTCGCTATCGGACGCGGCCCTGTCCCCCCGTCGTGCGAGACGAACCGGAACTGGCACGCGTGCTAGCTCACAAGCGCTAAACAGCGCCGACAAGAGCAGTGACCGTGCGATGCGAGCCGTAGACGCTACTGGGTCCAGGCACAGGTTCGCCCTCAGCACGCGCCGATGATAGTGATGAGCCTCCCGCCTCAACCTCCAACCACCCGCGCCCACTCGTTGCTCGTAAACGTACAGTGGCTCACGAAGGGCCCCGACATGCTCGCCCGTTAAGGCCGCCAACAGGAAGGCCAGGTCCTGCGAACGTTTCAGATCAGGATCGAAGTACCCTTTCTGCGCTACGTTCATGCGAAGGATAGTCGGAGCGCGCGCGAACCTCGGTAGCGCACGAACCGATACCCGAGCGAGTCTCCCACCCTCGTACTCTTTAGGAATGCCTCTCACCTTGACCGCCCCTCCACCCTCGTCCGCAAGGTACATCGCTGTCGACACAGCCGCGGCCGTCGGCACACCCTCGAGGTAGCCGACCTGCATCTCTAGCTTCTCCGGCATCACCCAGTCATCCGCATCGAGGAAGCCAAGATATTCGCCATCACACGCTTCCAGCGCCACTTGCCGTGCCACACCTCGGCCTTTGTTCACCGGAAGCCGAATGATGGTCACCCGGTCGTCCCCAACAGATCGAGCCCTATCACTGGTGGCGTCGGCGGACCCATCGTCGACCACCACGAGTCGCCAGTTCTCGTACGTCTGGCATTGCATCGATTTTATGGCACGCACTACGGTGTCCGCGGCATTATACGCTGGCATCATGACGTCTACCCTGCCTCGCCCTTTCACAGTCCACCTACTCTGATCGGATCTCGATCGCTCGTACGCATGCGAGCCACGAGCGTCCCAACGATAAGCGTCGCCAGGAGGTAGTAGGTAGCGGATGCGATGCTGTAGACCCATACCGCCACTACGAAGTTCACCCCAGACACGGCCGCCACCACGAAAGGGATGGTCGCCGCGCACAGCTTGGCAAGCGACATCCCGACATCCAGCCAATGCTTTTCCAACACGATGGGTGCGCTAGCGACGGGGCTATAGGTCATGCGAGCCAGCATCAGCGGGGTCAGAGCCAACAGCACGCTGGAAACCTCATGCCAATCACTCCCGAGCAGGAAACCCAGAGCCTCCGCACCCCACACGAACAGAAGGCCCGCCGCACTCACGGATACGATAGCCCCCACTCCGGCGGACAACAGGGTAAGCTTCATCAGGTCCCCGAACGAACCTCTCCGGGCCCGCGCGATGTAAACGTTGTAGGCCTCTCCCAAGGGCTTGCTGACCAAGGCCAGCGGGATGCCGATTAGCTTGGTCGCGAGAACGAACAGGCCGCCAGGTGCGGCACCGTATGACGCAGCGGCGATCGCCGGTGGCAGGAGAAGCGACGCGCTACTGAGAACCTCCGCAGGAGCTGACAGGAGCGGAAATCTGCGGTACCGCCTCAATTGTGACAACGCGCGTCGAACCGTGTACTTCCCCTTCGCCGGCGCAGACGCTCCTGAGAGCGTGTTCTGAGAACGAAGCCAGCGCCGAAGTAGGCCCACGCCCCCCGCCTGCCCGGTGATGGCGCCAGCACACAAGGCAAACGGGGCACCCCCACTGACCAAGCCACCGAATATCTGCACGGTTGCTTGGGAAAGGCCTTGGACCGGCTTGGTCATGGCCACAGCGGTCATGGCTCCACCGCGAATGGCCCAGCCCCAATAGCACTTGTATGCACCCATCGCCAATATGCCAAGGGACGCCAGTCCAACCGCGATCCCCCACGGTGCCGGTGTCAGGTGGCCCCCGTAGGCGTGCAGAACACTGCCGATCCCGAGCCAGGTGGCGGCCATCAGCACAGAAATCAATGCCGCGATCATCCCCACGTGACGAGCTGCAGAACGGCTGGTCGGCAAGGCGATCGCGGACTCGAACCGGAGACACGACACGCCGCCAACTATCCCGAGTGCCGCCGCAAAGACGGCGTAGACCCCGAACTCGGTGGGTGAGTAGAGTCGCGTCAACACGGGCGCGGATGCGGCGAGAACCAGTTGGGCCGAAGTGGCACCGGCGACTAGGGCTGCAACTCCCCCCCCGAAACCGGCCCGCTCGGAGCTCGCGCTCGGATCTGCCGACGCCCCTTTCTGCAGGTCAAGGTTCATAGGAGCACAGGTGGCTCGACCTCCTCGCGGCACCCCGCCACCCCCGATTCGCTACCACTACCTCCGCCCCGTTGGCTCCGACGCCCCTGCCCCCACCAGGTGCTGCACCAGGTGGATTCCCCACCCCTCCTCCATCGCCCCGTTCCGAGCCACGGCGAGGAGCTGTTGAAGCTCTGCGGTTCCTCCTCCGGGCGGAACTCGGACGATTCTCACTTGGTCCAGGGAGGTGGGTGAGGTTTCCTCGCCCTCGCCCACCAGCTCTTCGTGCATCTTCTCACCGGGTCTGAGGCCGGTGTAGGTGAAGGGTATGTCCACCTCGGGGCGCTTGCCCTGGAGGCGGACCAGGTTTCGGGCCAGGTCGACGATCCGTACGGGGTCGCCCATTTCCAGCATGGCGATCTCGCCCCGGGCTTCGGGGAGGAGGGCGGCCTGGAGTACGAGCTGCACGGCCTCGGGAATCGTCATGAAGTAGCGGGTCACCTCCGGGTGCGTGATCGTGATCGGGCCGCCTTCGGCAATCTGCTTCTGGAAGAGGGGAATGACGCTTCCGTTCGAGCCCAGCACGTTTCCGAAGCGCACGGCGGTGAAGTGGGTCTCGGGGTGGGCCTCCGCCAGGTGCTGCACGGCGAGCTCGGCGGCGCGCTTCGAGGCACCCATGACGCTGACCGGGTCTGCGGCCTTGTCGGTCGAGATGAGCACGAACCGGCCGGTGCCGCCCTCTCCTGCGGCCTCGGCCACGTGCCAGGTACCGAGCACGTTGTTCCTTATCGCCTCTCTCGGGTTCATTTCCATGAGGGGCACGTGCTTGTAGGCGGCGGCGTGGTAGACCCGGTCGGGCTTCCAGGTGTCGA
>JBJHCE010000056.1:0-17929 GCA_050485865.1 Gemmatimonadales bacterium | reverse complement strand
GGGGCTGCTCCGGCTCGAGGACCCCGTGTCCCGGTTCATCCCGGAGTTCGCCGACGTGAGGGTCTACGCAGGCGGCCCGGCCGCCGAGCCGGAACTGCGTGCACCGGACCGGGAGCCCACCGTGGCCGACCTCCTCCTCCACACCGCCGGCCTGACCTACGGGATCTTTGGAAACTCACCGGTGGACGCCATGTACCGGGGGGCGAACCTCCTCGACCCGGGGATCGACCTGGAGGAATTCACCGCCCGGATCTCGCGGCTCCCCCTCCTCGCCTCTCCCGGTGACCGGTGGGTGTACAGCCTGGGGCAGGACGTGGCGGGCCGCGTCGTCGAGGTCGCCTCGGGAATGAGCTTCGACGCGTTTCTCCGCCAGGAGATCCTGGACCCCCTCGCGATGCACGACACCTCGTTCCATGTCCCGCCCGGGATGGAGGGCCGCCTCGTACCCATCCACCAGGGCGGCCCCGACGGGCAGATGCGTCTCCGCGGAGACGGGGTCGGAGCCTCCTACCTACTCGAAGCACGCCTCCTTTCCGGTGGCGCGGGGCTCATCTCCACCGTGGACGACTTCCTCCGCGGCAGGCACGTACTTCTGGTCCGGTGCGGCCAACACCTACTTCTGGAACGACCCGGCCAACGACCTCATCGGGATGCTCTTCATGCAGCACATGCCCTCCGGCCTGGGCGGAGCCTACCCGATCTTCCGAAGCCTGGTCTACGAGGCGCTGAGGCCTTGACCCCCCGGTAGGCCTTCAGGGGTCAGCTTGCGGCAAACGACCGTACGATCCGCTCCCAGTCGTTGCCGAGCGTGATCCGGATCCCCTGCCAGGGCTCCGCGCGAAGGTCCACCACCGGCCGGTCGCTCCACCACAGCGCGACCGAGCAGCCGTGGACCGGATGCGTGCGTGGGAGAACCCGAAAGGCGACGAGGGCACCGAGCTCGAGCCCCCGTACGAACGCGGGCTCGCTCATCAGGATTCCGAACCGGTCGTCGAGGCTCGCCACTTCGACCCACATCCACTCGGCCCGGAGGACCGCACGGTGGCGGACCCGGGAAGGGGTCCTCGGCCCCTCGCGGGGAAGGTCGAAGCGGGTCTTTCGGAGGATCCGACCCGTCTCGCTCACGTTCACGGGTGCCATCGGGTCGAACGCACCACCCGGTCGCATCATCTTTCCCCCCGGTTGATCGTACGGTTCGCTCCAGCGTAGCCCACGATCGCCGTTTCTCCGGGGCACGGGGATGGCGGAACGGGCCGGCCGGGGCCCCCACACGCTCCCGAACCGGAAGCCCCGGGGCGTTCGGTCCCATGACCCCCCCGGGGAGTCCCGTGGAACGTCCCGCAGATCGAGCACCCCTTGCGTACCAGGTGTACCAGTGCACATAGTACACCATGCTTCCCTTTCGCGTCACCCTCGAGCCCGGGGAGTCCCCCTGGAAGCAGATCGTCTTCGCCGCCACCCGGGCCATTCTCTCCGGGGAGCTCAGGGAGGGTGACCCCTTTCCCTCGGTGCGAGAGGTCAGCCAGGCGCTCCGGGTGAACCCGAACACGGCGCACAAGGCGGTGGCGGAGCTCATCCGGCAGGGGCTCCTGGAACCCCTTCCCGGGGTGGGGACGGTGGTGGCCCGGGGACATCCGGCGCCCCAGGCGGAGCAGGAGGACCTCCTGGCCGGCGAGGTGGAGGCCCTGGTGGTTGAGGCGCGGCGACTGGGGATTTCCCGGTCCCGCCTGGAACGCGCGCTCCGGTCGCGCTGGAACGAGCTCTTCGGAGAAGTCGATGGCCATGAATGACTCCCCCATCGTGGTGGAGGGGGTGACCCACCGCTACGGCCCCCGCGCCTCGGTCGCCCCCCCCGACGGAAGGGCGGCGCTGGACGCACTCTCGCTCGAGCTGCCCGCCGGTGCCACCGTGGCCCTCCTCGGCTCGAACGGCGCGGGAAAGAGCACCCTGCTCCGGATCCTTGCCGGGCTCCAGCAGCCCTCCATGGGAGCCGTCCGGGTACTGGGCCATGATCCGTTCCTCCGGGCCCGGGAGGTCCGGGGGTGGGTCACCTACGCCGCCGACGGGCTCTCCCTTCCCCTGGACCTGCGCCTTGGAGAGCTCGAAGCCTGGTTGGCGCCCCTTTACCCCGGATGGGATGCCAGGCTCGCGGACGAGTTGCGGGAGCGCTTCAGGCTCGATCCGGGGCGGCGCATCGGGAGCCTCTCCCGGGGGGAACACCGCAAGGCCGCCCTTCTCTGCGCCATGGCTCCCCGCCCCCGGGTCCTGCTCCTCGACGAGCCCTTCGGCGGGGTCGACGTGGCCACGCGGGAGACCCTCGCCCGGGGGCTCCTCGCCGCCGGCAGGGAGGACTGGACCGTGGTCCTCGCCTCCCACGAGGTGAGCGAGATCGAGGCCCTCGCCGACCGGGTCCTGATTCTGGTGGAGGGAAGGCTCCGGCTCGACGCCCTCCTGGAAGATGCCCTGGACCGGTATCGCCGGATCGAGGCCACGCTGGACGGGGTTGAGGGCGCCCTCCCCTCCTGGGTCCCGGCGTCGGCGCTCGCGGTGGAGCGGTCCGGGCGCCGGCTTTCCTTCGTGGTGGAAACCGCCACCGACGGTCCCCTTCCCTTCCCTCCGGGCTGCGAGGCCACGGCTCACCGGATGGGGCTCCGGGGACTCTACCTCACCCTGGCCGAGGCCGCCCCATGACCGCCGAACCGAGGCATCAGCCCATGGCGTCCCTGGGGGGGTTCCGGCAGTTTCTCCACCTGGCCCGCCGAGACCTGCGCCGCGCGCGGTGGATCGCTGCCGGCTGGATAGCCGTGGTCGTGGTTCTCGTGGGCGCCGAGTGGGCGGCCCGGAGCGTTGGCATGCTCCTTCCGGGAACCGGCTTCCTTCTCTTCTTCGGGGCAGCCGTGCTGGCGGCCTGGCTCGTCCAGGGCGATCCGCCCCGTCGGGAGGAGGCGTACTGGGCGACCCTGCCCCTGGATCCCCTGGCACTCCTCGCGGCCAAGGCCGCGGTCGCCTTCGTCGTGGGGGGCGGAATCCCCCTCCTTGGGCACGCGGTGGCCCTCCAGTTCTGGGACCTGGAGCCGGCGTGGCTTCTCCGGGGGGTCGTTCGGGGCGCACTCGGGGTAGGCGCGGGCGTCACCCTCGGGCTCGTGATCGGCGCCGCCACGACCTCGCTCGCCGGGGCTGCCGCCCTCGTCTTCGGGAGCGTCGCCACGATCGTCGGGATCGCCGCCCTCCACACTGTCGTAGTGACCGCAGGGATGGATGCCCCCGCTCCAGCGGGACCCACGGTCCCTCACGGAATGCGGTCGCTCATCTTCGGACCCGGCGGCGCGCTCCTCGCCGCCCTTTACCTGGTCGTGCTCTACCACCGCGGTTGGACCGGGTGGGGAGCCCGCCTGGTCGCGGGAATCCTCGTGCTGGGATGTCTGGGCACCGGGATTCACGTGTCCTCGCCAGCGGAACCCGGCGGACCCGATCGCACCTTCCAGTCGGAGGCCTGGGATGCTCGGTACCCTCCCCCGGTCCGGGGCGACGCCTTCCGGGTCCTGGCGGCCGAATGGTTGTCGCAGGGTACACCGCGAGATGCGGCGGATCAGCCCCGCCCTCGGCCCCAAGCCGTCGCGCTCAGGCTCTCGGGGCCGGACCCCGAAGCCCGAGAGGTCCGCTCGTTCCTCGGCCTCGGGTTCCGCCTGGTGACCCATCCCGGCGGCGAGGTCACCCGGGTCAATGAGGGCTGGACCTCCCGCCCCCGGGACGCCACGGCCGGGACTCTCGGCCCGCAGCCTCACACACGGCGGCACTCCGACCCGATCGTGGAGTTCTCGCCCGAGGAGTGGGAGGCGCTTCGCACGGACGAGCTCAGGCTCGAACTCCTGGGCTGGGACCTCCGGTCGGCCCTCCTGGACCTCCCCACCGTTCCGGTCCACGACGCCCTGCGGGGAGGGGTGGCCCGGGCCTTTCCCGGGGGACGCCTGCTTCTGGTGGAGGCCCCCTTGGGTGCGGAGCCGGGACCATTCTCCGTGATCGGCCCTCCGTCCCACGCCCTCCGGCTGACCCTGACCCTCACGGAGCCCGTTGCGAGATCGGTCGGGCTCGTACAAATCGGTGTCCCCTTCACGGCCCAGAGTTGGTCCCAAGCACTCGTGGTGGACGGGGAAGCCACCTCACCCGGACATCTGAATCGACGCGGCTCGTTCGGGTTCGGGGGCGGCGGGGCCGGAATCCTCCCCGGGGTCACCACGTCCCTCAGGGGCTATGACGTGTTCCTTCCGGCGTCCCATGGCCCACTCGGAACGGATGCCGAGCTCCGGCTGGTCTACTGGGACCTGGATGCGGCCGAACGCGTCCGCATCCCCGTACCCCACGAGGTCTGGGGGACCCTCCGGGGTCCCGAAGAGGAGGGGCGCTGACGGCTCGGGGTTTGCCCTCCGGGGATCACTGCGAAAGGAAGTCCACCTCGTAGTCCTGCATGGGCCAGGCGCCTGCCTCACCTCGCTGCTCAACCCAGCGCACGAGCGCATGCACGATCCGGGCTGGGTCGCGGGGAGGCCTGTGCGTGAGAACCAGGGGACCCGCGTGAGGGCCGGCCGAGGCATCCGCAGCGCCCCCCGGACCATCCTTGACATTGTCAAGGATCGCCGCAGCCCGTCCCGGCCCTGACTTGACAATGTCAAGGCACGCACCGGAGTAACCGTCGCCCCCTGGGCCCGCCTTCACGAAACGCCCTGGGGGTGACCGAGCGCCGCCCCCACGGTATAGAACGAGCCGGTCACGACCACGGTACCCCCGTCGGGGGTGAGTTCCCGGGCCCGGTCGAGGGCACGGGAAAGCTCGGGCACCGCCTCGAAGGCGGGCGGGGAGGGGAGGGTGGTGGGGTCACCCTCCCCGGCCTCCTGGTCGCGTGCGGCCCGGGCCACCGCTTCAGGGTCCCACCGCCGCCCGGCGGGCGCGCCGGGGGGGAGGGTGAGGAGGACCCGGTCCACCGCGGGGGCCAGCACGCCGAGCATCTCCTCCACCGGTTTGTCCGAAAGGATTCCCACCACCGCGACACGGGGTCCGGGTGCGGAGAGCTCGGCCAGCGTCGCGGCGAGGACGCGCATCCCGTCGGGGTTGTGGGCCACGTCGAAGACGAGGGTGCGGGGGCCGTCGGCCTCCACCTGCATGCGCCCGGGCACGCGGCTCCGGGCCACCCCGTCCACCACGGCGCGGCGCGGGGGGATGAGGCGGGGGGGGAGCCCTTCGAGGGCGCGGACCGCGAGGGCCACGTTCGAGCGCTGGTGGGCGCCCAGGAGGGGGGTGTGGAGCGCGAGGTCGCCCCAGGTGCGGGTGCGAAGCCCGAGGGTCGTGCCGGGGCGGGGGCCGGCCAGGGTGCTCGAGCCGGGGGCGGGAGACACCCGGGCCAGGGGGAGCCCCAGCTCCGCCGCATGCTCGGCGAGGACGCGGAGGGCCTCGGGGTTCGTGGCGGCGGTGAAGGCGGGGACCCCGGGGCGGAAGATTCCCGCCTTTTCACGGGCGATGGCGGCGTGGGTCCCCCCCAGGAGCTCGGCGTGCTCGAGCCCCACGTTCGTGACCGCGGTCAGGATCGGGTCCACCACGTTCACCGCGTCGAGGCGCCCCCCGAGTCCCACCTCCAGCACCGCCACGTCCACCTCGGCCCGGGCGAAGGCGGTGAGGGCGAGCGCCGTCGTGGCCTCGAAGAAGGAGGGCTGGCGCTTCACCACCGGCGAGCGGAGCTCCTCGGCCACCTCTTCCAGGAAGAACTCCGGGAGGGGTTCGCCGTCCACCTGGATCCGCTCGTCGAAGCGGCGGAGGTGCGGGGAGGTGTAGAGCCCCACCCGGAGCCCGGCCTCCTCCAGGATCCGGGCCCAGACGGTGGCCACCGAACCCTTTCCGTTCGTGCCCCCCACCACGAGGGAGGGGTAGGCCCGGTGGGGGCTTCCCACCGCCGCCATGATGCGCTGGATCCGGTCGAGCCCCCAGAGGACCCGTCCCGGAAGCGGGGGAAAGAGTCGGGCCGCCAGCGGATCGTCCGTCGGCGGCCCGTACCAGCCGGCGTTCCCGGAGGGGCCGGGACCCGGGGGACTCACCCCTGGAACCCCGGTCCGTCGTGGACGAAGAGGTGGCGGAGGAGCCGGGACAGCTCGTCGCGGAGGTGCCGGCGGTCCACGACCCGGTCCACCATGCCGTGCTCGAGAAGGAACTCGGCGGTCTGGAAATCGTCTGGGAGCTCCTGCTTGATCGTCTCCTCGATGACCCGGGGGCCCGCGAAGCCCACGAGGGCCCCGGGCTCGGCCAGGTTCAGGTCGCCGAGCATGGCGAAGGAGGCGGTGACCCCCCCGGTGGTGGGGTGGGTGAGGATCGAGACGAAGGGGATCCCGGCCTCGTGGAGGCGAGCCAGCACGGCCGAGGTCTTGGCCATCTGCATGAGGGAGTAGATCCCCTCCATCATCCGTGCACCCCCGGAAGCGGAAACGAGAATGAGGGGACGCTCCTCCTCGAGGGCAAGGCGCCCCAGGCGGGCGATCTTCTCGCCGACCACCGAGCCCATGGAGCCCCCGATGAAGGCGAAGTCCATGACGCCGAGGGCGATCCCCATGCCGTCGAGGGTGGCGCGGCCCGTGATCACGGCATCGCCCCGGCCGGTCTTGGTCTCCGCCGCCCGGAGCCGGTCCGTGTAGGGCTTGAGATCGGTGAACCCCAGCGGGTCCGCGCTCCGGAGCGCGGCTTCCGTCTCCTGGAAGCTCCCCTCGTCGGCCAGGAGGCGGAGGTAGACCTCGGCCCCCACCCGGAAGTGGTGCCCGCAGCGGGGGCAGACGTGGTCGTTCTGGGCGAGCTTCTCGCGGTAGAGGATCTCGCCGCACCCGTTGCACTTGTCGAAGACGTCGGAGGGGAGGTCCCGCCGGTCTTCGGAAGTGAGGGGCTTCTTGGGTTTCCGGAACCACGCCATGCGGGTTGCTCCTCCCGGGTCATTCCTCCCGGGACATGCGGACCGCGAGGCCGGTGAGGGCCCAGCAGGTCACGAGAAAGGTCCCGCCGTAGCTCAGGAACGGAAGCGGGATCCCCGTAATGGGAACGATACCGACGGTCATGCCCACGTTCACGAAAATGTGGACGAGCCAGGTCCCGAAGATACCGAACAGCACCATGCCGGCAAAGGGATCCGCGGTGCGCTCGGCGAGCTGCACCAGGCGTAGGAGGAGAAATCCGAAGACGAGGACCACCCCGGCCACCCCGACGAAACCGAGCTCCTCGCCCACCACGCTGAAGATGAAGTCCGTGTGCTGCTCCGGAAGGAAGTCCAGCCGCTTCTGGGTCCCCTGCGTGAATCCCTTTCCGAAGAGCCCCCCGCTTCCGATGGCCACCTTCGACTGGATCAGGTTCCACCCGGCCCCCCGGGGGTCCATCCCCGGGTCCAGGAAGACCAGGAGCCGGTTCTTCTGGTAGTCGGCGAGGGAGTTCCAGACCGGAAGCGCGATCGTCCCCGCCGCCAGGTTCGCCAGGAGCACCGCAGCGGATTCGACCAGGTACAGACGGAAGCGAAGGAGGTAGACCGCCACGATGAGCGCAATGAAGTACGCCGACCAGACCCTGGTGTCGAAGGAGAGGATGAGGGCGAGCCCCGGACTCGCGAGGAGGAGGAGGTACAGGGGCGGCGTTCCGGCCCAGTAGAGGACCGCGAAGAGGATTCCCACGAAGGCGAGCGCCGTTCCCAGGTCGGGCTGGAGGACCACGAGGGCCAGGGGAATCCCCACCACCGCCGAGGGGGCCACGAGCTCCTTCAGGGTCCCCGGCGCCCCTTCCCGCGAGGCCAGGAAGCGGGCGAGTCCGAGAATCGCCGCGACTTTTGCCACCTCCGAGGGCTGGAAGCGGAGGGGGCCGATCACGATCCACCGCCCCACGCTCTCGGCGGGCCCCGCCCCGGTTCCCACGGCGAGCGCCGCCACGAGGACCACGAACCCGAAGAGGTACGCCGGGAGCGCCCCCCACTCGATCCACCGCGCCGGCACCCGGGTCACGATCGTGAACCCCACGAGCGCCACCCCGAGCCAGGCGAGCTGCCGCCGCCACGCGTGCTCCACCACCGGACTCGGGACGTTCAGCACCCCGGCGGAGTAGATCATCGCGATCCCGAAGAGGGAAAGGGCGAGGGCGACGGAGACGAGGGGTACGTCGCCGGCCCAGCGGCGCAGAAGGGTCATCGGGGGCGAAACTCAGCGCGTCCGCGGGGGGGATGCGGACGGGGGGGGCACCGCGGCGGGGCCGCCTCCGCCGCCCCCTGTCCCGGGGTCTCCGCCCGGGGGCACCGGTACGGGCCGAGGGGTCGGCTGGAGGGGGCGCGGGCCCTGGAGGAGCGCCGGATCGAAGGGGGCCTCCGGCTCCTCGCCCGTGGCTTCGGGGAGCGGAAGGAGGGGGAGGGCGTCGCGGTTCCAGGCCCAGGGGGCGGGGATCCCGGCCACGTTGTGCTCGAAGAGGGTCTGGATCGTGTCGACGGGGATCCCGTACTTGCGCCGGAGGTGAAAGTCCACGGCCTTGGCCGCGATGGGGGCGGCTGCGGCGCTCCCCGACTCCCCCTCCTCCACGATGACGGCTATGACGATCTCGGACCCCCGACCCCAGGGCCCGGCCATCCCCACGAACCAGGCGTGGGCGGGCTGGTGCGCGAAGACCCGGGCTGTGCCGGTCTTTCCGATGATGTCCCAGTGCTCGAGGGCGGCGCGGAGAAAGGCCGTTCCCCCGGGGCGGGTCACCGCCCGGAGGCCGTCGCGAAGGGCCTCGAGGCTCTCGGGCGAGAGATCCATGGCCCAGTCCGGCTCGATGGCCGCCGATGCGTCCCGGAGGAGGCGGGGTGCCGGTGCGTCGCCCTCCCGGGCCAGCGCCAGGTAGAACTGGGCCATGCGGAGGGGGGTCTGGTCGTTCGGGCCGTGGCCGATGGCAATGGTCATGACTTCGTTTTCGGCGGCCCGGTAGCCGAACCGGCGCTGCCAGAAGTCACGGCTCTCGGGGAAGACCCCGTCAATTTCCCGGGGAAGGTCGATCCCGCAGCGATCCCCGAAGCCCAGGCGGTGCCCCTCCTCCACCAGGCGATCGAGCCCCACCCGGATTCCCATCTGGTAGAAGTACACGTTGCAGGAGGTGGCAATGGCGCCGGCCAGCGTCTGGAAGCCGTGCCCCTCGGGGCGGTGGCACCGGGCGGTCCGCCCCTCGAAGGTGTAGGCGCCAAGGCAGGGGACGGGCATGCGCTCGTCGGGGCGGATGGCCCCGACCTCGAGCGCAATGGCGGCGGAGGCGAGCTTCCAGGTGGAGGCCGGGGGGTAGCGCCCGAGGACCGCCCGGTTGTAGAGGGGCTCGTCCGGATCGTCGTTCAGCGCCTGCCACCGGTCCCTCGAGATCCCGCCGACGAAGTCGCCGGGGTCGAAGGAGGGGGCCGAGTAGAGGGCGAGGACCCCTCCGTCTTCCACGTTCAGGGCCACCACGGCCCCCCGCATCCCCTCGGGGAAGATCTGGTGGATGTAGCGCTGGAGCTCCAGGTCCAGGTGCAGGTGGATGTCCTCGCCGGGGAGGGCCGGGCGCGCCGCCTGCCCCTGGAAGGAGCCCACGATCCGCCCCACCGCATCCACCTCGGCGTAGCGGATGCCGTGGGAACCCTGGAGGTCGTGCTCGTACTGTCGCTCGATGCCGTCCTTCCCCACGATCATGCCGCGCTCGTACCCCTGGAAGCGGGGAGATTCGAGTTCGGCGGCGGAGACCTCGCCCACGTATCCGAGGACGTGCCCCAGGGCCTCGCCCCCGATATAGCGGCGCCGCGGTCGCATCTCCAGGAAGACCCCGGGAAAGTCCCCCCGGAGCTCTTCCAGGACTGCGAGCTCCGTGTCGGAAAGGTTCATCCGGACGAGGAGGGGCTGGCGCCGGTTTCCCCGGAAGTTCTCGACCAGGGTCTCGATCCGCTCGTCCGAAAGCGCGAGGACGGGCTGGAGGCGGCCAAGGAGCGCCGCCACCGAGTCCACCGGGGCCGGGAGGAGGGAAAGGGAGTACGAGGGGACGTTGTCGGCAATGACCTCGCCGTAGCGGTCGAAGATCGTTCCCCGGGGAGCCGGGACCGGGAGCACCCGGAGGCGGTTCGAGTCTGACTGGAGCGCCCACGCCGTGCCGCGGACCACCTGGGCCCGGAAGAAGGATCCGAGGAGGACCAGGAGAAGGACGGCGAGGACGACCGCGGCCCCGCGGGCTCGGGTCTGTCGGACGTTCGGGTGTGCGGCCTTCATGGCTCCCCTCGGGGTCAGTTGCGCTCCCGGGCCACGGCACCGGTGCCCAGGAGAAGGAGGACGCCCACGAGGGCGGCGTAGAGCGAGCTCACCGGGGCCTCCACGAGGAGGACCCGGGTCGCCGGGCCCCGGACCTCCTCTCCGGCCACGAGCCAGTGGAGGGCGAAGCGGAGCCAGGTGCCGAGGGCCAGGTACCCCAGGAAGAAGGTCGCCGACTCCCCCACGAAGAGGTCGCGGGTCCGGGAGCCCGCCACCGCCAGGAGCGTCATGGTCAATGTATTGGCCCCGAAGGCGAGAATCGAGAAGGCGTCCTCGAGGAGCCCGAAGACGAAGCCCACCCCGGCGGCGTGGTGGGTGCGGGTCTCCCGGGCCACGAGGAGGAGGGCCACCGTGAGGAGGTCGGGGGCGAAGCGCCCCATCCCGAAGCCCACCTGGACAAGGAAATGGGCGGGCGGAAGGAGGACGACCACGAACCAGAAGAGGAGACTCCGCCTCACCGGGAGTCCTCCGGGGAGCCGGGCGCCGGGTCCGGCGCCGGGTCCGTGTCAGGTTCCGGGTCAGGTTCCGGGTCAGGTTCGGGCTCCACCTCCGGGTCAGGGTTCGGCTCTGCCTCCGGCTCCGGGGGCGCCCACAGGTGGGTGAGGTCCGAGATCGGGCGTCCCTCGTCGCCGGTGATCACGAGGACGTGGGTCACGCTCCCCACCCGGACCGCGGGCTCGACCCAGTACCCCCGCCGCCACCCGGCCTCGGTCTCGGCCAGCGAGAGCACGGTGCCGACCCGGATCCCCCGCGGGTATACGGCCCCCTGCCCCGAGGTCACGAGGACCTCGCCCTCGTCCAGCGACGTGTAGAACGGGATGCCCGGAAGGATGAGCCGGTCCTCCTCGCGGAAGGCGCCCTGGCGGGCTTCCACGACCCCGAAGACCCGGGCGTCCAGGGTCATCACGCTCACGGCGAAGTCCGGGTGGGTCCAGTCCAGGGCCAGGGCGCTCTGGGGGCCCACCTGCCGGACCACCCCCACGAGCCCCTCGGCCGCCACCACCGGGTCGTTTACCTCCACCCCGTGGGCCGACCCCACGTCCAGGAGGAACATGCTCTCCGAGCCCCGGGTCCCGGGGCGGATCGCCGAGGCGGAAACGAAGGCCGGGCCGGCGCGTTCCCTGAGTTCCAGGAGGTCCCGGAGACGGATGTTTTCCGCCTCGAGGGGTGCCTGCGACTGGAGAAGCGCCACCACCGAATCGAAACGGGCCTGGAGCGCCTCGATCTCCACCGCCCGGATCCGGGTGCGGTTCAGGGACTCCTGGGTCCAGATGAAGGGAGCGAGGACCGTGGCCCGGAGGACGGTGGACACCCCCTGCTGCATCCCCACCGGAAGGGCGAAGAGAACGACCGACGCCGCGACCCAGAGGGCCGAGATCCAGAGTTCCCTCCGGCTCCGCTCCTCGCTTCCGTCCAACTCGAAGGGGGGCATGGTCCCGGTGCCGGCGGAAGGGAGGTCAGGTGGTCAGGACGCCGCGGTACTTGGTCAGGTCGTCCAGGATCCGCCCCGCGCCCCGCACGACGCAGGTGAGGGGCTCCTCGTCCACGTGGATGGGGAGGTTCGTCTCCTGGGTGAGGAGCCGGTCGAGCCCCCGGATCATGGCGCCCCCGCCCGTCATGACGATGCCGCGGTCCACGATGTCGGACGAAAGCTCGGGGGGGGTGATCTCGAGGGCGCGGCGGACCGCCTCCACGATGGCCTGGATCGGCTCCTGGATGCTCTCGCGAATCTCCTGCGAGTGGACGGTCACCGTCTTCGGGATCCCGCTCACGAGGTCCCGCCCCTTCACCTCCATGGTCCGCTCGTCGCCCTCCTCCGCCCAGGCGGATCCGATCTGGATCTTCACGGCCTCCGCCGTCGGCTCGCCGATGAGGAGGTTGTAGTTCTTCCGGAGAAAGGTCACGATGGCGGTGTCGAGTTCGTCGCCGCCGACCCGGATCGAGGTGTTGGAGACGATCCCGGAGAGGGCGATCACCGCGATCTCGGTGGTCCCCCCGCCAATGTCGATGACCATGTTCCCGGTGGGGGTCTCGATGGGAAGACCCACCCCGATGGCGGCGGCGGTGGGCTCGGCCACCATGTAGACCGCCTTGGCACCGGCCGCCATGGCCGAGGAGCGCACCGCCCTTCGCTCGAGCTCGGTGATCCCCGACGGTACGCCGACGATGACCCGGGGCTTGATCCGGAAGATGCGCTTCGAGGTGACCTGCTTGAGGAAATGACGGAGCATCATTTCGGTCACGTCGACGTCGGCGATGACCCCGTCCTTGAGCGGTCGGACCGCCTCGATGTTCTCCGGTGTGCGGCCGAGCATCCGCTTCGCCTCGAGGCCGATTCCCAGGATCCTGTTCGAGCCCCGCTCCACTGCCACCACCGAGGGCTCGTTCAACACCACCCCTTCGCCCTTCACGTAGACCAGGGTATTCGCGGTACCCAGGTCCACGGCAATGTCGTTCACGGGGACGAGGGAACCGGAGTTGAGCCACTTCGAAAAGGCGGACAAGGCGACACCCGGGCAGCCGCAGTACGGCCGCGATCACAGTTGAAGCAGGAACCGGACGCGGAGGTGCGGGGCCACCACGCCGGGAGAAATGCCGAAGAAGCGCGCCGTCTCGGGGCCGACGGTGCGCTTCGGGGCCCCGGATTGTAAGGATGCGGGGGGGTGAGGGCAAGACACGCGCCACCCCGGTGCGGGGCGCGCCCGGACAGGGGTACCGCGCCCGCCGTCAGGTGCGGCCGGTGCTCCCGAACCCACCCTCGCCGCGGGCGCTCTCGGCGAGGGATTCCACCTCCTCCACCTCGGGAGTCTCGAACCGCGCGATGACGAGCTGCGCGATCCGGTCTCCCCGGCGGATCCGGACCGGGTCCGGCCCCAGGTTCAGGAGGGGGACCTTGAGTTCACCCCGGTAATCCGGGTCGATGGTGCCCGGGGCATTCGGCACCGTGACCGCGTGCCGGAGGGCGAGGCCGGAGCGGGGACGCACCTGCCCTTCCACCCCGGCGGGGAGCTCCATGCGGAGCCCGGTGGCCACCGCCCGGGGCACGCCGGGCACGAGGTCGAAATCCTCCTCCGCCGAGCGGAGGTCATACCCCGCCGCCCCTTCCGTGGCCCGCTCCGGCAGCGGCAGGTCCGGATTGGACGGAAGTCGCTGGAAGCGGACCCGGAAGGGGGAGGCGGAGTGCACGGGGCCGCGGATCAGTCGGCCAGAAAGGACTCGGGGGCGTGGTATTCGAGCCCGAAGGCCTCGGCCACACCCTCGTAGGTCACCTTGCCGTGCACCATGTTGATGCCCAGCATCAGGGCCCGGTCCTGGCGGCAGGCCTCCTTCCACCCCTTGTTCGCCAGCGTCATGGCGTAGGGGAGGGTGGCGTTCGTGAGCGCCATGGTCGAGGTCCGGGCCACCGCGCCGGGCATGTTCGCCACCGCGTAGTGGATGATCCCGTCCACCTCGTAGATCGGGTTCTCGTGGGTGGTCGGGTGGATCGTCTCGACGCATCCGCCCTGGTCCACCGCCACGTCCACGATGACCGCGCCCGGCTGCATCAGCTTCAGGTCCTCGCGGGTCACGAGCGAGGGCGCCTTCTTCCCGGCAATGAGCACGCCGCCGATGAGGAGGTCGGCGGTCTTCAGCGCCTCGCGGATGTTGTACGGGTTCGAGTGGATGAGCTCCACGTTCGCAGGCATCACGTCGGAGAGGTACCGGAGGCGGGGGAGCGAGAGGTCCAGGATCGTGACCCGGGCCCCGAACCCCGCCGCCATCTTGGCGGCGTTGGTTCCCACGACTCCGCCGCCGAGGATCACGACGCGGGCGGGGGGCGTGCCGGGAACCCCGCCCAGGAGCACGCCGCGGCCGCCGTAGAAACGCTCGAGGTACTTGGCGCCCTCGAGGATCGAGAGCCGGCCCGCAACTTCCGACATCGGGGTCAGGAGGGGGAGCTCCCCGTTCGGGAGCTGGACCGTCTCGTAGGCGATGGCCACGGACTTCGAGTCCATGAGCGCCCGGGTGAGGGGCTCGGAGGCGGCGAAGTGGAAGTAGGTGAAGAGGAGCTGGTCCTCGCGGATGTGCTTCCACTCGGGCTCGATGGGCTCCTTGACCTTGAGGATCATTTCCGCCTGCGCCCAGACCTCGGCGGCGGTGTCGACGATCCTCGCTCCTGCCTGGATGTAGAGGTCGTCGGCGAAACCGCTCCCGACCCCGGCGCTCTTCTCCACCAGGACCTCGTGGCCGGCCCGGACGAGCGCCTCGGCGCCACCGGGAACAAGGGACACGCGGTACTCGTTCGTCTTGATCTCCTTCGGTACGCCGATCCTCATGGCCCGCAATCACCTCGGTTCAGGGTTCCCACTGGGGACGCCTCGGGTGAACGCGCCCCTCGATCTTTGTATTCAAACCTGGATCCCGCATCCTTCCACGGGACCAATCTCGCCCCGGGTGGAGCGAGGTCAAGGCCGCCTCAGGCGGGACCCAGCCGCAGCACCGCCTGCCGTTCCGGGTCGAACCACCGCTCCGCCGCTTCCGCCACCTCGTCGGCGGTCACGGACTCGATTCGCTCCAGGAGCTCGTCGAGGGTGAGCCTCGGCTGATCGTAGAGCGCGAAGCCCGCGAGGCGGAAGAGACGGGACGACGTGTTCTCGAGAGAGAGCATGACCTGGCCCTTCACCTGGTCCTTGACCTCGCGGAGCTCATCCTGGGGGAGTCCCCCTCCGGCCACCTTCCGGAACTCCTCGCGAATCGCGTCCACGGCCCGGTCCGCCCACTCGGGGCGGGTGCCCACGTACACCCCGGAAATCCCGGCCCTCGAGTAGAAGGACTGGAAGGAGTAGATCGTGTAGGCGAGGGCAAGTTCCTCGCGGACCCGCTGGAAGAGGCGGGAGCTCATCCCCCCGCCGAAGGCCGCCGAGAGGAGGCTCAGGGGGTAGCGCTCCGCCGCCGACCGGGGCGGGGTGCGGCTCCCGAACACGATGTGGGTCTGGGCCGAATCGCGCTCGACCCGGACCTCCACCTCGGGGCCGCCCCGGTCGAACGCCACGTCGGGGACCCGGGGATGCGGAGCGGACGGGAGGTCCCCGAAGCGTTCGCCGATCGTGTCCACGATCCGCTCGTGCTCGAGGTCGCCCGCCGCCGCCACGATGAGCGCCCCGTTCCGGTAGCGCTCGGCGTGAATCCGGCGAAGGGTCGTGGCCTCCATCCCCGCCACCGAGGCCCGCGTCCCGAGAATCGAACGGCCGTAGGGGTGCTCCCCCCAGATCGTCTCGCCATGGAGCTCGAAGACCAGGTCGTCCGGGGTGTCCTCGACGGTGGAGATCTCCTCGAGGACCACCTCGCGCTCCAGTTCCAGGTCCTCCTCCCTGAGGACGGGGTTCAGGACCAGGTCCGCCACCACGTCGAGGGCCACCGGGAGGTGCTCTCCGAGGACCCGGGCCTGGTAGGAGGTGTGTTCCCGGGAGGTGAAGGCATCGAGGGACCCGCCCAGCCGTTCGAGGGCCATGGCGATCTCCCGGGGGGTCCGACGCTCGGTTCCCTTGAAGACCATGTGCTCGAGCAGGTGGCTCGCTCCCGTGTCCACCGGTTCCTCGTGGGCCGAGCCCTGGCGGACCCAGACCCCGAGTGCCACGGAGCGGACCCCGGGAATCGCCTCGGTGATCACGCGGATTCCGTTCGGGAGGACGGATTCCTGGAGGGGTTTCCCCCGCTTGGAACGGGGAAACGCCGGGGCGGGGGAAGCTCCCCCGCCCC
Organism: Gemmatimonadales bacterium; assembly: GCA_050485865.1. Classification (GTDB taxonomy): domain Bacteria; phylum Gemmatimonadota; class Gemmatimonadetes; order Longimicrobiales; family Gaopeijiaceae; genus SKNW01. The sequence continues at coordinate 1,892 of JBJHCE010000056.1, read as the reverse complement.
GGCGCTCGGCGTGCCCGGTACGGCGTCGGGTCATCCCTCGGCGCCGGCCCCGGCCTCGACCTCGGCCCCTTCGCCCGCCGCATCCTCGGCGAGGGCGGCCCGACGGGAGAGACGGAGCCGCCCCTTCTCGTCAATGGCGAGGAGCTTCACCCGGGTGATGTCCCCGCGGTTCAGGACGTCTTCCGTCTTCTCCACACGCCCCTCGGCGAGCTCGGAGATATGGCAGAGCCCCTCGAGCCCCGGAAGGATCTCGATGAAGGCGCCGAAGGTGGTCACGTTCTTGACCGGACCCTCGTAGATGCGCCCCACCTCGGGTTCCTGGACGATGGCCTCGATCATCTCGCGGGCGCGCTGGGCGGCCTCGCCGGAGACGGCGGCGATCTTCACGAGACCCGAGTCGTCGACCTCGATCTTGGCCCCGGACTCGTCCTGGATCGCGCGGATCGTCTTCCCCTTGGGTCCGATGATCTCGCCGAGCTTCTCGGGGTTCACCTGGATCGTGGTGATCCGCGGCGCGTATGCGGAGAGCTCCGCCGCAGGCTCGGGGACCACCTCGTCCATCACGTCGAGAATGTGGAGCCGGGCGCGGTTCGCCCGCTCGAGCGCGGTCTTCAGGATGTCGGTGGTGAGGCCGTCGATCTTGATGTCCATCTGGATCGACGTGACCCCGGCCCGGGTCCCGGCCACCTTGAAGTCCATGTCCCCCAGGGCGTCCTCGATCCCGAGAATGTCCGTGAGGACCGCCACCCGGTCGCCCTCCTTGATGAGCCCCATCGCCACGCCGGCGCAGGAGGCCTTGAGCGGGACACCGGCGGCCATCAGCGCCAGCGACGCACCGCAGACCGAGGCCATCGACGAGGATCCGTTCGACTCCAGGATGTCGGAGACGATGCGGATCGTGTACGGGAAGGTGTCGTAGTCCGGAAGGAGGGGCTGGATGGCCCGCTCCGCCAGCGCCCCGTGCCCGATCTCACGCCGCGAGGTGCCCCGGATGGGCTTGGCCTCTCCGGTGCAGAAGGGCGGGAAGTTGTAGTGGAGCATGAACGACTTCGTGATCTCCTCCTGCGCGTCAATGGAGTCGATCCGCTGCTCGTCCCGGGAGGTTCCGAGGGTCGCCGCCACGAGGGCCTGCGTCTGCCCGCGGGTGAAGAGCGCGGAGCCGTGCGCCCGGGGGATGACGCCGGTCTCGACGCTGATCGGACGGACCGTGTCCAGGTCCCGACCGTCGGTGCGGATCCCGTCGTTCAGGATGCGCTCCCGCATGGCCTTCTTCTCGTAGCTCCGGAGGATGTCGCCGACCTGGGGCTCGGCGGCGGCGTAGCCCTCATCGTCGAACTCGGCCTCGAGGGACTCCTTGACCGAGGTCTTCACCGCCTGGAGGGCATCGTTCCGCTCGGTCTTGTCGCCGATCTTCATCGCCTCGGAGATCCGGTCGCCGGCGAGGCCGATGACCTTCTCCTCGAGGGTGGTGTCGGGGACCTGGGGCGTCCACTCCATGTCGGGCTGGCGAAGGTCCTTCACCAGCTCCTCCTGGATCTCGATGAGCTGCCGGATCCCCTCGTGGGCCACCATGAGTCCTTCGAGGATCTCCTCCTCGGGGACCTCGACGGCGCCACCCTCCACCATGGTGATGGCGTCATGGGTCCCGGCCACGACCACGTCCACGTCGGAGTACTCGAGCTGCTGGAAGGTGGGGTTCAGGATCCAGGTCCCCCGGATGCGTCCCACCCGGACCGAAGCCACGAGCTCGTTGAAGGGGATCGGTGAGATGTTCAGCGCCACCGAGGCGGCGATGAGGGCCAGGGTGTCCGCGTCGTTCTCCTGGTCCGCCGAGAGGATCTGGCAGTTGACCTGGGTCTCGTGCATGAACCCGTCGGGGAAGAACGGGCGGA
>JBJHCE010000055.1:0-18014 GCA_050485865.1 Gemmatimonadales bacterium | reverse complement strand
AGGAGAGCCACTCGGCGCAGCTCCGTGCCCCCGCCGGCGCCCACCCCCGGATGCGGTCGAACTCGGCGATCATCCGGAGGAGCCGGTGGGTCGCCGCGTCCAGGTGGGCGGAGAGCTCGGCAATGTCCGCTTCAAGGGCGCGGGCACGCTCGGGGTCGGACGGGACGATGCAGGGCGGAAGGTCGGAGGCGGGGGCAAAAGGAGTCATGGGAACCTCGGGTCGGGCGGTCCAGGAAGGATGATATAGGGGTGGGCCTTGCGGGCTTTCCGGCGAACCCGTGCACGCCCTCGCGGGCCCCGGGGGTCTTCGAAGGACCCCCGGAGCTCCGCCTACGGCGGAGGCCCCGCAGTCAGGCCACCCCGAAGCTCGAAAAGCCGTCAACCCCCGAACATGGGAAACGGGGACTTCCGCATGGGAATTCGGGACGGCGCGCACCCGGAAGACGTCTCCGCGGAGACGCGGGAGGGGTCGCGCGTCCCGTCTCACCCCCCCCGGGGGCCGATGAGCATCGCATCCCCGTAGGAATAGAACCGGTACCCTTCCCGCACCGCCTCGGCATACGCCGCCATCGTGCGCTCGTACCCGGCCATGGCCGCCACCAGCATGAGGAGGGTGGAGCGCGGGAGGTGGAAGTTCGTGACGAGGCCGTCCACCACCCGGAAGGGGACCCCGGGGTGGAGGAAGAGCCGGGTTTCGCCGGATCCGGGCCGGACGAGGCCGCCCTCCGCCCCCTCCGCCGCCGACTCCAGCGTCCGCACCACCGTGGTGCCCACCGCCCACACCCGCCCGCCGCGGGCCCGGGTGCGCGCGATGGCGGCCGCCGCCTCCGGGGGGACCTCCCACCGCTCGGCGTGCATCACGTGCCCGGAAATGTCCTCCACCTCCACCGGCCGGAAGGTCCCGGGCCCCACGTGGAGGGTCACCCGCGCGAGCCCGACCCCCGCCGCCTCGATCCGCCGGAGGAGCTCGGCCGTGAAGTGAAGCCCCGCCGTGGGCGCCGCCACCGACCCCGGCGCACGGGCGTACACGGTCTGGTACCGCTCCCGGTCCAGCGGCTCCTCGTCCCGCTCGAGGTAGGGGGGGAGGGGGATGCGACCGTGGCGGGCGAGTGCCGCGTCCACGCCCCCTTCCGGCGCCTCCCCGGGCGCCCCTTCCAGGCGCACGATCCGCCCTCCGTCGGGGAGCCCCGCCTCCACCGCGACCTCGAAGGCGCCGGGGGAGACGATCACCCTGCGTCCGGGCTTGAGCTTGGAGCCCGGCCGCACGAGGGCCTCCCAGAGGAGGAGGGTGTCGTCCACGGGGCGGAGGAGGAGGACCTCGCACCGGGCGCCGGTGGGCTTCGTTCCGAGGAGGCGCACCGGGAGGACCCGGGACTCGTTCAGCACCAGGAGGTCGCCGGGTCGGAGGTACTCCGGGAGGTCGGCGAAGGTACGGTGCTCGAAGGGGACCGGGGCCGCACCGGGGCCGGCGGCCGGGTCGCCGGGGCGCACCACCAGGAGCCGGGAGGCATCCCTCCGCTCCGCCGGGTAGCGGGCCACGAGCTCCGGCGGCAGGGCGTAGTCGTAGCTCGAGGCGCGGGTCAGATCGGGGGCGCTCATTCCCCGTCGAAGAGGCCGGGCTGGGGGCCGGCCGAGCCGGGGACACCCGGTTCGGGAAGTGCGAAGCCGAAGCGGCGGTAGCTCCTGGGGGTGGCGACCCGCCCCCTGGCGGTGCGCATGAGGAACCCCTCCTGGATCAGGAAGGGCTCGTAGACCTCCTCGAGGGTCTCCTGGTCCTCGCCGAGGGAGACCGCCAGCGAGGCGAGCCCCACCGGACCCCCCTCGAACTTCTCGAGGATCGTCCGGAGGATCCGGACGTCCATTTCGTCCAGGCCGTACTCGTCCACGTCGAGGAGTTCGAGGGCGGCGCGGGCCACCTCCCCGTCGATGACCCCGTTCGCCCGGACCTGGGCGTAATCCCGGACCCGGCGGAGGAGACGGTTCGCCACCCGCGGGGTCCCCCGGGAGCGCCGCGCGAGCTCGCCCGCCCCCTCGGTGGTGGTCTTCACCCCCAGCACGTAGGCGCTCCGCGTGACGATCCGGGCGAGCTCCTCCGGCGGATAGAAGTTCAGCCGCTGCACGATCCCGAACCGCGCCCGCATCGGCGAGGTGAGGAGTCCGAAGCGGGTGGTGGCCCCAACCAGGGTGAAGGGAGCGACCTGCATCGTCATGGTCTGGGCGTGGGCCCCTTCGGAGAGCCGGATCTCCACCTTGTGGTCCTCCATGGCCGGGTAGAGGAACTCCTCGAGGATCGGCCGGAGGCGATGGATCTCGTCGATGAAGAGGATGTCCCCCGGCTCCTGGGCGGTGAGGAGGGCCACGAGGTCGGCGGGCTTCTCGAGGACCGGACCCGACGTCTGCCGCATCTGGACCCCCATCTCGCGGGAGAGGAGTTCCGCCAGCGTCGTCTTTCCGAGCCCCGGGGGGCCATGGAAGAGGACGTGGTCCAGGGGCTCGCCCCGCCCCCTCGCCGCCTCGATGGCAATGGAAAGCGCCTCGCGCACCCGTTCCTGCCCGACGAACTCGTCCAGGCGCCGGGGGCGCAGCCCGGGCTCGGTCTCCCGCTCGTCGGGGAGCGCCTCGGGGGTCGTGATCTCGTGGCGGGGCAAGGTCATGGGGCGGGCGGCTTCATCGGCGGGCCAGGGCCTTCCGGATCAGGGTGTCGGTGTCGGCGCCTGCGTCCTCCTCCAGGACCCGGTCCACCGCCCGGTCCGCTTCGTCGAGGGACATTCCGAGGGCGGCAAGCGCCCGAACCGCAGCCTGCCGGGGCGAGGCGGAGGCGGCAGCACCCTCGGCGGTGACCGCAGGCGCGATCCCGAGCGCCTTCACCCGATCGGAGAGCGCCACGGCAATGTTTTCGGCCAGCTTCTTCCCCACCCCCGGCGCCTGGGCCAGGATCGCCAGGTCCCGCTCCTCCAGCGCCCGGGCGAGGCGCGCCACCGGCATGGTGGACATGAGGGCGAGCGCCGTCCGCCCCCCCACCTTGGGCGCGGTGAGGAGGGTCCGGAAGAGGAGCCGCTCCACCGGATCCAGGAACCCGTAGAGGACCTGGTCCTCGGCCTTCACCACGTGGTGGATCCGGAGCTCCACCTCACTCCCCGCGGGTGGAAGGCGCTCGGCCACCGTCCGGGGGATCTCCACCCGGTAGACCACCCCGCCGGAGGTGGCCACCTCCACCGTCCCCCCCCCGGCATCGGCCTCCATTCCCGCCTCCCGGGGGAGGAGGACGCCGCGAATGCGCGAGATCACGGGCGCCCCCCGAGTACGAGGTGGCAGAGGGCCGCGGCCACCCCGTCGGCGGCGTCGTTCGGCCGGGGGGGCGCCACGAGGCGGAGGCGCTCCTGGACCATGAGCCCCACCTGGTCCTTCGTGGCGGATCCGTGTCCCACCACCGCCTTCTTGATCGAGACCGGGGTGTACTCGGCGAGCTCCACCCCCCGGAGTTCAGCGGCGAGAAGGATCGCACCCCGGGCATGCCCGAGGACGAGGGCGCTCCGGGCGTTCTTTCCCTGGAAGACACTCTCCACCGCCATGACCGAGGGCTCGAAGCGCTCGAGGAGCTCCGAGACCCCGTCGAAGATCTCCCGGATCCGGGCCGGGAGGGGGGTCTTCGGGGTGGGGCGGATCACCCCGCACTCGAGAAGGACGAGGCGCTCGCCCCGGCTCCCCACCCCGCCGCGCTCCCTCCGGACGACGCCGTACCCGGTCACCGTGGTCCCCGGGTCGATCCCGAGTACGGTGGTGACGGAGGCCGCAACCGGAGCCCGCGGGGGGGCGGAAGACGTCACGACATGGCCTCGGCCAGCGCTGCCTCGTCCAGGTTCCCGTTCGACGAGACCTTCGACACGTCGTCGTGGTCGTCCAGGAGATCCATCAGCTTCACGAGCTTCGCCGCGTCGGCCCCGGAGACCTCCACCTCGTTCTTCGGGATCATGGCGAGCTCGGCGGAGGTGAACTCGATCCCCGCCTCCTTGAGCGCTCCCTGGGCCGGGTGGAAGTCCGACACCTCGGTGGTCACCACGATCTCCCCCTCCAGGAGCTGCACGTCTTCGGCGCCGGCCTCGAGGACCGCCTCGAAGACCGCCTCCTCCGAGTACTTCGACGCGTCGATGAAGATCTGCCCCTTCCGGTCGAACTGCCACGCCACGGATCCCGTGGTCCCCAGGTTCCCCCCGTTCTTCTGGAGAATGTGGCGCACCTCGGCCACGGTGCGGTTCTGGTTGTCGGTGGTGCACTCGATGTAGAGCGCCACCCCGCCGGGACCGTATCCCTCGTACGTGAGCTCCTCGTAGGCGACCCCCTCGAGCTCACCGGTGCCCCGCTTGATCGCCCGCTCGATGTTCTCGGCGGGCATGTTCGCGGCCTTGGCCTGGTCCACCGCCAGCCGGAGCCGGGGGTTGAAGTCGGGCTCGCCCCCTCCCTCGCGGGCGGCCACGGTGAGCTCCCGGATCATCTTCGTGAAGACCTTGCCGCGCTTGGCGTCAAGGACGGCCTTCTTCCGCTTGATCTGCGACCACTTGTTGTGCCCTGCCACCGGATGCCTCCGCTCGGACGGGTTCGTCGGGATCCGGAAAATATCAGTTCGAGCGGCGCCGGCGCGAGACTTCGTCGAGAAGGGCCCGTTCTCCGTCGGTGAGGGAAGACATTCCCGACTCGGAGATCTTGTCGAGGATGCGATCCACCTCGTCAAGAAGCTCGCCCTCGCCCCGCTCGCCCCCTTCCCGGCGGGTCCGGCGGGGCGCGGAGCTCCGCACCTTCTCCTCCGGCTTCGACCGGTGCAGGATCGCGACCCGGGGGGCGCGCATCGAGGCCCCGGACAGGAAGGAGAGCCCATCGGGGCTTCCACCCCCGTAGCGAAGGAAGAGGGCCCCGGCCACGAGTCCACCCAGGTGGGCGAAGTGGGCGGTCACCGACGCCGCGTCGGAGAAGGTGGCGAGGAAGGTGAAGACCACGAGGACCCCCACCAGGTACTTGGCCTTCACCGGGAAGATTCCCCAGATGTAGATGGGGGCGTTCGGCCAGTACCAGGCGAAGGCGAGCATCAGCGCAAAGACCGCCGCCGACGCCCCGATCACCGGGGTCGAGAAGGCGAAGGCGAAGCCGGCCACGGCGCCGCCCAGACCCCCCAGCAGGTAGAGCTTGAGGAACTCGGTCCCCCCGAGCTTCCGCTCGAGGGGCGGGCCGAAGAAGAAGACCACCAGCATGTTGAAGAGCACGTGGAGGAAGCCGCCGTGCACGAACATGTAGGTGAGGATCGACCAGGGGCGGAAGAGGATCTCGGCGGGGGTGAAGCCGAACCAGCGGACCAGGAACCCCAGGGGAACGAAGAGGGAGACCAGGAAGACGGCGAGGTTCGCCAGGAGGATCCGCTTGACCCACGGGGTCAGGAACGAATCCATCCGTTCGGCGAAAGCGCCCGGCCCGAAGGAGTTCCCGTACGACATGCCCGGTTCAACCCGCGGGTCCGGGGGGAGTTCCGGGGTGCGCTCGGGGTAACGCAGCCATCCGCACGAGGCGGTCGCACAGCTCGGAGAAGCTCCACCCGTGGGCCCGGGCGGCCCGGGGGAGAAGGGAGTTCGCCGTCATCCCCGGGAGGGCGTTCGCCTCGAGGCACCAGAGCCCGCCGTCCGGATCCAGGAGGAAGTCCACCCGCGACAGGTGGCGGAGAAAGAGGAGCTCGTGCACCCGCAGCGCCAGCGCCTGCGCCCGGGCCGCAATGTCGGGGTCGAGATCGGCGGGGAAGATTTCCTCGGCCATGCCGGGCTCGTACTTGCATTCGTAGTCGAAGAGCTCGTGGACCGGGCGGATCTCTCCCACCGGGAGGGGTGCTCCGCCCACGATCCCCACCGTGAGCTCCCGCCCCTTCACGTAGCGCTCGAAGAGGATGCGAGGCTCGTGGGCCGCAGACCGGGGGACCGCCTCCTCGAGCTCGTCCCGGTCGTGGGCCAGCGTCAGCCCCAGCGTCGAGCCGCCGGAGGGAGGCTTCACGATGACCGGGAGCCCCAGCTCCGCCTCGACGCGGTCGAGCGATCCCTCGGCAAGGGGATCCCGAAGGACGATCCAGTCGGGGGTCGGCACCTCCGCATCCCGGAAAAGACGCTTCGAGATCTCCTTGTCCATGGAGAGGGTGCATCCCGTGCGGTCGCTTCCCACGAAGGGGATCCCCGCGAGCGCCAGGAGCGCCTGCACCGTGCCGTCCTCTCCCGACCCGCCGTGCAGGACCGGGAAGACCACGTCGCACGCCGCCACCGCCGGGTGGCCCGTGACGATTCCCGGGAGCGTTCGGTCGCGGACATCGAGGGCGGTGACCGTGTGCCCCGCCTCCTCGAGGGCGCGGACCACCTGCTCCGCCGACGCCAGCGAGACGGCGCGCTCGCTCGAGTCGCCCCCCATGAGCACGACGACGTTCACGACGCGAACCCCCGCTCCCGCATCCAGGTCGGGTCGTAGAGCTTCGAGAGGTAGCGGTCGCCGGTGTCGCAGAGGACCGCCACCACGAAGGCGTCGGGGTCGTCGAGATCCCGGGCCACCTGGAGGGCCAGGTGGACGTTCAGTCCCGCCGAGCCGCCCACGAAGAGCCCCTCCTCGCGGGTGAGGCGGAGGGCCATGGCGAAGGCCTCGGCGTCGGTCACGGTGACCATGTCGTCGACGAGCTCCAGGTCCAGGGTGCCGGGGATCTTGTCCCCGCCGATCCCCTCCACCGCGTAGGGGGCCCCCTCGGTGAGCGCGCCGGTGTGGAAGAAGGGCGCGACGATGGAGCCCTCGGGGTCGGGGGCCAGGGCCTGGACGGCGGGGTTCCGTTCCTTGAGGAAACGGACGGTCCCGGTGAGGGTGCCGCCTGTGCCCGCCCCGGCCACGAAGTGGGTGATCCGCCCCTCGGACTGCTCCCAGAGCTCGGGGCCGGTGGTGCGGTAGTGGGCCTCGGGGTTCGCGGCGTTGTAGAACTGGTCCGCGAGCACGGCGCCGGGGATTTCCGATGCGATCCGCTTCGCCTGCTGGAGGTAGTGGTCCGGGTGGTCCGGGGGGACAGCGGTGGGTGTGATCACCACCTCGGCGCCGAAGGCCTCGAGGAGGCGGACCTTCTCGGTGCTCATCTTGTCGGGCATCGTGAAGACGAGGCGGTACCCCCGGGGGATCGCGGCCAGGGCCAGCGCCACCCCGGTGTTTCCGCTCGTGGCTTCCACGATCGTGCCCCCGGGGCGGAGGGCGCCCGAGGCCTCGGCGGCGGCCACCATGGCCTCGCCGATCCGATCCTTCACCGAGCCCCCCGGGTTCAGGAACTCGCACTTCCCGTAGAGGGGGGTGCGGGTGTCCCGCCCGATGGCGGAGAGGCGCACGAGGGGGGTCCACCCCATGATCTCGCGGACGGAGGCGACGGGGCGGGTGAAGCGGGGTTCGGCCAAGGTGCGGCTCCTCTGGCGTGTGGGGGTCAGCGCGTGGAGTCCCGGGGGCGGGGACGGGTGGAGAACTCGACGGGAATGGAGGCCCACATCCGGACCCGCTTCCCGTTCCGGCGACCGGGCTGGAAGCGGAGTTCCTTCGCACCGGCGAGGGCGGCATCGTCGAGCCCCTCGTGGCCCGAGCTTTCCTGCACCTCCACCGAGTCCACCGTGCCCGTGTCGGTGACGCGGATCCGGAGGAGGGTGGTCCCCTCCACGCCCTCGTCCCAGAGTTCGAGGGGGTAGGGAATCGGTTCCTCGCCGTAGAGGGGGGCGGGGGGCTCGATCTCGGCGGCGCGGCAGCCGGCCAGGAGGAGGAGGAGGACGAGAAGGGGAAGGATGCGGATCATGCCTCGGTGGGGCTCAGGCGTCGCCCACCGCGTCGGAGCGGAGGGCGGAAAGGAGGTTCAGCGCCTCGAGGGGCGTCAGGTCATCGATGTGGAGGGCCCGGAGGCGCTCGAGGAGGCGGGCGGCCGCCGGGTCCGGGGCCTGGAAGAGGGAAAGCTGCGGGGGCGGCTCGGTGCGTCCGAGTCCTTCGCCCTGCCGGGTGTGGGTCCCCTCCAGGTCGGCCAGGATCATCCGGGCCCGGGCGAGGACCTCGGGGGGGAGGCCCGCGAGGCGTGCCACCTGGATCCCGTAGGAGCGGTCGGCCCCGCCGCGCTCGAGGCGGCGGAGGAAGACGATCTCCTCGCCCGCCTCCCGCACCGACACGTTCATATTCGTGACCCCGCCCAGAAGATCCCCGAGCTGGGTGAGCTCGTGGTAATGGGTGGCGAAGATCGTGCGGGCTCCGAGGCGTGCGTGGAGGTGCTCGGTCACCGCCCAGGCAATGGAAACGCCGTCGTAGGTGGAGGTGCCCCGGCCGATTTCGTCCAGGAGGACGAGGCTCCGCTCGGTGGCGCCGTGGAGGATCGCCGCCGTCTCGTTCATCTCCACCATGAAGGTGGACTGCCCCCGGGCCAGGTTGTCGGAGGCGCCCACACGGGTGAAGATCCGGTCGCACACCGGGAGGCGGGCCTGGTCGGCGGGCACGAAGGCCCCCACCTGGGCCAGGAGCTGGATGAGCCCCACCTGGCGGAGGATCGTGCTTTTCCCCGCCATGTTCGGGCCGGTGAGAATGACGATCCAGCCGTCCTCGCCGAGCACGAGGTCGTTCGGGATGAAGTCCTCGCGGGGCATCATCGTCTCCACCACCGGGTGGCGACCCGCGGTGATGCGGAGGGTGTCGCCCCCCCGGGGGCCCCCGCCGGCGTAGACCTCGGGACGGACGTAGCGGCGGCGGACCGCCACGTGGGCCAGGTTGGAAAGAACGTCGAGGCAGGCCACCCCGGCGCCGGCACCCTGGAGGCGCGGGACCTCGGCGGCCACCTCCCGGCGGAGGGCCTGGAAAAGCTCGGTCTCGAGGGCCAGGATCCGCTCCTCGGCCCCGGTCACCTTCTCCTCCCACTCCTTGAGCTCAGGCGTGAAGTAGCGCTCGCCGTTCGAGAGGGTCTGCTTGCGGACGTAGTCGTCGGGGACCCGGTCCAGGTTCGCCCGCGTCACCTCCAGGTAGTACCCGAAGACCTTGTTGAAGCCGACCTTCAGGGAGGCGATCCCGGTGCGCTCCCGCTCCCGGGCCTGGAGGGAGGCGATGAAGTCCACGGCGCCGTCGCGGACCGCCCGGAGTTCGTCCAGCTCGGGGCTCGCGCCGGGGCGGATCACCCCTCCGTCCTGGAGGGCCTGCGGGGGGTCGTCGGCGAGGGCGGCCCCGATCCGGGCGGCTGCCTCCTCCAGGGTGTCGAGTTCCACGGTAAGCTCCCGGAGGAGGTCCGAGGAGGCGTCGTGCCCGAGGGCGGCAAGCCGGGGGAGGCGGTCCAGCGAGCGTCCGAGGGCCTGGAGCTCCCGGGGGGTGACGCGCCCCGTGGCCACCTTTCCGGCCAGGCGCTCGAGGTCGCGGATCTCGGCGAGCTCGGTGCGGAGCGCGGTGCGGAGTTCCCGGCGCCCAAAGAGCTCCGCCACCGCCTCCTGGCGGCGCCAGATCGCCTCGGGGAGGACCAGGGGGCGGAGGATCCAGCGGCGGAGGAGGCGGCCGCCCATGGCGGTGACCGTCTCGTCCAGGACCTCGATCAGGGTGCCTCCCGCCTCGCCCGCCCGCAGGGGCTCCACGAGCTCCAGGTTCCGCCGTGTCATCTCGTCCAGGACCATCTCGGCGCCTGGACGGAGGATCCGGGGGCGCTGGAGGTGCTCGGAGGCTGCGGGCTGGGTCTCGTGGACGTACTGGACGAGGGCGCCGGCGGCCTGGACCAGGGGGGCGTCGTCGGCCCCGAACCCCAGGGCGGAGAGTTCGGCGATCCCGAAGCGGCGGCGGAGCTCCTCCTCGCCCCCCTTCAGGTCGAAGTACCAGGGGTCCCGGAGGGTCACCGGGATCCCCGGGGGGAGGGCCTCCTCCTCGCCGCGAACGACCAGGAGCTCGGCGGGCTCGAGGCGCCCGAGCTCGGCGTGGAGGGCACCCTCCTCCACGGGCTGGAGGTGGAACTCCCCTGTCGAGAGGTCGAGGGCCGCGAGCCCGCCGGGAGCCAGCGCCACGAGGAAGTTGTTCCGGCGCTCCTGGAGGAGGGTGTCCTGGAGGATCGTGCCCGGGGTCACCGTCTCGACGACCTCGCGCCGGACGATCCCCTTCGCCTCGGAAGCGTCCTCCACCTGCTCGCAGATCGCGGCCCTCCGCCCCTGCCGGACCAGGCGGGCCAGGTACTCGTCCAGCGCCTTCGCCGGGACGCCGGCCATGGGCACCCGGGCGGCGGCGCCGTTGTTCCGGGCGGTGAGGGTCAGCCCCAGGAGGCGCGAGGCCTCCTTCGCGTCGTCGTGGAAGAGCTCGTAGAAGTCTCCGACGCGGAAGAACACGAGGGCGTCGCGATGCTTCGACTTCGCATCGCGCCACTGCTGCATCAGGGGGGTGTCTTCGGAGTTCGCACCAGAGGGAGGCATGGCCGGAAGGTACGCGGTCCGTGCCCGGGGGATCAACGGCAGGGGCTTGGCGACGCAATCGCCCGGGAAGGGGAGGGGGTCGGTCGGAGCGGACCGGGAACCTCGAGGCCCGGATCCCGTTCGTTACGCATTCGTGACCCCTTCGTTTTCGGACGCGATGTACAACCGCGGTTCAAGGGCCCACGATCAGGGATGTCGCGGGAACACCCGACCCGCCGCTGGCCGCCCCCCCCAACCCGCAGGTGCCATGTCGATCCGATCTCGTTCCCCGGTGGTGCTCCCGGCGCTCCTCGTCGCTGCCTCCATGGCCTGGGCCGCGATCGGAACCCGCGGCGTCGCGGACCCGAACCCGGACTGTTTCCCCGGTGGTCCCGGCCCCGGTTCCGGTGCGCTGGCGGGGCTCGCTCAACCCGCTTCAGCACCCGGCGAGCTCCTTGCGCTCATCGAGATTCCGGCCGGCGAAGCCACGAAGTACGAGCTGCACCGGGATTCCGGCCGAATGATCGTGGATCGGTTCCTCGCCATGCCGATGGCCTACCCGGCGAGCTACGGGATCCTTCCCTGTACGCTTGCCGATGACGGCGATGAACTCGATGTCCTCGTCCTGTCGCGCATGGCCCCCGCCCCGGGTACCCTGATCCGCGTCCGGGCGGTGGGGGTGCTGCGCATGGTGGACCGGGGCGCCCAGGACGACAAGATCCTGGCGGTCCCGGTGGACACGGTCGACCCGACGTGGACCGGGGTTCGTGGACCCTCGGACCTGCCGATGGCCGAACTGGACCGGATCGAGGCGTTCTTCCGGGTATACAAGGAGCTTCCCGGCCCGGCCGCCTCCGTCGAGGTCGGCCCGTGGGAGGGCCCCGAAACGGCCGGCGCCCTCGTGGCGGCCGCCATCGCCCGCGTCGCCACTCCCTGACCCGAAAAACGGCGGGGGAGGGGGCGCGATGCCCCCTCCCCCGCCGCGCTTCGCGGGTCCCGGATCAGAGGTCGAACTTGAACCCGGCGGTGAGACGCCAGTTGTAGAACTCCTCCTGCATCATCCGGTCCCGGATCCCCTGGTAGTAGCGGAGCGGCTGGTTCGTGAGGTTGTTGGCCTCGAAGAAGAACCGGAACTGGTCGGAAAGGAGCAGCGAGCCGTTCAGGTCCACGTTGGTCTGGCGGTCGTAGTGCCGGTCGAAGAAGGCCGATTCGCCGATCGCCCCGGGATCGATGAAATCCGAGGCATGGTTGACGGAGCCGCGGAGCCCGAGTCGCCCGTAGTCGTAGGAGAGCGACAGGTTGGCCGTATGCTTCGCCGATCCGGGAAGCGCCAGCTCGTCGGCCTCGCGCCCCTCGATCCCGAGCCCCTTCACGCTGGAGTCGGTGAAGGTGTAGTTCGTGTAGAGGCCCAGGCCGGCCAGGGCCCCGGGGAGGAAGTCGAGCTGGCGCTGGAAGGCCACCTCCAGCCCGAAGAGGTCGGCGCTTCCACCGTTGAGCGGCTGGGTGATCCGGTTGAAGGTCTGACCCGTGACCGGGTCCACCGCGTTGCGCCGCGTGTAGGTGAAGATGAAGTCGTTGATGTCCTTGTAGAACGCACCCGCCGAGACGAACCCCACCCCCTGGAAGTAACGTTCCACCATGAGGTCGAAGTTCATGGAGGTGGTGGCGTCGAGGTCGGGGTTCCCCGTCCCCAGGGTCAGGTTCTCGCTGGAGATGATCCGGTACGGAACGAGATCGTAGTAGTTGGGCCGGGCGATGGTGTGGGTCCAGGCGCCCCGCAGGAGCGTTCCACTGGCCAGTTCATAGCGAAGGTGGAGGCCCGGAAGAACGTTGACGTAGGAGTCGGACTGCGCCGGGGTGGGGCGAACGTCGCCCGCATCCTCGTCGAACTCGAACCCCGCGTAGTCGATGCCCGTCCGCTCCACGCGTACGCCGGCAATGATCCCGAGGCCGCTTCCGAACGTCCGGTCCCAAAGCAGGTATCCGGCCTGGATCGACTCGGACGCATCGTAGTTCCCGGCGGCATACTCGTCGGGTCGGTCCTGGAGCCGGAATCGGGCCCCGTTCAGCAGGTCCAGGTCTCCGAGCACGTCGGGCCGCGTGAAGACTCCGTACCTGTACGCCTCCCCAGCGAGGTGCGGACGGGTATAGTCATCGGTGGTGGTGGACCCGAGGTTCGGGAGGGACCCGTCGAGGGGAATGGCCCGGAAGAACTCGTCGTCACGGAGCTTGGACTTGTTCCGCAGGCGAGCCCCGAACCGGACCTCGCTGTTCCCGGCATCGGCCGCGAAGGGAAGGGAGAAATCGAGTCGCGCGGTGACGTCCTGCTCCTCGGTGAAAAGGTTCAGGTACTCGATCCGGCGGAAATTGAAGCTCCCGGGGTCGATCTCCCCGTTCACCGGGGTGAAGACCGGCCTGTTCGGGTTGGAGATGTCCTCCCGGATGCTCACGTTGGAGGCCTGCCACTCCACGTAGCGTTCATCGGGCCGGTCCTCCGAGGCCCGGCCGTAACCGGCCGACCAGGAGATGCCCAGCCGCTCGGCCAGGAGATGCTCCCCCCCGGTCTGGAGGCTCAGCACCCGCTGGTCCTCGAGGCGCGTATACCTGACCCCGGGGCCACCGCCCTTCGTCTGGCGCCGCACGGCACCGGTGGTGATCCCACTGGCATCGGGCTCGTTCAGGACGTACCGGAGCCGCCATCGGTTTTCCCAGTCGTCGCGGTGGTTGTACATGGCGCGGAAGTGGATCGAGGAGACATCCGAAAGCCGGTAGTCCAGCGATCCGGAAACGGAGCGCCGCAGGCGCTGCACGTCGTAGCGCCGAAGATCCATCTCTTCGATGAAGGCACGTCCGCCGGACCCCTCGTCCCACACCGCCTCGATGTTGTCCGACCCCAGGTGATGGTTGAATGCGGAGGCGGAGACCACGACCCCCAGCCGGTTGTCGGCAAAACGGTTCCCGTACATGAAGCTGCCCAGGACCATGCCGCGCTCGGAGAGGGCGTTGTACCCGCTCCCCAGCGTGGCGGAGATGCGCCGCCCCGGGGGGTCCTGCCGGGTCACGATGTTCACCGAGGCGCCGATGGCATCGGCATCCATGTCGGGCGTCACCGCCTTGTTGACCTCGATGGACTGGACCATGTCGGCGGGGACCAGGTCGAGCTGGACCTCGCGAACCTGCCCCTCGGCGGAGGGAACCCGCTCACCGTTCAGGGTGACGGAGTTGAGCCGGGGTTCCGTGCCCCGGATCAGCCCGAAGCGGGCCTCACCCTGGTCCACGGTCATCGCGATTCCAGGTATCCGCTTCATGGCGTCGCCGATGTTGGCGTCGGGGAAGCGGCCGATCTGGTCGGCGGCCACGACGTTCGTGATGTTCGGGGCGGAGCGCTGCTGCTGGAGCGCCCGAGCCTGCCCGTCGCGGGTCCCGACCACGTCGATTCCGGCCACGGCCACCGCTTCCGGAATGAGTCGGAAGGTCAGGGTCGCCGAGCCTCCGGATGGGACCGTCACGGCCTGGCGGGCCTCGGCGTACCCCATGTAGCGCACGACCACGACCTGGGCGCCGGCGGGAAGGTTGACCAGGGTGAAGCGGCCGGCCCGGTCACTCAGGACCGCCCGGGACGACGCTTCCACCGTCACGAACGCTCCAGGGAGCACGAGACCGGATCGATCGTCAAGAACCTGACCCGCGACCGTGCCGGTCTGGGCCGAAGCGGGGAGGGCACAGGCCAGTGCGGCGAACAGTGCCGGCAACGCCGAAAGGAGCGAACGCTGGTGGATTCGCATGGAAACTCCGGAAGGGAATCGCGCGGTTGCGGCCGAGGTGCCGCAAGGAGGCCCTCCACGCTATCCAGCCCGGGTCACCGCTCGTGGTCATTGATGTCACGATTCAGCGACAACCGCCCGAATCCGGCCCCCTCACCGGAACCCGCGCATCACCTCCGCGAGCACGTCCTTTCCGGGGCAGAGCGCCTCGAAGGGAAGCTCCACCAGGGGGGTCGCCACCGTGTCCAGGAGCTCCTGCATGTCCGGAGCGTCGGTCCTGAGGTAGAGGAGCCCGGTGGGAATCTCCCCCTCCCGCTGCCGCGCCCGGATCCAGGCGAGAACCTGGTCGCGGTCTCCCGGGTCGTAGTCCTCGGGGATCTTCCGGAAGCGGACCGTGCTTCCGTCGTGGAGCCGGACGGTGCGCGCCGATCCGGGCCCGTACGAAGTGGTGATCTCGGCCATGGGAAGCACCAGGTCCACCGCCACCGCCTCGTCCAGGTGGTCGCGGGTGTACCGGTAGCTCTTGGTCGAGCCCTCGTGGTCGTTGAAGGCCACGCAGGGCGAGATCACGTCCACGAGGGCGAAGCCCCGGTGGCGGATCGCCGCCTTCAGGATGGGCACGAGCTGGGCCTTGTCGCCGGAGAAGCTCCGGGCCACGAAGGTGGCCCCCAGGGTGAGGGCCAGGAGCACCGGGTCGATGGGCTCCTGCCGGTTCACCGCCCCCCGCTTCGTCCGGCTTCCCAGGTCGGCGGAGGCGGAAAACTGCCCCTTCGTGAGGCCGTAGACCCCGTTGTTCTCCAGCAGGTACAGCATGTCCACGTTCCGGCGGATCGCGTGGGAGAGCTGCCCGAGCCCGATGGCCAGGGAGTCGCCGTCGCCGGAGACCCCGATGAGGGTGAGGGCCGGGTTCGCCGCCTTCGCCCCGGAGGCGATGGAGGGCATCCTCCCGTGGACCGAGTTGAAGCCGTGGGCGTCCCCCATGAAGTAGGTGGGGGTCTTGGAAGAACAGCCGATCCCGGAGAGCTTCGCCACCCGGTGGGGCTCGAGGTCGAGCTGCCACGCCGCCTCGATGAGGGCGGCAGTGATGGAGTCGTGCCCGCACCCGGCGCAGAGGGTGGAGGGCGCCCCCTCGTAGTCCCGCCGGGTGAGCCCCAGGGCATTCCGCGGAAGCCCCGGGTGGCGGATTTTCGGCTTCGCGGTGGGGCTCATGCGGCCCTCGCCTCGAGGACGCCCCGCACCCCCGCCACGACCTCGGCGGCGCTCATGGGCATCCCCCCGAAGCTGCCCATGGGCACGAGCTTCTCCCGGGGGACTCCGCACTCGAGCACGAGGAGGGAAAGGAGCTGCCGGTCCCGGTTCTGCTCCACCACGAGGACCGGGTCATGGGCCTCGAGGAAGGCCCCGACCTCGGGGCCGAAGGGGAAGCCCCGGACCCGGAGCACGTCCAGGTCGATCCCCTCGTCCCGCAGGAGGTCGCGCGCCTCGAGGACCGCCCCCCGGCACCCCCCGAGGGTCACGATCCCGAGCCGCGCCCCGGTGGCCTCGACCTCGGCGGCGGGGATCCGCTCGCGGGCCCCGTTCACCTTCCGGGCCAGGCGTTCCATCACCTCGGTGTAGGCCGCCGCGTCCTCGGTGTACCGGCCGAAGCGGTCGTGCCCCGACCCCCGGGTGAAGAAGGCCCCCTTCGGATGGGTCCCGGGGAGGGTGCGGGCGGCGATCCCGTCGCCGTCCACGTCCAGGTAGCGGTGGAAGCGCTCCATGCCCTCGAGCTGCTCCGCCGAGAGCACCTTCCCCCGGTCCGGGCGCCACGCATCGTCCCAGGAGAACTCGGGCACCGCCCAGTCGTTCATCCCGATGTCCAGGTCGGAGAGGACGAAGACCGGCGTCTGGTACCGTTCGGCCAGGTCGAAGGCCAGCACCGCCATCTCGAAGCACTCCCGGGGGTCGGAGGGAAAGAGCACGATGTGCTTCGTGTCACCGTGGGAGGCGTAGGCGGCAAGCATCAGGTCGCCCTGCTGCGTCCGGGTGGGCATCCCGGTGGAGGGCCCGGTGCGCTGGATGTCGAAGATCACCGCGGGGATCTCGGCGTAGTACGCGAGCCCGATGAACTCGCTCATGAGGGAGATCCCGGGCCCGCTCGTGGCGGTGAAGGCCCGCCCCCCCACCCACGAGGCGCCAATGACCATCCCCACCGCGGAGAGCTCGTCTTCCGCCTGGAGGATCGCGACCCGGCTTTTCCCCGTCTCCGGGTCCTTCCGCATCGTCTCGCAGAAGGTGGAGAAGGCGTCCACCATGGAGGTGGAGGGGGTGATGGGGTACCAGGCCGCCACCGTGGCCCCGGCGTAGACACACCCGAGGGCCGCGGCGGAATTCCCGTCGATGATGACCTGCCCCCGGGTCCCGTCCATGGGCTCCAGCCGGATGGGAAGGGGGCAGTCGAAGTGCTCGAGGGCATGGTCCCGCCCCATCCGCACCACCTCGAAGTTCGCATCGAGGAGCGCCTTCTTCCGCCCGTACGTCTCGGTGAGGAGCTCCTCGATGATCGCCATGTCCAGCCCCAGGAGTCCGGCCAGGACCCCGGCGTACCCCACGTTCCTGAGAAGCACCCGCGACCGGGGCGCCTCGAAGCGCTCGGCGAGCATCCGGGCCAGGGGAACGCCGAAGAAGGTCACATCCTCCCTCAGGAGCGCAGGGGGGAGGGGCCAGCTTCCGTCGTGGAGCACCCATCCGCCGCTCCTGACCTCGGCCACGTCCTGGGCGTAGGTGGCCGGGTTCATGGCCACCATGAGGTCGAACTCGGCCCGCCGGGCGGTGTGTCCCCGGCCGCTCACCCGGATCTCGTACCAGGTGGGGAGCCCCTGGATGTTCGACGGAAAGAGGTTCTTCCCCGACACCGGCACCCCCATCCGGAAGATCGCCTTCATCAGGAGGCCGTTCGCGCTCGCCGACCCGGTGCCGTTCACCGTGGCCATCTTGAAGGCGAAGTCGTTCACCCCGCTCACCGGGCGACCCCCTGACCCTGCCCCTGGCGGTCCGGGTGGCGCTCCCCGGCGGCGAGCCCCGCGAGGGGAACGAGGAGTTCCGATTTCCGCATGTCCCAGGCCGCCGTGGGGCACCGCTCGGCGCAGAGCCCGCAGTGGATGCAGAGGTCCTCGTCCTTCACCATGACCCGTCCCGTGTGGGGGAGCCCGCCCGACACGAAGAGGGGCTGCTCGAGGTTCAGCGCCGGGGCGGTGAGGCGCCCCCGGAGCTCATGCTCCTCGCCGTGCGCGGTGATCGTGAGGCAGTCCAGGGGACAGACATCGATGCAGGCGTCGCACTCGATGCAGAGCGGGCCGGTGAAGTGCGTCTGGATGTCGCAGTTGAGGCACCGCTCCGCCTCGCGGCAGGCCCGCTCCAGGTCGAACCCCAGCTCCGCCTCCACCTCCATCGAGGCCAGGCGCTCCGCCAGGTCGGCGTGACGCATCTCCGCCCGCCGGGCCTCGTCGTAGGCGTTCGAGTAGCTCCACTCGTGGAGCCCCATCTTCACGCTCACGAGGTTCTGCCCCCGGGGCGGCCGCTCCCGCACGGAGCGGCCCTGGCAGTGGAGGTCGATGGAGATCGCCGCCTGGTGCCCGTGCTCCACCGCCCAGATGATGTTCTCGGGCCCCCACGCCGCATCCCCCCCGAAGAAGACCCCGGGACGGGTCGACTCGAAGGTGATGCGGTCCACCTCGGGCATGTCCTGGCGGTTGAAGTCGATCCCGATGTCCCGCTCGATCCAGGGGAAGGCCGTCTCCTGGCCAATGGCGAGGAGGACCTCGTCGCAGGGAATGACCCGGGTCTCCAG
>JBJHCE010000054.1:0-18536 GCA_050485865.1 Gemmatimonadales bacterium | reverse complement strand
GGACGCTCTGGCCGATGGCCCCCCGGGCGGGCAGCGCGTCGGCGTCTCCGCCCCCGAACACCCGCCCTGCCAGGGGTCGCCGAAGAAGCCAGGTGACTTCGGTCGCGGGGTTCTCCGCCTGCAGACGGAGGAGCTCCCGGAGGAGGTGGAGGGCCGAGTGCCCGCTTCCCGCCACGAGGATCCGACGTCCCCGGTAGCCCGGGGCCTCCGCGTCCGCCACGTCGGGGATTCCCCGGACGATCCGGGGGTCGTCCACCTCCTCCGGAAGGGGGGTGCCCCGCCCTCCCAGGGGATTCGGCGTGCGCCAGCTTCCGGAGGCGTCGAGGACGGCCCGAGCGCGGATCCGGAGGGGACGGCGACCGCGGTTGGGGGAACGCGCCTCGGCGTGGACGGTGAACGAGCCCCCTCCTTCCACGCTCCCTGCCGGCCCTTCGATCCGGTGGACCCGCACCCCCGTGCGGATCCGGGGCGCGATCTCCGGACGCGCGGCCAGGGGGTCCAGGTACCGGGCCACGAATTCGGCCCCGGTGGGGTGGTCGTCCTCGGGCGGGGGGGTCCACCCCGCTTCCGCCAGAAGGCGGTCCGCCACCGGGTCCGTCAGGTAGCGCCAGGGGGTGAAGAGGCGCACGTGCCCCCATTCACGGATCGAGGCAGCCGGGGCGTCCCCTGCCTCGAACACGAGGAACTCCACCCCCCGATCGGCCAGGTGCGCCGCCGCCACGAGCCCCACGGGTCCCGCCCCCACGACCACTACGGGGTCCTTCGCATCGTCGGTCATCGTTTCATACCATATCAAGAAAAGTTGATCCATGTTGGCATAAAAAAAACGCGCCGCGACGGGGTCGGTCGATTCGATCAGGCGCAGCACCCCACGCAGGCGCAGGCGGCCGGGTGCCCCGCTCCGCTTCGGGCGAGGGCCTCGACCTCGGCCAGGGCGTCGGAGAGCCGGGCCAGGGCGTCGGGGTCGAGGCCGTAGTAGGACCACCGCCCTTCCCTTCGGTGGGTGACGAGGCCCGCGTCCTTGAGCTTCCGCAGGTGGAAGGAGAGGCGGGACTGGGCCGCATCCATCGTTCCCTGGAGGTCGCAGACGCACTGCTCACCCCGGGCCAGGATGCGCAGGAGCTCGACCCGGGTGGGGTCGGAGAGCGCCGAGAAGGTGGCGGCAAGGGCCGGAGGATCCGGAAGGGCGGGCTTCATTCCCCAATATATCAACGGGCGTTGATGTAGTCAACGAGCCTCAGGGTCCGGCTCCTCTCCGGTCGGACCACGTCGGCGAGGGACCCTCCGGCCTTGCCGGACCCCCTTGGAGGCCGGTATCGTGCCACCCGGACTGCTGAACGCAGCCGGAACGCAAGATGGAGGTCACGACGATACGCATCACAGTCCTGGGCCTCGTGATGGGAGCTCTCACCCCGATCCCGAGTTCGGACCCCGACGGGCGTCGCCGAGGCCGTCTACGTATCGTGACCGGGCGGGGGACGGCGGCTCCGTCGGCGCCTGTGCGAACCATCCAGGTCCGGCGCTCGTCCGTCGGCCCCCGCCTCTGCACGCTCCTCGTCTGCACGCTCCTCGCGGCGGGGTGCGCCGATCCCGACGGCGCGCCCCCGGGCGGGACGTCCGAAGGCCCGGGGACTTCAGGGGATGCCCTGGCCCTGCAGCCGGTGCTCGAAGGCTCCTCGGCGCTCCGACTGGCGACCGCGCCGACCCTCGTGCTGGGGGACGATTCGGGGCGAGCCGGCCACGCGTTCGGCAAGGTCGTGGGTGCGGTCCTCCTCCCCGACGGAGGGATCGCCGTCCTGGACCAGATGTCCTCCGTGCTGTCGTTCTTCGCGCCCGACGGGGCGTGGCTCGCTTCCGTCGGTGGCCCCGGCGACGGTCCGGGCGAGCTCCGAAGACCCCTGGCGCTCCGCCTCGCCCCGGACGGAAGCCTCGAGGCCGAGGACCTCTCAGGCCTCACGCGTTTCGCCGCTGATGGCACGGTCCTGGGCACGGAGCGGACCGACTATGCCGGCCTGTTCTCCCGCGCCCCGGGCTGGCGCTTCTCGTCGGACTGCCACGCGAGCCCCGTGTTCGCGGGTTCCTGGCGCCTCATGATTCCGTGTAGAGACGCGCCGCCCCCCGACGAGACTGGACCCTTTACCGTCACGGCTCCCGTCCTTCGCTTCGATGACCGATGGGAGGAGCCCGTGCTGCTCGGGGAACCCGTCCAGCAGAGCGCATGGTGGTTCCGCTTCCGGAGCGCGACGGGGTTCGGGGTGGTCTGGGCACACGTCCCCTTCTGGACGCGGGGATTGTTCGCCGTGGGGGCGACGCCCCCACGGCTCGTCTACGCCCGAACGGACCGATACGGGTTCGAGGTCATCGATCTCGAGACGGGCGCCGAGGCGTTCCGGATCGAGCGCCCGGATCGTCGCATCGCGCCGGACCCCTTCAGCCAGGCTCGCGAATGGGGAACCTGGGAGTCCTGGGCTGACAGGTTCCGCGAGCTCGGTGGAATGCTGGGGTACCCGGCGATCGAACAGCAGCTCGAGGAACTGAGGGCCATGATCCCGATGCCCGATTCGATCGAGCACGTGGCTGCCCTCATCGTGGCCGACGACGGATCGATCTGGGTGCGCTGGACCCCCGGGCTGGGCACCGGAGGCGAAGCCTGGCTCTGGGACCTCGTCGAACAGGGGCATCTCGATTCCCGGTGGCTCGAGGACCGCCCCGCCGTCGCCCCGTGGGACGTGTACGATGCGGAAGGGCGCTTCCTGAACACGCTCGAACTCCCCTTCAACCTCGAGCCAACCCACATCGGCAGTGGCTTCGTCCTGGGCGTCATGGCGGGCGAGATGGGGGTGGAGCTCGTCGCGCTCTACGCGCTGGAAGGCGGGAGGTAGCCCCGGTCCGACCGGTTTCACGATCCCTGCGGTCCGGACGGACGGCAGAACGCGGAGGTCCGGACGTCCACGTGAGGAGCATCCCGTTGCCTGGAAGCAACCGATCCGAACCGCCGTCCCGTGCCGGGGTCCCCTGCCGGGGTGCCGGGATCAGGCGCAGCGCCCCGCGCAGACGCACTGCTCACCCCGGGCCAGGATGCGCAGGAGCTCGACCCGGGTGGGGTCGGAGAGCGCCGAGAAGGTGGCGGCAAGGGCCGGAGGACCCGGAAGGGCGGGCTTCATTCCCTGAGATATCAACCGGTGTTGATACGATCAACGCCCCTCAGGAGGTGGCGGCGCTCCGGACCTCCTCCAGGAGGGCCCGCCCGGCCCGCACCTCGTCGGCGTTCACGAGGTGCCCCATTCCCGGGTAGATCCGGGTGTCGACGCTGGCGCCCATGGCCTCGAAGACCCGGGTGGTGTCGTGGACGCGCTCCACCGGGACGTGGTGGTCCACGTCGCTGCATCCGAGAAAGACCGGGGTCCCTTCGAAGTCGCCGGTGGAGGTGTCCCAGTCCGTGCCGGGGGGGCCGATGACCCCGCCGCTGAAGATCAGGATCCCGCCGTAGCGGCCCGGGTTTCTCCGGGCGAACTCGGAGGCCAGGCAGGCGCCCTGCGAGAACCCCATGAGGACGATACGCTCCCTCGGGATCCCCTCGGCGGCGCAGCGTTCCACGAGCCCGGCGAGGACCCCGAGCGCCGAGGTGAGCCCGGGTTCGTTCATTTCCGTGGGGGCGAGAAACGAATGGGGGTACCAGGTGTTCCCCGCGGCCGCAGGTGCCAGGAGCGCGAACCCCTCGGGCTCGAGGGCGTGGGCCAGTTCCAGGATGCTCTCCGGACTCGCGCCCCGCCCGTGGACCAGGATCATGGCGACCTTCGCCTCATCCAGGGGGGTGCCATCGAGGACGACGGGGCGGCTTCCGTGGGGCTCCATGGGCTCAGTGCTCCGGGAGGGTGATGGGTTCCAGGTGTCGGGCGATCTCGTCGTGGCGGTGGGCCACCGGGTCGGGTACGCGGAGGTTCCGGCCGAGCTCCGCATCCGCCTCGTCCACCGCAAACCCCGGGCCAAGGGTGGCGATCTCGTAGAGAACCCCGCCGGGTTCGCGGAAGTAGATGGACTGGAAGTACTTCCGGTCCTTCACCTCGGTCACCTTCGCACCTCCGGCGAGAAGGCGCTCCCGGAAGGCGAGCTGAACCGAGGCGTCGGCCACGGCCAGCGCCACGTGGTGGACGGTACCGATCCCGTTCACCGCGTCGGGGACGGACGAAGGCGCCGGGGCGAAGTCCAGGAAGGAGCCCGGCGCTCCTCCCGCACCCGGGGCGCCCAGGCGGACGTGCGCACCGGCGCGCGACACGACTTCGAGCCCGAGCAGCTCCCGGGCGAAGCGCTCCGAGCGCTCCACGTTGCGTACGGCGAGGGTGGGTCCGGTGAGGCCCCGGATCGCGAGGCCGGCACCCAGGTCCGGAGCGCCACCTCCCGGGAGGCCCAGCCAGGGCTCCCGTGCATCCCCCTCCGATGCCACGAGGGCGAGGCGGAGCCCCGACGGGTCCCGGATCACGACCGTGGGGGTGCCGAAGGGGTCGGCCTCCCGCTCGAACGGAATCCTGGCCTCCTGGAGGCGGGCGGTCCACTCCGGGAGGGACCCGGTGGGCACGGAGAAGGCGGTGGTCGTGATCTGCCCCGCCCCCTGGACCCCCTGCCGCACCCCCTCGAGGCCGTAGGGAAAGGTGGTCATGAGCGTCGAGGGGGACCCGGCCCGGTCGCCGTAGTAGAAGTGGTAGACCCTGGGGTTGTCGAAGTTCACCGTCTGCTTCACGAGCCGGAGCCCCAGGACCCCTGTGTAGAAGTCCAGGTCCTCCTGGGCGCGGTCGACGGTGGCCGTCAGGTGGTGAAGGCCGAGAATGCGTGGGGTGGGCGTGTCCATGGCTCAGTCGGCCTCGAGGTCGAGGGAAACCGCCCGGGCGAGCCGGGGGATCTCCTCGTTCAGGGTGCGGTGGTCGTCTTCGTAGCTCACCGGAACGTCCACCACGTGCACCCCGGGGCGCTCCAGGAGGTCCGCGAGGAGGGGAGCGAGGGTCCCCGCCTCCGACACCCGGTGCCCCTCGGCGCCGTAGGCCCGGGCCCACGCCGGAAAGTCGGGGTTCCCGAAGGAGAGCCCGAAGTCCGGGAGCCCCATCTCCTCCTGCTTCCACCGGATCATTCCGTATCCGTCGTCCCGAAGCACGAGAACCACGAGGTCAAGTCCCAGTCGGACCGCGGTTTCCAGCTCCTGCCCGTTCATGAGTAGCCCCCCGTCGCCGGTGACGCACACGACCGGGCGCTCCGGGTGGACCATCTTCGCCGCCATGGCCGACGGGAGCCCCGCCCCCATCGTGGCCAGGGCGTTGTCGAGGAGGAGGGTGTTCTGACCCCGGGCGGGGTAGTTCCGGGCGAACCAGAGCTTGTACATCCCGTTGTCGAGGGTCACGATCCCCTCGGGGGGCACCGCCTGGCGCACGTCGGCCACGACCCGCTCCGGGCGGAGGGGGAACGCCTCGTCTGCCGCCCGCACCCGGAAGTGCTCCCTCGAGGCCTCCACGAGGGGAAGGAGCCGCGCCATCTCGGACTCCCGCCGGGGCGCCACCGACTCCCCGAGCCGCGCAAGGCTCCACGCGATGTCTCCCACCACCTCCACCTGCGGGAAGTAGACCGGGTCGACCTGGGCCGGGCGGTAGTCCAGGTGGATCACGGTGAGCCCGTTGTCCCGCATCAGGAAGGGGGGCTTCTCGATCACGCTGTGCCCCACGTTCAGGATCAGGTCCGCCGCCTCCACCGCCCGGTGCACGAAGTCGCCGGAGGAGAGTGCCGCCGTGCCCAGGTAGAAGGGGCTCGTCTCGTCCACCACCCCCTTCCCCATCTGCGTGGTGAGAAAGGGGATGCGGAGGCGGTGGACGAACGCCTCGAGGCTGTCGCATGCCCGCGTCCGGTTCGCCCCGGCCCCGATCACCACGAGGGGGCGCCGGGCCCCCCGGAGAAGCTCCGCCGCCTGCTCCAGGCTCTCCGTCGAGGCGTGGGGGATGCGGACGTCGGAAGGTGCCAGAGGACGCACCTCGGCGTGGTCCCGGAGCACGTCTTCCGGCAGCTCCAGGTGCGTCGCCCCCGGGCGTTCCTCGGCGGCCAGCCGGAACGCTTCCCGGACCCGGGCCGGAAGGTAGCCGCCGCTCACCACCCGGTGGGTGAACTTCGTGAGGGGCTCCATCATCCCCACCACGTCGAGGATCTGAAACGCGCCCTGCTTGCTCTCGCGTACCGGCTTCTGCCCGGTGATCATGACGAGGGGCATTCCCCCGAGCTGGGCGTACGCGGCGGCGGTGACGAGGTTCGTGGCCCCGGGGCCCAGCGTCGAGAGCGCCACGCCGGGCCGTCCGGTGAGGCGCCCCACGGTGGCCGCCATGAACCCCCCGGCCTGCTCGTGCCGGACCACGACGAGCTGCACGTCGGAGCCCCGGAGCGACTCCAGGAGGTCCAGGTTCTCCTCTCCCGGTACGGCGAACACCCATCGGACCCCCTCGGCCTCGAGGCATCGAACGAAGAGATCGGAGGTCTTCACGGGAGGGGGCTCCGGATGGGAGGTGCGGGTCTGGGGTCGCGCAGGGCTACCCCCGATCCTCCCCGAAAGGGTCCGGCCGCTCTTTCGCCCGGCGCGCCCGGAAATCGGACTCGTAGAGGTACGCCTCGGTGAGGAAGGCGTAACTCGCGTTCATCCAGGCCTTGATGAACCCCCTGCGCCCTCCGAGGAACATGCGCCCGACGAGCCAGTGCTTCAGGAAGACCAGGGGGAAGCCGAGGAAGAGCCTGAAGTTCGAGAACCCCCTTCCCTGCTCCTCTCGCTGGCGAGACTTGAGCTCCGCGTACCGGGAGAGCTTCTCCATGAACACCGGTGCCCGATCGTGCCCGTAATGGAGGAGGACCACGTCGATGTCTTCGGTGGGGCCCGCCACGTCTACGTGCTCGTGCACGTGCCGCCTCGTGTCCCACCTCGCTCGGCTCCGCCGGTACACCCGGCATCCCCGGTGAAGGTGCTGCCCGGGAAGGGGCGCCCCCATGAAGAGGTCGTCGTGGGGGAGGTAGAGTCCGTCCACGTCACCCCGGCCGATCCGCTCCCGGATCCGATCGAGGCCTCCGGGGGGGAGTACCTCGTCGCCGTCCAGGTTCAGGACCCAGTCGTGGGTGCACTGCTCCATGGCGAATGCCTTCTGGCGGGCGTACCCGGGCCAGGGCCGCTCGATGACCCGCGCACCATGCCTCCGGGCAATCGCCACGGTGGCGTCGGTCGACCCCGAGTCCACGACGACGATCTCGTCGGCGCCTGCGACCGAGGTCAGGACTTCGTCCAGGTGCGCCTCCTCGTTGCGGGTCACGAGGAAGACACTCAGCTTGGGACTCCGGGCCGGCTCCTCCGATGTCGCCCCCTTCACCGCCTCCAGCACCCCCATCGTCATGGACCCTCGATCCTCCCTTTTCGATTCCCTGGTTCGTGACCTGGAGCGGGTCCGATCTGACGCCCCCCTGGTGCACAACATCACGAACTTCGTCGTCATGGAGCCGACGGCGAACGCGCTTCTCGCCCTTGGCGCATCGCCGGTGATGGCGCACGCGGAAGAGGAGATGGACGACCTCGCCGCCCTCGCCTCGGCCCTCGTCCTCAACATCGGGACGCTGAGTCCCCCGTGGGTCGCCGCCATGCACCGGGCAGGTGCAGCCGCCCGGCGGCGCGGGACCCCGGTGGTCCTGGACCCGGTAGGGGCCGGCGCGTCACGGTACCGCACGGACGTGGCGATGGAGCTTCTTACACGGGTGGGACCTTCCGTGGTCCGTGGGAATGCGTCCGAGATTCTCACCCTGGCCGGGGCCGAGGGAGGAGGAAAGGGGGTGGATGCAACGGTGGCCGCCGAGGAGGCAGGAGGGCCCTCGGATGCGCTCGCCCTCGCCCTGGGCACGGTGGTGAGCGTGAGCGGGGCCACGGACCGGATCACCGACGGGAGCCGGGCCGTGCGCATCCTGAACGACACCCCGCTGATGGCCCGGATCACCGGGATGGGATGCACCGCCTCGGCCCTCACCGGCGCCTTCGCCGCGGTGAATCCCGACCCCTTCGAAGCCGCCGTCCACGCCATGGCCGTCATGGCCGTGGCCGGCGAGGTGGCCCGGGAGGGTGCGGCGGGCCCGGGGAGCTTTCTTCCCCGCTTCCACGATGCCCTGCACCTCCTGGACGCCGAGACCCTTCAGGCTCGGCTCCGCGTCGGCTGAGGGGGGCGGGGCGAGAATGCTCGCATCCCCCGGAGTACGGTAGTAGGTTGACCCCATGCGGCACATTTCACCCCCCTCCGCACTGCTGGCCGGTTCCCTGGTCCTTCTCATGGCCGGGTGCGCGTCGCCCGCCACCGGGTCACGGGGTCCAAGCTCGGGGCCGATCCTGCAGGAGCAGGTGGAGGCCTCGACGGCGCGCTCGGCCTACGACCTGATCCAGCAGCTCCGCCCGAGCTGGCTCCGGGGCCGGGGGACCCAGTCGATCCAGAACCCCGGGTCCAGCTTCCCGGTGGTGTACGTGAACGGGATCCGGGAGTCGTCGCTGGACGCGCTCCGGACGCTGGACGTGGGGCTCGTGCGCGAGGTCGAGTACCTGAGCGCCTCGCAGGCCACGACCCGGTTCGGGACCGGCCACACGGGCGGGGCGATCCTCGTGCATCTCAGGCGCTGACCGGATGGAGCGCTACCGGGTTCCGACCGACCGCGAGGTGTCGCTCTCCGAGCACGATCCGGGAGAGCGCCTCACCTTCGAAGGGAAGAAGGCCCTGGGCCAGGAATACCTGGACGAGCTCACCGGGCGTCTCAGGGAACTCCAGGAGCTCCTCCATGCCGAGGGGAAGCACCGGCTCCTGGTGGTGCTCCAGGCCATCGACACCGGGGGAAAGGACGGGGTCATCCGCCACGTCTTCCGGAGCGTGAACCCCCAGGGGGTCAAGGTTTCGAGTTTCAAGGCCCCGACACGCGCCGAGCTGGCCCGCGACTACCTCTGGCGGATCCACGCGGAGGTCCCGGCCCGGGGCGAGATCCGGATCTTCAACCGGAGCCACTACGAGGACGTCCTCGCCGTGCGGGTGCGGGGGCTCCAGCCCACGGAGGTCTGGGAGCGGCGCTACGGGCACCTGAACGACTTCGAGCGGATGCTCGCGGACGAGGGGGTGACGATCCTCAAGTTCTTCCTCCACATCTCGAAGGAGGAGCAGCGGGAGCGCCTCCAGTCCCGCCTCGACGACCCGACGAAGCGCTGGAAGTTCGACCCCGGTGACCTCGAGGACCGTGCACTCTGGGATGCGTACCAGGAGGCCTTCGAGGCCATGCTCTCGCGCACGAGCACCCCGTGGGCACCCTGGTACGTGGTCCCCGCCAACTCCAAGTGGTACCGGAACCTGGTGGTGGCCCGGGTGCTCGTGGAGACCCTCGAGGGACTCGGTATGCGCTTTCCCGAGGCGGTGGTGGATCCTGAGTCGGTGCAGGTGGTGTAGACCCCTGCCGGGTCGACGCGGTGGGTCCCTCAGCCGGAGTTCATTCGATGACGCACTCCCCTGCCCGATGCCCGGGCACCTTCGTTTCGGCGGCCGCCCTCTTCCTCCTCCTTCCGTTCGGGGTTGCGGGCCAGGCCCTTCCCGCCGGCGCAGACCAGGCACTCGACCGGCTCAATGCCTCACCGCGCCACGGCGAATGGGTGACGTACGACGCCGGTGCGTCCGGGGCGGAAGACCCGGTCCGCGCATGGGTCGTCTACCCGGAACGGCCCGAGAGGGCCCCGGTGGTGGTGGTGATCCACGAGATCTTCGGGCTCACCGACTGGATCCGGGCCGTGGCGGACCAGCTCGCCGCCGACGGGTTCATTGCCGTGGCGCCGGACCTCCTGAGCGGGAAGGCCCCCGGGGGTCGGGGCACCGAGGGGGTGGAGCAGCAGGAAGCCACCGCCCTCGTGCGTGCCCTCGACCCCGCCGAGGTGGAACGCCGGCTCCGTGGTGCGGCCGCCTACGGGACCGGGCTACCTGCCGCTACCGACGCGGTGGCCATGCTCGGGTTCTGCTGGGGGGGCACCGCGTCGTTTACCATGGCCACGGCCTGGCAGGAGCTCGGAGCTGCGGTGGTCTACTACGGGTCCTCCCCCCCGGACGAGCGGGTTGCGGCGGTGCGGGCCCCCGTCCTCGGGCTCTACGGGGAGGACGACGCCCGGGTGAACGTCACCATCGACCCGGCCCGGGCCGTCATGGACCGCATCGGGGGGCGCTTCGACGTGGAGATCTACCCCGGGGCGGGACACGGCTTCCTGCGCCAGCAGGACGGTCGCGACGGGGCGAACCTCCGGGCCACCGAGGGTGCCTGGCCCCGGACGGTGGCGTTCCTGAGGGAGACGCTCGAGGGGCGTTGAGCCCGGACCCCATGCCCTGGCGACCGGGTGGTCAGCCGCCCCCGGCGCGCCCCCCGGCAAGCAGGGCGTCGTAGCGCATCCGGAGGGTCACCACGGGGTTCGCGTTCTCCTCCGGGGTGATGTCCTCGTCGGTCACGTGGAGGAAGAGGGACCACGAGCCCCGGGCGTGGTGCTCCGGGTCCGATGGGTCATCCGGACCTGCGGCCAGGATGTAGGCCACGTGGGCGGTGCGGTGCGCGCAGGGGGCGTCCGGAACCGGGGCCGTGGTGCACATGCAGCGGGCGTCCCCCCCGGCCCGGTCCGCCGCTTCCATGGCCGCCATGACCCGGTCTTCCAGGGTGCCCTCGGTGCCGAGGAATGCGCGGTACGCGGCAAGGACCACCTCGTCGGAGGCAAGGAGGTTCCCCTGGACCGACACGTGGATCCCGGTCCCCCGCACCGCCCCCTGGAGGTGGGAGGCCGCGGCTCCGTTCCGGGCTCCGGTGAAGGCAGCGGAGCGGCCCGACAGGTCCACGATGGCGAATTGCCGTCCCTCCCGGGCCGGGTCCGCCATGAGCTGGTCGAGGATCTCGTGGGGGTCGGTACCGGCCTCGAGGCCCTGCCGGATCAGCATCTGGTTCTCCCGGGAGCGATCCACGGCGGCCTGGGCCGCGGCGACCCCGCGACCGGGAACGACGATGGCCTGCACATCCCAGAGCCCCTCGGAGGGGAAGCTCCGGAGCGCGCGCTGGGACACACAGGTGGCCGACGCGATGACCACGCGCCCGGTCTCGCGATCCACGGCGACGATGGACCAGGTGGCGGAGGCCGGGGCGGGCGCGACGAAAGCCGCCACCGTGGCACCGAGGAGAAGGGGGAGGGGGCGGAGGCGGGGCATCACCGGGCGCCGGCGTCGAGGAAGCTGAGAAGGGCCTCGTGGAACCGCTCCGGGACCTCCAGGTGGGGGTTGTGCCCGACGTTCGGGAAGAGGACGAGGGAACCGTTCGGAAGGGCGTCCACCGCGTCGCGAGCCGCCTGGGGGTAGCCCGGGCCGTCCTCCTCGCCGGCGATGAGGGCCGAGGGTGCCTCGACGAACTGCCAGTCGTGGACCACGGTGTCGGCGTTCCGGGCGGCGGTATTGAGGGCGCGGACGTAGGACAGGTGACCCCAGTCGTCGGTGAGGAGCCACCCGTAGTGGATGCGCACGTGCTCGAGGAACTCGGGGCGCCACTCCACGACCCGGCGCTGCTCGAGCCCGAGGCGCGACCGGTACGCTGCCTCCAGGTCGGACACGGTCTCGGGGCGGGGGTCCTGCCATCCGCGCCCGGGGCGGGTGTCACGCAGCCCGATGGGGTTCACCATGACCATGTGGGTCGTGACGTCGGGGTACATGAGGGCGAACCGGGTGGCGAGCATCCCCCCCATGGAATGCCCCACGATGGCTGCCTCCTCGACCCCGAGCCGCTCCAGGAGGAGCCGGGTGTTCGCCGCGTGGAGGTGGAGGGAGTAGGGGATCACGGCCTTCGTGGACCGGCCCCAGCCGAGCTGGTCCGGCACCACGACCCGGTAGCCTGCGGCGGCGAGGGCCTCGATGGCGTCGGCCCAGTAGAGCCCGTAGTAACTTGCCCCGTGGAGGAGGACCACCGTGCGCCCGTTCGCGGGGGCGGTGGGGGCCACGTCCGTGTACGCCATCCGGACCGGGGTCCCGAAGCGCTCGAACGCCATGTACGACACGGGGTGCGGGTAGGGCACGTCTTCCATGTCAATGGAGACGGGCCCCCAGTCGGCCGGGGGGGGGGGGGGGGGCGCGTCCTGCCCACGGGC
Source organism: Gemmatimonadales bacterium (assembly GCA_050485865.1). GTDB lineage: Bacteria > Gemmatimonadota > Gemmatimonadetes > Longimicrobiales > Gaopeijiaceae > SKNW01. The sequence continues at coordinate 6,361 of JBJHCE010000054.1, read as the reverse complement.
CGCACCCGGAAGGAGGAGGGGCGCCGTCGTGGCCGCGAGGAGGACGAGAAGGGTCTGAAGCGCGTGTCTGTGGGTCATGGGGCGAAGGTAGGAGGGGGCACGTGGGCGCACAACGTGGGCCTCGGGAACTTCAGCCCCGGGCCCCGTGGGGTCGGAGCAACCGGATCCCGCCGGCGAGCGGAACGGCGGCGGCCGCGGCCCCCACCAGGGCGGGGACCAGGATCAGGCCGTATTCCGCCGCCCAGACCGTGGCGGCGAGGAAGGAGCCGGCACCGAGCACCACCCCCGCGAGCCCCACGCGCAGGCGCTCCGGGGCTTCGCGTGAGCGCCCCCGCCTGGCGGCGCCGGTCCAGAGGGCCACCGAGAGTAGCCAGAGGAGCATCAGGAGGAGGAAGATCAGGTCCTGCGTGGTGAGGATCGCATTGGGGATCCAGGGGAGATCCGCGCCCACCGCGATGATTCCGCCCGCCGGTCCGCCGCCGTAGCGGAGCATTCCCCACCCGGCGAGGGCCGAGGCGGCGAGCCAGAGTGCGCCCTGGCTCCGAAGGTACCACGCGAGCGCCCCACCCCGGCTCCCGGAGGCGACCGGTCCGCGCAGGAGGAGGAACCCGAAGAGTGCCGCGAACCCCCCGAACCATCCGAGGGCCGAGATCGCGGCGCCCGGCTCGGAATTCGCCCCGATCACGGCGAACCCGTCGTGGAGGAGGACGAGCCGAAGCCGGACCTCGACGGCCCCTCCCCCCGGGTTCTCCACGATGACCAGGTGCGGGGACCAGTCGACCCCGAGACAGCAGGGCACGAGCCGACTGACCCTCAGGTCATGGGCGGGCCCCGCGAGGGTCAGGGTGTCGGCGCTTCCCGCGCGGACGACACGGAGCAGGACCCCCGTGTCGCCCGCCGCTCCGGAACCCGGCACCACGCGCACCGTTCCGACGAGCCGGTGGTAATGGAGGTCCGCGGGGAAGGCGATCCGCTCCCCGGCCGCCAGCAGGATCCGGCCCTCGTGCACTCGCCGGTTTTCGTGCGCATCCCCCGGGAGGGGCGCAACCAGGAGCACGAAGAGGGCGGCGGCCGCTCGACGGGCGAGGAAGGGTGCCATGATCGACGGAGTCCGGGGCCAGGGTGGCGTTCGGGCGAAGGTACGTTCCGGGGGACGCGCCGTCCACGCTCAGGATCACGGATCCTCGCCTTTCGGATCGGCACCCGGCATGCCATGGTGAAGGACGCCTCCCCTCCCCACCCCGAGTGATCCCTGCCATGGCCAGCCCTGCACGATTCGCTTCCCTCGCCGCCCTCACAGCGGTCCTCGTCCTTGCCGCCCATCCGGCTCCGGTGGTCGCCCAGGCCACGGCATCCGGGATTCCGGGCGCCGCGCCACCGGTCCTGGGCGCCCCAGCCTGGGAGCAGATCCTCTCCCGCTTCTCCCAGGTCCTCGCCGCCGACGTGGCGGAAGACGACGTGGGCGGGATCGTGGCCGGGGTCGCGGTGGACGGCGACCTGGTCTGGGCGGGCGCCTTCGGGTGGGCCGACCGGGAGGGACGCATCCCCATGGGAACGGCGTCGATCTCCCGCACCGGTTCGATTTCCAAGCCCGTGACGGCGTTTCTCCTCATGCGCCTCGTGGACCAGGGGGTGGTGGGGCTCGACGACCCGGTGGTGCGCTACCTCCCGGAGCTTGCCGGCCTCGAAGATCCGGACGGGCATGTGGCCGGGGTCACCTTCCGACTCCTTTCGAGCCACCAGGCGGGCCTCATCCGGGAGCCTCGCCTCCAGGGTGCGGCCTCGGGACCCATCGAGGGGTGGGAGGAGCAGGTCCTCCGGTCGATCCCGACCACGAGCTTTGCCCAGCCTCCGGGCTCGGGCACCCTCTACTCGAACATCGGCTACGGGATCCTGGGCCTCGCCCTGTCCCGGGCCGCCGGCCGCCCCTTCATGGAGCTCGTGGAGGAGGAGATCTTCCGGCCCCTGGGGATGACGGGTTCCACCTTCGTCGTGGACGACGGGCTCGCCCCGCGCCTCGCCACCGGGTACGTCCGCACCCAGGGTGGAGCCATCGACGGGAGCGCCCCGGCCCGGGAGCACGCCGGGCGCGGGTACAAGGTCCCGAACGGGGGCGTCTACGCCACCGTGGCGGACCTCGCCCGCTTCGCCGCCGCCGCGAGCGGGACGCCGGGGCTCCGGGTCCTTTCCGACCCCGCCCGCCTCGAGATGCTCACCCCGCAGGGCCCGGACGCCCCGACCCGCGGGTACGGGGTGGGCTTCTCGGTCCAGGTGGATGAAGAGGGCCGCCGCATCGCATCCCATGGTGGGTCGGTGGCTGGATACACCGCGCACATGGCCTTCGACCCCGACGCCGGGGTGTCGGTGATTCTCCTTCGGAATTACGGCGGGGGTGCGACGAACCTCGGGGGGGTCGCAACGCGCCTCCTGGGCGAACTCACCGGGCGCTGAGGGGAAGCCGCACCGGTTCGCGCTCGTAGGTAAAGAGCTCCACCAGGAGCTGCGCCGGCCCCTCCCGCTCGAATTCCAGGTGCCAGCCTCCCTGCACCGCGTCGTGCCCGAAGGAGCGGACCAGTACCGAGGGGTCCCCGGGCACTGCCTCGAAGGTGTGCTCGAACACCGTTCCATCGGGGGCGGTGGCCCGGATCCGGTAGCGCCCCGCCTGGTCCTCCACCCCGCGGTTCCAGACCACGAGCGAGAGCGATCCGTGGTTCCCCGGCGAGGTCACCTCCACCTGCGCTTCCGAGCGCCCGGGCGCCTCCGCGGGTCCGCCCTCCATCATGCCGAGCTCGATTCCGCCAAGGGAGAGCACCTCTCCCTCGAAGTCCGACCCGTGCCCGGTGACCCTGAAGCCAAGCTCCAGCGCCTCTTCCCGGAACTCGGTGATCATCCGCGCCTCCGCATCGTAGACGAGCTCGATCCGGTCCCGGGGCCCCTCGAGGGTCACCCACGCCCGGGGCCCCTCCACCCGCGTCACCTCGGCCTCCACCTCGTTTCCGTGGAAGTCGGCGCTCCAGCGCCGCCCCGCCTCGAGGGGGAAGCGCAGCGCCTCGAAGTCGCTCCACATCACGCGCCACGCGAAGGTAGCGAGGTCAACATCGCCCAGCACAGGAACATGGATCACCAGGAAGTCGTCGCGGAAGGTCTCCGGGGTCATCCCGATCCTCGCGCTCCCGTCCTCCACGTGGGTCACCACCAGGGTGGCCGGGAAGGTCACGCCGACCAGGGTCGGATCGACCTCGACCTGCCACCAGTCGCCCACCTGGAGCCGCGGTGGTGCAGCCAGGGGTCCCTCGCCCTCGCCCTCGACCGAGCCCGAGGCGGCGTCTCCCGCCCCGCCGCATCCCGCGAACACCAGCGCGCCCGCGAGGCCGGCCGCAAGCCCCCGGATCCCCCGCGCGCTCCACCTGCTTCCTCCATTCATGACGCCTCCAGTTCGGAAAGGGGAATGCGCGCCAGGTAGGGGACCTCGAGCGCGTCGTACCAGGCACCCCAGAGGGCTTCTCCGGTCCCGGTACGTGGCGAACTCCACGTCGAACTCCCTGCGGAGCTCCTCCTCGGGCGGCACGGGGCCGCCGGAGTACTGCGCGACCGCCTGCGGGCGATAATAGGCGAAGAGGGCGTCGGCCGTCATGGGGACCCTGCGCGGGGTCGGGAGGGCCACCGGCTCGGTCGTCCTCCCCCCGCTGCCCGGAGCGGAAGCCGATGCCGGATCCGCCCGCCCGACGCGGTTCTCCACCGGGTCATACCAGGCGAGGTCCCCTTCGGGACAGGGAGCCCAGAGCGGCTGGGGTGCGAGGATCGCCCCGACCGGGTAGTGCCCCTCCGGCGAGGCGAGGCGAGGACGCCGCGGGCGTCCAGCACGGTGTCGAGCGCCGCCGTGGCCGGGACGAAGGCCACGAAGAAGGGCCCCCCGGAGTTCAGGACCCGGACCGAACCGTCCGCTCCGAATTCCAGGTCGCGGATCGTCGTGAGCTGGTCGGAGCTCCCGAGGAGCTCCATGGAGGCGTCGGAAAGCACCTTGACATTGTCAAGGGCGCCGTCGGGCCCGCCGGCCCGGGGAGCGTCGGCGGTTTCGCAGGCGACCAGGGCCCCCAGGACGGAAAGGAGCGGCGCGCCCCTGACGGCCTGGGCGCAGGCTCCCTTCGACCTCCCCGTTTCCCCGCCCGCGCTTCGTCGTCTCATGGACGTGAAGCTGAGGTTGCGCCGCGCCAGCGGCAACCCGGGAATGCGTGGCTCAGCCGCCGCCCACGGGGGTGGGCTCGGCGCGGTTGTCCCGGGACCCGACCCCGAGCTGGCCTTCCACGTTGAAGCCCCAGCAGGCGGTCCTTCCGTCGGTGGTGCGCCCGCAGGTATGGGAACCCAGCGCATGGATGTCGGAGAACCGGAGCGACCCCACCACGGGGGTGGGGCGGTTGCGGTCTTCGGTGGTGCCATCGCCGAGCTGGCCGTACAGGTTCCTTCCCCAGCACGAAGCGGCGCCCGCGCCGTCCAGGGCGCAGCTGTGGGCGCCCCCGGAGGTAACCCCGGCGTACGTCCCCGTGGAGGCGACCGGAGCGGGGGTGGTGGCCCGGGCCGACGTTCCGGTCCCGAGCTGCCCGAAGCCGTTCGCCCCCCAGCAGAGAACGCGCCCCGCCGTGCTGACCCCGCAGGTGTGGGTTCCACCTGCGGCAAGGGCGCGGAAGCGGGCGGTCCCCGCCACCGGACGCGGTGTGGCGGCGTTCCCGGTGCCCCCGTTCCCGAGCTGGCCCTCCGACCCGTCGCCCCAGCAGTACGCCCGCCCCTCGGCATCGAGGGCGCAGGTGTGGTTCCACCCCGCCACGACCTCGACGAACCGGGCATCGCCGGAAACCGGAGTGGGCGATCCGCGCCGCTCGGTGGACCCGTCGCCGAGCTGCCCACGGCCATTTCCGCCCCAGCAGTGCACGACGCCGTCGCGGGCGAGCCCGCAGCTGTGTCCAAGGCCCGCGGCGATCCGCGTGAAGCCGGGGGCACCGGAGACTGCGGTAGGGGCGCTTCGTGCTCCCCCCCCGACGCCGAGCTGGCCCTGGTCGTTCCGGCCCCAGCAGAAGGCGGCGCCGGTCCCGGTGAGGGCGCAGCTGTGCGAGACACCCGCGCTCATCCGGGCAAACGACATGCCCCCCAGGGGCGCTCCCGGGGCAAGCCGCCGGGCCCCGGAGCCGTCTCCGAGCTGACCGTCGTCGTTTCCTCCCCAGCAGGTGGTGACCCCGTTCCCGGCAAGGAGGCAGGAGTGGGTCCCTCCGGCGAACACGCCCGGGCGCACGGCGAGGGCCAGGGGGCGGACCCCGGCCTCGAGGGTCAGGGTCGCCTGGGGACGGTCCACCGCCGAGGCGACGAGGCGCTGAGGCTGCGCTCCCTCCGGTCCCAGGGTCCACGTGGTACGGGCGACCCCCTGGGCATCGGTGCGCGTGCTCGAGGGAGCTGCGGTCCCGCTTCCCTCCCCTGCCTCGAAGCGCACGAGTGCCCCGGGAATCGGCTCGCCGCGTTCGTCCAGGAGGCGGACCTCCACCGGTTCCGGGAGGGGACGCCCCGGTTCGCCTGCGAGGGGGTCCTCGAACGCAGCCGCCACCTCCGTCGGAACCGGAACGCGAATCCCCGCCTCGAGGAGGATCTCGAGGTCTCCGGCGGCCTCCGTAGAGGCCGCTCCCCGGAGGCGCTGCTCGCCCTCGGGACCCAGCGTCCATCGGGCGAGCAGGGTTCCGTCCGGTGCGCTCACGCCGCGCTCCGGATCCACGGTGCCCCCTCCCGAAACCACCTGGAAGAGGACCTCCTCTCCTCCGAGCGGGGTGCCGTCCGGACCCACCAGGCGGAGGACGACGGGCGCGGGGAGCGGTCGTCCCGCCACGCCGACCTGCGCCCCTCCCTGGATGACCTCGAACCCGGCGTTCCCCGGATCCGGTGGCGGTGGCGGGGCGGGCGCGGTCTCGGGGGTCTCCGGGTCGGGGAAGGCGTCCCCCGCGTCCGTGTCCGCAGGTGGGGATGCGGAGGCGGTCGAGGATGCGCCCTCCTCGGACGAAAGGAGGGGGTCCAGGATCCCCCCGGGGTTCGCGACCGCGGCCAGGACCAGGAGGAGGAGGAGGAGGGCGCCCAGTCCCGACACGGTGACCCGGGGGTCCCGGAGCCCCTTCCCTCTCGCGGCCGCCGCCGGTGGTCCGGTGGGAGGCGGCGCCAGGGGGGCGACGGGGGCCTCCGGCACGGGGGCCGGGACGCTGCCCGCCCCGTCCAGTGCCGCCAGGAACGCCTCGGCACTCTGGAAACGTTCCGCCGGATCCTTCCGCATCGCCTTCCGGAGGATGCGTACGAGATGGGGCGGGGTCCCGGCCCGGAGCTCTCCGATGGG
>JBJHCE010000053.1:0-18649 GCA_050485865.1 Gemmatimonadales bacterium | reverse complement strand
CGGAACACCCTCGGCCCCACGGCCTTCCGGGAACGGCTCATGCTCCGTCCCTGACCCGGCCGGAAGGCGGCCCCGCCGCCACGGCCCGTTCCTGCGCATCCCCCGAACGAGCATCTCCCGGACAGGCATCCTCCGCGAACACGAACCCCCGAAGGCGTCCATGCTCCATTTCGAGATCGAGCGGCACCGGCTTCCGAACGGACTCACCGTGGTCCTGGCTCCCGATCCGGCGGTACCCGTGGTAGCCGTCAATCTCTGGTATGGAGTCGGGTCGCGGAACGAGCGCCCGGGGCGCACCGGTTTTGCACATCTTTTCGAGCATATGATGTTCCAGGGGTCGAAGCACGTGCCGAAGAACCGGCACTTCGAGCTCGTGGAGCGCGCCGGGGGGTCGCTCAACGCCACGACCTGGTTCGACCGGACGAACTACTTCGAGACGCTCCCTTCGCACCAGCTCGAGCTTGCCCTGTGGCTCGAATCGGACCGGATGGGGCACTTCCTGGAGGCGCTTACCCCCGAGAAGCTCGAGAACCAGCAGGGGGTGGTGCTCAATGAGCGAAAGGAACGGTACGAAAACCAGCCCTACGGGGACTGGGACGAACGCATGCTTCGCCTCCTTTGGCCCCCCGAGCATCCCTACCACCACACGGTGATCGGGGAGGCGGCGGACATTGCCGCGGCCACGCTCGCCGACGTGGAGGAATTCTTCCGGACCTTCTACGTGCCGGGAAACGCGGTGCTTGCCCTGGCGGGCGACCTGGAGCCAGGTCGGGCCCTCGAGGCGGTGGAGCGGTGGTTCGGGGAGATTCCGGCAGGTGGGCCCCTCCCCCCGGTGCCCGGAATCGAGGATCCCGGGCCGGTCATCGGCGCCGAGCGCCGCGAGGTGGTGGAGGCCGACGTGCCCCTCCCCCGGGTGTACCTGGGAGCGCGGATTCCTCCGTTTGGTGATCCCGATTTTCAAGCTGCGGACCTGGCAGCGTCGATCCTCGGCGATGGTCGAGCGTCACGCCTTTACCGGCGGCTCGTGCGGGAGCGTGGGGTCGCGCGGGACGCGGTCTCCTTCGCGTACCCCCTCGTCCATGGCCGCACGAAGATGGTGAGCTGGATCACCGGGTACCCCGGGGCGGATCCGGCCGAGCTCGAAGCCGCCCTCCTCGCCGAAGTGGAGGGGCTCGGCGACGTGACCGAGGCCGAGGTCGCGCGGGCACGGGCACTGTCGGAGACCCGCCTCCTCCGGCAGGTGGCCCAGCTCGCCACGCGGGCCGACCTCCTCTCGATGAATGAACTCCTTTTCGGGGATGCGACGCGGCTGAACTCCGAGGTGGACCGGCTCCGGGCGGTCACCGCCGCCGACGTCCGGCGCTTTGCCGCCGGAGCGCTTCGCCCCGAGAACCGGGCCCTCCTCCACTACCTGCCTCGTCCCGAGACCCCGGCCCAGGAGGCCGCCTGATGAGCCGACCCGTGCCCCCCACCCCCGCTCCCGTCCCGTCCCCCACCGGCGGCCGGGGATCCGGGCCCGACCGGACGCATCCCCCAGCACCCGGACCGCTGCGCCCCTTCCACCTCCCCGACGTGGAGGAGCGACGGCTCGCCGGAGGGCTCGAGCTTCGCCTCCTTCCTGACGGGCGGGTACCTCTCGTGTCCGGGGTCCTCGTGATGGCGTGCGGAGAGGCGGCCGTGCCCGAGGCGAAGGCCGGGCTCGCCGGGCTCACCGGAGAGGCCCTCCTCGGCGGGACGCTCCGGCGGGGCGGGGCGGAGCTTGCCGAGGCGCTGGAGCGGCAGGGGACGAGCTTCCACGTCTCCACCGGGTGGGACGCCGCGAGCGTTTCGTTCACCTGCACCGCCGAGCGGCTGGACGAGACGCTGGGGCTCCTGGCCGAGGTGGTGCGGGAGCCGGCGTTTCCCGAAAGAGAGGTGGAGCGGGTCCGGCGGCAGCGCCTCGCGGCCCTCGCCCAGCGGAGGGCGGACCCGTCGGACCTGGCGGACGACGAGGCGGATCTCGTGCTCTACCCCGAGGGACACCCCTGGCGGCGGAGCGCCCTCGGGACGGAGGCATCGCTCGGTGGGCTGGGGCCGGAGGATGCGGGTGCGTGGGCCCGGGGGGCGTTCCTCCCCGGGGGCGGGGGGCTGGTCCTGGCCGGGGACCTGGATCCGGACGAGGCAGAGGCGCTGGCAGCGGGCCACCTCGGGGACTGGAGCGGGGCGCCGGAAAAGCCCCTGCGCCTCCCCGAGGTGCGGCTCGGGCGGCCGCGGCCGGTGGTGGTGAAGGACCGGCCCGGCGCGGTGCAGACCGAACTCCGGATCGTGCACCCCGGACCTCCCCGGGGCACCGACGACTACCATGCCCTCGTGGTGGCAAACGCGATCCTCGGTGGGTCCTTCACGAGCCGGCTGAACCTGAACCTCCGGGAGCGGCACGGCTTCACCTACGGGGTGCGCTCCGGGTGGACCTTCCGGCGGCGCGGGGGGGAGTTCGCCGTGTCCACCGCCGTGGGGACCGAGGTGACCGGGGCGGCGCTTCGCGAGACGATGGGTGAGCTCACCCAGTTCCTCCGGGACGGCCCCACCGAGGAGGAGGTGGAGCGGGCGCGGGACTACCTGGCCGGGATCTTCCCCCTGCGAATGGAGACGGCGTCGCAGCGGGCCTCCCGGGCGGCGGAGCTCCTGGCGCTGGGTCTCCCCTCCGACACCCATCATCACTACCGGGAACGGATCCGGGGAGTGACCCGGGACGGGGCGCACGCGGCGATCCGCTCCCACCTGGATCCGGAGCGTGCGCCCATCGTGCTCGTTGCGGATGCGGCGGCCCTCCGGGAGGAGCTCGACGCGCTGGCCCTCGGCCCGCTGGAGGTCCGGTGAGCGGAGGGTGGAGCGGAGGCGACGAGGGGTGGGCCCTCGGGGACCGGAGGCCCCCTCCCTTTGCCGGGCCCCGCCGGGGGTGGAAGGACCGCCCCCCCGTGCTCGAGCCCCTGGGGCGGCGCGCGGTTCACGAGGGAAGGATCGTGAACCTCTCGGTGGACCGGGTGGGCTTTCCCGACGGGAGCGAAGGGGAGCTCGAGTTCATCCGGCACCGGGGAGCCTCTGCGGTGGTGGCCTACCTGGACGCTCCCTCGGATCCGGATCCACGCATCGTCCTCGTGCACCAGTTCCGGTACGCGGCAGGAGGGGACCTGTACGAGGTCCCGGCGGGGATGCCGGATCCCGGGTCCGAAGAGGGGTGGGAGGAGGTGGCGATGCGGGAGCTCGAGGAGGAGACGGGGTACCGGGCCGAGGCGGTGCACTACCTGGGGCGGATCTACACGACCCCGGGGTTTACCGACGAGGTGATCCACATCTTCGCCGCCACGGGGCTCCGGGCCGGGGCCCGTAACCCCGACGGCGACGAGTTCATCGAGGTGGTGGTGCTCCCGCTTTCGGAGGCCGTCGGGGCGATTCGGTCGGGCGAGATCGTCGACGGAAAGTCGGTGGCCGCCCTCCTCTGGGCCGCCACCCTGGCACCCGGGGTCATCGAGGAAGGGCGGGAGGCGCCGCCACGGGGCTGACGAAGGGAGGTCCCCGGGGCGTGCTCCCGGGGTGTCCCCGATCGGGAAATCCAGGTGTCCCCGATCGGGGACAATCTTCCCGTCTCCGCCGGGCGTTGCCGGCGAGGATCAAGGAACGACGCGGGTCAGGTCGGCTGGATGCAACTGGCACGGCACGTGCATCATCTACAAGGCAGAGATTCCCGACCCGGGGATCTCCGCCAGGTCGGGGGGCGCACCCCCCGGCGACCGACGAGACCGGAGTGTCGACCATGTTCGCCCAAGCCTCCGCAGACCGGGCCCGCCTGACGGGAGCCGATCCCTCCGCATCTCCCGCGAAGGAGACGCGCAAGGAGCTCGGCAAGCTCAACGACAGCGAGGTCGTCCAGTGCTTCCTCGACGGTGAGCAGCGTGCGTTCGGTGAGCTCGTGCGCCGCTACGATCACCGGCTCCTGAACTTCGTCTACCGGACCGTTGGGGACCGGGAGCGGGCGCAGGACCTGGTCCAGGAGACCTTCGTCCGGGTCTACCGCCACCTGCACCGGTTCGACCAGTCCAAGAAGTTCTCGACCTGGATCTACACGATCGCCGGAAATCTGGCCAAGAACGAGCTCCGGAACCGGTCCCGGAATCCCCTCGTCCTCTTCCAGACGATCAAGAAGAACTGGGAGGCGGACCACCGCCCCCTGGAGTGGGAGGACGAGACCACCATGCCCGACGACCTCTTCCGGAAGCGGCACCTCCGGGAGAAGGTGGAGGAGGCGGTGCAGCAGCTCCCGGAGCATCACAGGGTCGTCTTCGTCCTCCGCGAGATCGAGGGGCGGAGCTACGAGGAGATCGCCGAGATCACCGAGACCAACCTGGGTACGGTGAAGAGCCGACTGAACCGGGCCCGGAACAACTTCGCCCGGATCATCGCGCCGATGGTCGATTGACCTGACCGGCCCGAGGATCCGGACCCGCGGGCGGAAGCGGCGCCCCCACGCCGCCCCGCCCGCTTCGCCCCCTGCCTGGACGGAGTGTCCGGCAGGGGGCATTCGTTTGCACCGGAGGAGGGCTCGCCGTCCACGAAGTCCGGAAGGGAACCCGTTCGCCCCGGGCCCTGTACCATGGGGGTAACGGCGCGCGACGCCGGAACCTGGACCGAGGCATCTCCCCATGAACTGCAACGAATTCGTCGACCGGTACTCGGAGTACCACGATGACGACACGGGTGCGCTCCCCGACCGGGAGCGATTCGAGGCACACCTGGAGGCGTGCGGCACCTGCCGCCGCTACCGGGACGTGGTGGTCCGGGGCACCTCCCTCCTGAGGGAGCTGCCGGACCCGACCTACCGCGAGGACTTCCGCGATCGACTCCAGCACCGGCTCTACCTGAGCGAGGTGGAGGACCGGCACGGCCGGAGTCCGGGCGTGTCGACCCCCGTGACGCTGGGGCTCGCCGCTGCCGCCGTGCTCACGGTGGCCGCGACCTTCGGGGCCCTGGCGGACGCGGTCCTCCCGGTTCCCGAGGCGAACCTTCCGCCCATCATGGCATCGGTTCCCCCCGGGCATGTGGCTCCGGCAGCGCTTCCGGGTTCGACGCGGGGGCCTGCGGCGCTCATCCAGCCCGATTACTGGGTGCAGTCGCACACCCTTCTCTACGAGCACTCCTCCCTGTATCATCGGAGCCGACAGGGCGGCCTCGTCCGCGCCGGAATCCAGTGACGCGAGGGCCCGGAAACGGGGCCCCTCCCCGAACGGGAACGCGATGATCCCCGAATCCCTCGAGGCCTCCCTGGGCAGTCAGCCCGGGGGGGTCTTCTATCTGCACGGTGAGGACGAGTTCCGAAAGGAGGAGGCCGTCCGGGCGCTCGTGGAGGCCCACCTGGACCCTGCGACCCGGGACTTCAACCTCGACCTCCTCAGGGGGAGCGAACTCGACCGGGAACGGCTCGCCTCGGTACTGGGCACCCCGCCCATGATGGCGGAGTGGCGGGTGGTCGTGGTGCGCGAGACCGAGGCACTCGCGGGCTCGGCTCGGACCCGGGACCAGCTCCTCGAGGTGGTCGCCGCCCCGCCCCCGGGGCTCGCACTCATCCTTTCCTGCACCGTGCCGCAGGGATCCACGGCGAAGTTCTACCGGGAGCTCACCGGCGGTGCCCGGAGCGTGGAGTTTCGCCCCGTCGGGCCCGGGGACCTTCCCGGATGGCTCATGGAGCGGGCCGAGGCCGCTCATGGGGTACGTCTTGCCGAGGAGGCGGCACGGGCGCTCGGGCAGGCGGTGGGGGCGGAGCTGGGGCTCCTCGACAACGAGCTCGCCAAGCTGTCGGGAATGGTGGATCCCGGGGGCGAGATCACCCTCGAGGAGGTCCGCGCCGCCGGCACGCGGATCCCGCGGCAGGACCGGTGGGGGTGGTTCGATCTGGTGGCGGAACGAAAGACCCGGGAAGCGCTGGCCGGGCTCCGCATCCTCCTCGAGCACGGGGAGTCGGGGGTGGGGCTCGTGATCGGCCTGGGCACCCACTTCCTCCGGCTCGGGGTCGCCCGGAGCGGTGGTGAGCGGGCGCTCGGGGCGGTCCTTCCCCCGCGTCAGGGGTGGCTCGCACGGAAGTACGCGGGACAGGCCCGGCGGTGGACCGAGGAGGAGCTCGCCTCGGCGATCGACGGGCTCCTGGAAGTGGATCGGCTTCTCAAGTCATCGGGGTTCGATGACCTGCTTCTGATCGAGGCGTGGATCCTCGGGCATGATCTGAATCGGGAGGCAGCGTGATGCGAGGGGGCAGGAGGTTCTTTCGGGGATGTGCTGCGGCGGGACTCGTCGTGGGGCTCGGACTCGGGCTCGGCTCCGTCCCGACCGGGGTGGCGGCCCAGGGTCAGGGTCCGGCGGCCGGCCTCGCCGCCGTGGAGGCAGCCCTCCTGGACGGGCGCTTCGAGGAAGCGCGGGACCGGGTGGAAGCCTGGTGGACCTCCGAGGCGGGGAGCGCGGACCGCGGGTCCTTCCAGCGGGCGCTCTGGCTCAGGGCCCGACTCACCGTGGACCCGGAGGGGGCGGAGCTCCTCTACCGGCGGCTCGCGGTGGAGTATCCGGGAGGCCCCTATTCGGACCAGGCGCTCCTGCGCCTCGCCCGGGGCGCCGAGGCCCGGGGCGAGCGGGAGATCGCCGCGCGGTACCTGGAGATCCTGATCCGGGACTACCCGGAGAGCCCGCACCGGGTGGAGGCGCGGGCAGAGCTCGCCCGGGTGTCCGCCGCGGCGCCCGCCGCTGCCACCACGCCCCCGCCGGCGACGCAGGCCCCGCCCCCGAACGCTGACCCACCGCCGAACACGCAGCCCCCGCCCGCACGGGACACGGTGGCCCCGCCCCCGGTACAGCCTCCACCGGCCACACCCGAGCCCACCCAGGCCGCGCCGGCGGCCATCACCGGCCCGTACACGGTCCAGCTCGGCGCGTTCGGGGGGCGTGACGCCGCCATGAGCCTCGCCTCGACCCTTCGCCGGGCCGGTCTCGAAGCCCGGGTCGTCCAGGTGGAGGGGAGCCCCCTCTTCCGGGTCCGGGCCGATTCGTTCCCGTCGCGGGTCGCCGCCGAGGCACGGGTCCGGGAACTCAGAGAACGGGGCTTCGAGGCGATCCTGAGCGCCGACGCGGACCGGGAGCGGGCCGTGGAAGGCGCCCCCCGGTAGTCAGACGGCCCGGAGCGCCTGGTCGAGCCGGGCTTCGGCGTCCCGGGCCAGTTCCCCGAGGGCCGGATTTCCCGCGGCGCCGAGCTGCCCTACCGGGTCGAGTGCCGCGATCACCGAGGTTCCCTCCTCGTCGCCTGCGTAGACGATCACGTTGCATGGGAGGAGGAGCCCCACCTGTTCCTCCGCGGTCAGGGCCTTGTGGGCCAGGGGCGGGTTGCATGCGCCCAGGATCCGGTAGGGGCGAAAGTCCACGTCGAGCTTCGCCTTCAGCGTCTCGCGGACATCGATCTCGGTGAGGATTCCGAAACCGACCTGCGAGAGCGCCTCCCGGAGGCGCGCCTCCGCTTCGGCGGGGGGGAAGGGGACGGTGCGGGAAAACCCGTAGGCGGTGCGCTGGATCACGGGGTCGGTCATGGGATGGCTCCGAGGCGTTGACGGGGGCTTCTCATATAGGGTGGGGGGGTATATCTTCCCCTTCAGAAGATCGCCCCTCGAGCCCGAGCCGTCAAATGCCCACCCCCATGGATCCAGCCGTCGATCGCGCGACCTCGAGCGCTGATCCCAACCGTCCCGTCGTCGAGGCCCGCTTCCCGGTGGAGGGGATGACCTGCGCCGCCTGCTCCGCCGCAGTGGAACGAGCGTTGGGGAGGACCGAGGGCGTGGAGGACGCGCAGGTCTCGCTCGCCACCGGGGAGGCACGCGTGCGGTGGCGCGAGGGCGTCACCACCCCTGAGTCCCTGGCCCTGGCCGTGGAGCGAGCGGGCTACCGGATGGAGCTCCCGGTCCCTGTGGAAGAGGCGGACGACCCCGGGCACCGGGACGACGCCGCCCGGGACCAGGCCCGGGACGACGCCCGGGACGCGGAGGCCCGGCGCCTGTTCCGGCGCTTCGCGGTGGGGGCCGCCCTTTCCGTTCCCGTGCTCCTCTTCGGCCACCACGAGTGGGTCCCGGGGCTTCGACACCTGGACCACGGGTCGGTGCAGGGGCTGTGGGCGCTGAGCGGGGTGCTGACCCTTCCGATCCTTGTCTGGGTCGGAGGGCGCTTCTTCACCTCGGGATGGAAGGCCGCCCGGAGGGGTGCCCCGAACATGGATACCCTGGTCGCGATGGGAACCGGGGCCGCGTTCGTGTACTCCGTGGTGGCTGTGGCGGCGCCCGGGCTCTTCCCCCCCGGGACCGCCCATCCCTTCTTCGAGGCGACGGCGGTGATCATCACCCTGGTGGTCCTGGGACAGGCCCTCGAGGCGCGGGCGAGGGGCTCGACGTCGAAGGCGCTGCGGGGGCTCCTCGACCTCCGCCCCCCCACCGCCGTCCTCGTTCGCGGGGAGACCGAGGTCACGGTGCCTCTCGAGGAGGTGGGTCCCGGCGACCTCCTCCGGGTGAGACCCGGTTCGAGGGTGCCCGTGGATGGGACCGTGCGGGAGGGGCGAAGCGCGGTCGACGAGTCGATGCTCACCGGCGAGTCGATCCCCGTCGAGAAGGGTCCGGGAGACGAGGTTACCGGGGGGACGATGAACGCCTCCGGATCCTTCCTGATGGAGGCGGTGCGCGTCGGATCCGACACGGTCCTGGCGCGGATCGTGGAACTCGTCCGGGACGCCCAGGGCTCGAAGCCGCCGATCCAGCGGCTGGCGGACCGGGTGTCCGGGGTGTTCGTCCCGGTCGTGGTCCTGATCGCGCTGGCGGCGTTCCTCTTCTGGCTCCAGTTCGGGCCCTCTCCGTCGCTCAACTTCGCCACGGTGGTCGCCGTCTCGGTGCTGGTCATCGCCTGCCCCTGTGCGCTCGGGCTCGCCACGCCGATCTCGGTCATGATCGCGGTGGGGAACGCGGCCCGGAGCGGGATCCTGATCCGGAGCGGGGAGGCGCTCCAGCAGGCCAGGAGAGTGACCACGGTGGTCCTGGACAAGACGGGCACCGTGACCCGGGGGGAGCCGAAGCTCACGCATCTCTTCGCGCACGGAACCGAAGGCGATGCGGCGATCGCCCTCGACGGATCCGGCCCCCTCGGGGAGGCGGGGAACCGGCTCCTCCGCCTCGCCGCAGCGGCCGAGCGGGGGTCCGAACACCCCCTCGCCCGGGCGGTGGTGGACGCCGCGTCGGAGCGGGGCCTCGAACTCCCCACGGCGGAGGCGTTCGAAGCGCTTCCGGGTCGCGGGGTTCGGGCCCGGATCGAGGGTCGCGAGATCCTGGCCGGAACCCGAAGGCTTCTCGAGGAGCAGGGCGTGGACCCCGGGCCCCTCGACGCGGCCTGGAATGCGTTCGCCGAGGACGGTCGCACGCCCGCCATGGTGGCCGTCGACGGCACGCCCACGGGGGTGCTTGCTTGGGCCGACCCGGAGAAGGAGGATTCGGCCGCCGCCATCGCGCGGCTCCGGCGTGCGGGGCTCGACGTGATCCTCCTCACCGGTGACAACCCCCGGACCGCCGAGGCGGTGGCGGCGCGAGTGGGGATCGAACCGTCCCGGGTACGGGCCGGCGTCCTCCCCGACGGCAAGGCCGAGGAGGTGCGCAGGCTCCAGGAAGCGGGGGCGCGGGTGGCGATGGTGGGGGACGGTGTGAACGATGCCCCGGCCCTGGCGCGCGCGGACGTGGGGATCGCCATCGGGAGTGGAAGCGACGTGGCCGTCGAAGCGGGGTCGATTACCCTGGTCGGTGGATCGCTGCATGGCGTGGCCGATGCCATTGACCTCTCCCGCGCCGCCGTCCGGAACATGAAGCAGAATCTGTTCGGCGCCTTCGTCTACAACACGGCGGCGATTCCGGTCGCGGCCGGGGTCCTCTACCCATTCCTCGGGCTCCTCCTTTCCCCGATGATCGCGGGTGCCGCCATGGCGTTCAGCTCGGTCACCGTCGTGGCCAACGCGAACCGGTTGCGCGGCTGGACCCCGGGACCCCGCGTCACGGAGTAAGCCGCACGGGCTCGAGCCATGCGGCGGCCCCCAGGAGAAGAAGCGTCGCGGCGAGCCCCGCCCACCTCCGGAGGGAGGTGGAGTGCGACCGCAGGAGAAGGGTCGCGATTACGCACCCGGCCGCACCGGCAAGGAGGATGGCCCCCTTCGCCGTGTCGGTGGCAAGAAGGACCACGGCGAAGGGAAGGGCGACGGCGAGCGGGAGGAGGGGGGACTGGCGGAGCCCCCCAGTCGCATGCGTCGCGAAGGCCAGGACCCCGGTATTCAGCGCGAGGGTGAAACCCAGCGCACCCTGGGGCGAAAACCCCGGGAACGCCTCCCCCCCGGGGCCGAGCCAGGGTTGCCAGACGTCCCGGAGCGGGGAGGAGAAGAAGAGTGCCCCGGTCCCAAGCATCAGGAGGGGAGTGGGGAGCCACGATGGATCGAGTCGGTGGCGGTCGCGGTTGGCTCGGGTGCCGACCAGGTGGACCCAGAAGACCTGCACGACGAAGAACTGGAGAATGAGCGGGGTGACCATCGGGGCTCCTCGGGGACTCCGGCGGCGGAAAGGGGAGGCGTCGTTCCCATCATCGGGCTCAGAGGATCGGCGCGAACAGGTAGACCAGTCGTGAAAGCACGCGCTCCCCGAGGGGCCGGTCGATCACGTCGACGAGGGAAAGGGGCTCAGAATGCCGGAAGTCGTCCTCGAAGGCGGCTTCGACGGTCTGGTTGGCCTCCGGGCCCAGGAGCACCGCCGTGATCTCGAAGTTCAGTCGAAACGAGCGGTTGTCGAGGTTCGCCGTGCCGACCGCAGCCAGTTCGTCGTCCAGTACCAGCATCTTGTGATGCAGGAAGCCCTCCCGGTACCGGAAGATCCGGACTCCGGCCCGGATCAGGTCGGCGTAGAAGGCGAAACCGGCCAGGTCCACCAGGCGCGCGTCCCCACGCTTGGGGATCAGGATCCGGACATCCACCCCCCGGAATGCCGCGAGCTTGAGTGCCGACATCACCCCCTGGTCGGGAACGAAGTACGGACTGGAAATCCAGATCCGGTGGGTGGCGGAATGAATCGCGTGCTGAAAGAGAAGCCCGGCCGTCTCCACCGGGTCCGCCGGGCCCGACGGCACCACCAGGACCGCATGACCGGGGCTCTCGGCCGGATCCGGCGACCAGCGCACCTCCGGGATCTCTCCGGTGACCCAGTACCAGTCCTCGAGGAAGGTGAGCTGAAGGCCCAGGACCGCTGGGCCCGCGAGCCTGAGGTGCGCATCACGCCACCGGCCAAGTGACGGGTCCTTCCCCAGGTACTCGTCCCCCACGTTCAGGCCCCCGACCCATCCAACCGCACCGTCCACGACGGTCACCTTCCGGTGGTTCCGGAAATTCACCTGGAACCGGTATGCGCGCCCCCGGCTGCTTGTGAAGAAGCGTGCCTCCACGCCAGCCTCCCGGAGCGATCCCATGTACGAATCGGGGAGGCGGTGGCTTCCGATCCGATCGGCCAGAAAGTGCACCCGGACCCCCCGCGCCGCGCATTCCAGGAGCCTCCGGTGGAGCACGCGGCCCAGGGCGTCGTCCCGGACGATGTAGAACTGGACCAGAACGTACTCTCGCGCACCCTCCAGGCCCTCGAAGACACTCTGGAAGGTGGCATCACCATCCTCCAGGAGTTCGAAGGTATTTCCGGAAAGCACCGGGAGTCGCGCCAGGTACTCCATCGCCGCGATCCCCCCTCGCGCATCCTCCAGGGGGACGTGGAAGGGGGCGACGCCGGTTGCCTTCCCTTCGAGTTCCCTGCGAAGGGCCTGGTCCTCGCCCTTTCGAGCCGCGACGTACCCGTCGAAACGAGAGCGACCGAAGAGCCAGTAGATCGGAACGGCCACCCAGGGCGCGAAGAGGAGGGAAAGGATCCACGCGACACTTCCCTGGGGGGTGCGGGTGGACATGAGGGCGGCGGCGGCCGTCAGCAGCCCCGCAACGTGCGCCACGCCCAGCGCGAGGCCGATGGCCACCAGGGAGGGAGACTCGAGCATCGATGCACGCTACTCCCGCGCGCCCCGCCGGGCCAGAGGCGGTCGATCCAGTGCGCCCCCCCGACATCAGAAAGCGACTGCCGGAATCGTGCTCGGAGCCTGTGGTTCCCGCGGAGCCATCGCCTCGCCCAACAAACGGTGGGTTCTTTGGGGATGGAGCGATCCGCCATCCGGATCGGGAACGATCCGAAGCCTGGGACCCCGTCCCAACTCGAGGCCAAGCCAGCTCGCGATCTCGTGCTGGAAGCCATCCGCGCGCGCAGGTTCGGCGTCCTCGACCGGGAGGCAGGCGTCCATTGGCGGGCGCCGCGGACGCCCCAAGCCATCGCATGCCTCCACTGTGGTGCGACCCCCTGCCATCGCTGGGGAACGTTCTCCGGGCGCCAGCGCTATCGCTGTGCCCGGTGCCGGCGGACGTTCTCCGATCTCACGGGATCGGCTTACGCCCGCTGCAAGCGGATCGACCGCATGCCCGCCATCCTCGCGGCGATGGAGCGCGGCGAATCAGTGAGGCAGACGGCGTCGTCCTGCGGAATCGCGCCGTCGACGGCCTTCCGCTGGAGACACAGGTACCTCACCGCCCGGGGAGCCCTCAGCCGGCCTCCCTTCGCGGCGATCTGCACGCTCGGGGATGAAGGGATGGGAGTCATCCGGGGCGACTCATCCGAGACTGGAGCCTGGTTCGCCTTCGCCCGAGGTCGCCTGCGCCCCGGGGGAATCGTCGAGGACCGGTTGGCCGCGTTTCAGCTCGGCAGCGAGGGGCCGAGGCGCGAGCTGTACGCGCGTGCGATCCTCACGGTCGCAGGTCGCGGGTGCCTGATCGAGGATGTCCGTGGTCCGCTTGGACGTTTCGGGATCGCAGCACACCGGATAGGGCTCCGACCCTGCCGGAAGCGGACTCCGACGGCCCACCGCCTTCGGCGGATGGTCCGGGCGGTGGTTCCGTTCCTCCGCCCGTTCCGAGGTGTCTCCCCCCGCTGGGCCCGCAACTACCTGGTCTGGGGATTGCACTTGCCCGTGGGGAGGCTGGAGTGGCCGGTTCGGTTCGGACGGCTCGTGCCCCCTGTTCAAGCGCGCTCGCGCTGGGCCGAGCATCTTGTCGTCGTGGTCCCGGCGCGCAGCCCTCCGGTACGCCCGCATCGCGGGCCTCGGCCCTCCGGTCCGACGGTTCCCACACCGTCCGCGAACGTTCCCGACGGGTGATCGGCGAGACGGGGGCGGGGGTGGAGGCGTTTGCACCGGGAGGGCGGGCCGAGTATCGTGACGATTCCCTGTTCGTGCCCCCGGCTCGCCGGGGCGCATGCCCGCTTCGATCCGGAGGCCATACTCGATGATCCCTTCGCCGCGTGAAAACCGCACCTGGTCCATTGTGCCTGCGATGTTCCTGCCCCTCATCGCCCTCTCCGCCGGAGGGTGCTCGCAGGGTGACGAGGCCCCGGGGTCCCGGACCGGACCCGAGATGCGCGCAGCACCGGAGCTGTCCGAGGCCGCGTTGGAAGAGCTCGCGCGTGGGATCCACGATCGCGTCATCACGATCGACACCCATGTCGATATCCCGACGAACTTTGGAACGGAGGCGGCGGATCCGGGGGTGCGGGGCCGGTTCCAGAACGACCTTCCGAAGATGCGTGAGGGTGGACTCGATGCCGCGTTCTTCATCGTGTACGTCGGTCAGGGGGAGCGGACGCCCGAGGGGTATGCGAACGCAAACCGCACGGCGATGTCCAAGTTCGAGGGGATCCGCCGGATGGCGTACGACATGTACCCGGACCAGATCGAGCTGGCTTACACCGCGGACGACGTGGAGCGGATTCATGCCGAGGGGAAGCTCGTGGCGCTGATCGGGGTCGAGAACGCCTACGGGATCGGTACCGATCTCTCCGAGTGGCAGCGCTACTACGACCTCGGTGCCCGGTACGTGTCGCTCACCCACAACGGGCATAGCGACTTCGGAGACGCGGCTGTCGAGGTGGCCCGCTTGGGGGACGACGGTCCCGAATGGGGTGGCCTCTCTCCCCTAGGGGTCGAGGCGATCGCCGAGCTCAACCGCCTGGGGATCATGGTGGATGTCTCACACGCCCACCGGGAAACGATGATGCAGACGGTCGAGCGGTCGGTCGCCCCCGTCATCGCATCCCACTCCTCGATCACCGCGGTCGCCGACCACCCCCGGAACCTCGATGATGCGCAGCTTCGGGCCCTGGCGGCCCGGGGGGGCGTGGCGCAGACCACGGCGCTCGGCGCCTTCGTGAAGGTCCAGCCCCCGGAGCGCGGGGAGGCGATCGCGGAGCTCCGCGACCGGTTCGGAATCTCGTCCAACGCCGACATCCAGGCGCTCTCCGAGGAGGACCGCGCCGCCTTCAGCGAGGGGATGGCGGAGATCGAGGCCCGCTTCCCACCGGCATCGGTCTCGGACTACATCGATCACATCGACTACGCGGTGAACCTCGTCGGGGTGGACCACGTGGGGATCTCGTCGGACTTCGATGGCGGGGGTGGCGTCGTGGGGTGGATGGATGCCTCGGAGACGTTCAACGTCACCCTCGAGCTGGTGCGGCGCGGTTACACGGAGGAAGAGATCCGGAAGCTCTGGGGAGGGAACCTCCTTCGGGTGATGCGCGAGGTGGAGCGTGTGGGTCGGGAATTGAGGGGTGAGGGCTGATTCCCGGATCCCGACCAGAACCAGGGGAGGACGAATGATGCGGAGACCCCCATCGGCCCTCGGGGCTGCGGTTGCCGGCACTGTGGCCCTCGTGGTCGCCGGGGCTGCCGTCCCCGGCCAGGCCCAGACCCCGGCCGGCGGCGACCTGGTCGTGGTCCAGGCCGGGGCGCTCTTCGATGGAACGGGTGAGGCCCTGCGCCCGGACGTGACCATCGTGATCCGGGGGGGCACCATCGAGGCCGTGGGGGAGGGGCTCCCCGTTCCGGCGGGCGCGCGGGTCGTGGACCTTTCGGAGTGGACGGTCCTTCCAGGGTTCTTCGACATGCACACCCACCTGACCTCGGACCCGGCGGACGGGTTCAGGGAGTCGGTTTTCCGGATGTTTCCGGGTGAGGCCGCTCTCGTCGGTGCGAAGAATGCGCGTACCACCCTTCTGGCCGGGTTCACCACCGTGCGGAACGCCGGCGCCGGGGAACACGCCGACGTGGCGCTCAAGCGCGCAATTGAGGCGGGGCACGTTCCCGGTCCGCGCATCTTCACGGCGGGGAAGGGGATCGGGATCACCGGGGGCCACTGCGACAGCGGGGGGTTCCGCCCCGACTTCCGCCCTGAGACCGGCATCGAGGAGGGGATCTTCAACGGGGCCGACGAGGCCCGGGCCGCAGTTCGCTACCAGGTGAAGTACGGCGCCGACCTCATCAAGACCTGCGCTACCGCTGGCGTACTTTCGGCCGGAACGGAGATCGGCCCCGCCCAGGTCACCCCGGAGGAGCTCGAGGCCATGGTGGAGACGGCGACGATGCTGAACCGCCGCGTCATGGCCCACGCCCACGGGATCGAAGGGATCCGGAACGCGGTGCGGGCCGGGGTCTCCTCCATCGACCATGGCGCGGTGCTCGACGACGAGATCCTCGCTGAGATGCGGGCCCGGGGCACCTACCTGGTCCCCACGATCATGGCCTTCGAGTACGTGTGGGATGCGGCCGAGGCGGGAACCCTCGCTCCCTGGTCCGCGATCAAGGCCCGGGAGATCGTGCCCCAGGCACGGGAGTCCCACCGCCGCGCCATCCGCTCCGGCGTCCCCATCGCGTTCGGAACGGACGCCGGGGTCTTTCCGCACGGCACGAACGCCGACGAGTTCAGACTCCTGGTGGAGGCCGGCATGACCCCGGCCCAGGCGATCGTGGCGGCGACCCGCAGCGCCGCCGACCTCCTCGGCGTGCTGGAGCAGGGGGGCACCGTGGAGGCGGGGAAGTGGGCCGACCTCGTGGCCGTGCCGGGAAACCCCCTCGAGAACGTCGAGCTCCTGAAGGAGGTGGGTTTCGTGATGAAGGCGGGGGTGATCTACAAGGAGAACGGCATCGTCACCCCCGCGGGGTGGTAAGCCCCGAGGGGTGACGAAGCCGCTCGGCATGGACCCCATTCCGTCAGAACACGAACCCGACTCCCAGCCGGAACACGTTCTCCGCGTCTTCCTGGAAGATCCGGTAGAGCCCACCGCGTACGTAGAGCGAACCGAAGTGCAGCGTGGCCCCGGCGTCCAGGAAGAGGTCGGTGCTCGTACCGTCGCGCCGGAAGGCGATCGGCCCCGACTGGGCTCCCGCCTCGAAGCGCTGGTGGATGAACCCGGCCTGGGCCGACGGGATCACGGCGGCACCTCCGGCAGCCCCCCCCACGCGACCGCCCACGGCGAGCCCGAGCGGGAAGGCGAGCCGCGAATAATCCAGGTCCGCACCGGCAAAGGTGCCATTCCAGAAGTCATACTCCACCGCGGCCACGGGGCAGAAACTCATGGCTCCGCTTCGCCCCACCTCGACGGCGAGGTGCCCCCCGGCGGAGGTGATGTTGTCCTCCGCGTCGTCCAGGTCGATGACGTCGATCCGCGCACCCATTCCCACGGAACCCACCAGGTTCGAGCGGGACTCGATCCCGTAGGCCTTCCCCTGGCTCGCGAAGGAACCGTATCCCCCGACGAGGAACTGTCCCGGGAGGGTCGCATCCCCGAGGCAGGTCTGGGCCAGCGCCGGAGCGGCTCCGGCCAGGAGAAAGGCGGCGGCGACGGCGGTGGAACCCCGAAGCCCGGGGGCACGCTTCCTTCGGTCACTTCGATCCATGATGAACCTCACGTCCTGAGGAACGGTTCTCGTTCGTACCCCACCGAGGGGGCACCCGGGGAGTGGGGCAACCGGGGGGCCATTCCATCCATTGGGCGCTCCCGTGGGCGTGTATGTAAATCAGCAGCAGGGGTTTACCGTAGTCCGGACCTGCGGCCGGCCGGTGCGGTTCGCCCCCACCCCAGGGAAATTCCTTCCGGGAACCGTGGCACCCCTTTCCGGGTTCGCCCCACGCCGACCGGCTCCGGTCCGAACTCTCCACTCCCCCCCGGCTCCCCATGACGCCCCTTCGCCTCCTCGTCCTCCTCTCCGTCGCGGCGGGGATCGGGCTCTTCTTCCTCACCGGGCTGAACGAGCTTCTCACCTTCGAGGCGGTGAAGGAGCAGCAGGCGGCCCTCGAGGAGTTCCGCCAGGCAAACCCCGTCCTCACGGCCCTCGTCTACGCGGGGGTCTACATCGGGATGGCGACCCTCTCCCTCCCCGGCGCGGCGATCCTCACCCTCGTGGGGGGCGCCGTCTTCGGCCTCCTCTGGGGAACGATCCTCGTTTCCTTCGCCTCCACCATCGGGGCGACCCTCGCCTTCCTCCTCGGGCGATTCCTCTTCCGTGACGCGGTGCAGCGCCGCTTCGGCGGGGCCATGGAGACCCTGAACCGCGGCATCGAGCGGGACGGTGCCCTCTACCTCTTCCTCATCCGCCTCGTCGTGGTCTTCCCGTTCTTCGTCGTGAACCTGGCGATGGCCCTCACCCCGATCCGCGTCCTCCCCTTCTACCTGGCGAGCCAGCTCGGGATGCTCCCTGGCACCCTCGTCTACGTGAACGCGGGCACGCAGCTCGCAGGCATCGACACCCCCCGCGACATCCTCTCTCCCGGGGTGATCCTCGCCTTCACCCTCCTCGGGCTCCTCCCCCTCCTGGGGCGCTGGATCGCCCGGGGCGTCCAGGCGAGGCGCACGCTTCGCGGATGGAGGCGGCCGCGCCGGTTCGACCGGAACCTGGTCGTGATCGGGGCCGGGTCGGCAGGGCTCGTCACTGCCTACATCGCGGCGGCGGTGAAGGCGAAGGTCACTCTTGTCGAGAAGGGGGAAATGGGCGGCGACTGCCTGAACACCGGCTGCGTCCCCTCGAAAACACTGATCCGCACCGCCCACTTCGCCCACGACGTGGCGCGACACCGGGAGCTCGGCGCCACCGACGCCTCCGCATCCTTCGAAATGACCCGGGTCATGCAGCGGGTGCGACGGGTGGTCGAGCGCATCGCGCCCCACGACTCGGTGGAACGCTACCGGGGGCTCGGCGTCGACGTGATCCAGGGCGAGGCCCGGATCACCGGTCCCTGGAGCGTCGAGGTGAACGGACAGACGCTCACGGCCCGAAGCATCGTGGTGGCCACCGGCGCGGCCCCCTTCGTTCCGCCCATCCCGGGGATCGAGGACACCGGGTACCTCACCTCCGAGACCCTCTGGCGGCTCGAGCGCGACCCGGGGCGCCTCCTGGTCCTCGGGGGCGGCCCCATCGGGTGCGAGCTCTCGCAGGCCTTCCAGCGGCTCGGGGCCCAGGTGACGGTGCTCGAGATGGCCCCGCGGATCCTTTCGGGGGAGGATGCGGAGGTCTCGGCCTTCCTCGAGGACCGGCTCCGCGCCGAGGGGGTGACCCTCCATACCGGGTGGAAGGCGGTGCGCTTCGAGGAGGAGGGCGGCACCCGGGTGGCCGTCGCGGAACCGGGGCCCGGGAGCGGCGAGGGCGGAACCCTTCGCATCCCCTTCGA
>JBJHCE010000052.1:0-18781 GCA_050485865.1 Gemmatimonadales bacterium | reverse complement strand
AGCACCTCGTCGGTCAGATCGAGCGCAGGATCGGCAGCAATGATCGAGCGGGCCGCAGTGTCGAAGATGAGGGAGTAGCTCCCTTCCTCGCGGATCGCGTCAATGGCCTGCGACATCCGCTCGAGGATCGGCTGCACCAGCTCCTGGCGCTTCATGGCCGCTTCCTCGTCGATCTCCTGGATCCGGTCCTCGTATTCCATCTCCTTCCGCCTGATCTCCATCATCCGGGCCTCGCGAGCCTCGGGGGTCAGGTTCCGCTCCTGCTGCTGGAACTGGGTGATCAGGCGATCGAGTTCCTCGCCCAGGCGCTGGATCTCGCCCCGGTAGCGGTCCATCTCCCGGTCGAATTCCTGCTGCGCCTCGCGCGCCCCCGGCGCCTCGGCCAGAATGGTCTGGGAATCGATATACCCGATCCGCAGGGTCTGCGCTTCCGACTCCGCCGCGGCGGTGAGAAGCAGGAGCCCCGTGAGTACGAACGGGATTGCACGCATTGTGGTTCCTCTGTCCTGGTAAGGTGCGCTCGGACCGGGCCGCGTGCCCGGAGTCCGTGGATGAACCGCAGGGGGGCGTCGGCCTCAGCCGCCGAGCCCACCCATCCGGAAGTGGAGCTGCCATCCCGGCACGGGCTTGTCGAACCCGTAGGCGTAGTCGATCCCGATGGGCCCGAACGGGGTCACGAGCTGCAGTCCGAGCCCGGCTCCGCGGAACATCCGTGTCGGGTCCACCTCGCGAACCGACCGCCACACGTTCCCTGCCTCGTAGAAGGAGGAAATCGAGATATTGTCGTTGAGGCGGATGGCATACTCAAGTCCTACCACCATGAAGGCCGCCCCGAGCCGGTCGATGTCCGTGATCGAGCGGGATCCCCGGTCGAAGTAGCCGAAGGGGGTGATCGTCGTCTCGTCGTAGCCCCGAAGCTCCTCTCCGAACTGTACACCACCCAGCCAGAAACGGTCGAAGGGAAAATTGTCCGCATCCCCGACCACGGCGCCGGTGCGGGCCTTGAGTCCCAGAGCGAAGACCACCGGGCGGCCACCGCCGCCCCCGCCGACCTCGGCCACGGGCATCCACCACTCTCCCTCGGCGAGGTGACGGGTGAAGTTCCCGTCTCCCCCGAGGATCCCGCCGTTGAACTCGGTGGTCCACGCCTGCTCCGACCCCATGGTCGGGAAGAGCGGCGAGTTCAGGGTGCGGCGCCGCACCGAGATCGAAAGCTGGCTCTGGGTCCCGGGCGGACGCCCGAAGAGGGAGGTGTCCTCCTCCCCACCCCTCAGCCGGTACTGGGTCCGCGAGAGGGAGTACCCGGCGAAGGCCCGGGTGGTGAGTGATCCGGGAACGGGCACGCCGACCCGGGTGAGGAAGCCGCGCCGCTTCCGCTCCCCGCTGCTGAAGGTGAAGAGCCGGTCCCGGGAATCGAAGACGGAGATGGTCCCGCTCACCCGCGTCTGCCGAAGGGAGGGGTCCGTGTAGGACAGGACGAAGTTGTTCTGGAAGCGGCCGAAATCCCAGCGGAGGCTCCCGGACTTGGCCTGGCCGAAGAGGTTCGGCTGCTCGTACCCGAGGAACCCGGAGACCCCGTAGTACCCTCCCATGGAGGCCCCGAAGTTGATCGATCCCGTCTGCCGCTCCACCACCTCGAAGGTGATGTCCACATCTCCCGTTTCGGGGTCGGGGTCGATGTTCGGAAGTGGGAGTGGCGACTCGAAGAAGCCGAGCCCGGAGATCCGCTGGTAGCTCGCGATGATGTCCCGCTGGCTGTAGACCTGCCCGGGAAGGAGGTTGATCTGCTCCCGGATCACCCGGTCGTAGGTGTAGGTGTTCCCCACGATGTGCACCCGGCGGATGTACGCCGGATTCCCTTCCAGGATGTCCCACACGAGGTCCACCACCGGACGGGGGTCGTCGCCCTGGGGTTCCCGGCGCTGGATCACCGGTTCCACGTCGGCAAAGAGGTACCCGTGGTCGGCGTAGAGCTCGTTCACCTGCGACGTGGCGTCGAGGAATCCCGGCTGATCGAAGGCGTCCGTGTTCCGGCCGCGTCCCGTGATCCCGAGGGTCCGGAGGAGTCCCCCCTCCTCGTCGCGGTAGATGGCCTCGAGCTGTGCGGTCGGAAACCGCCGGTTCCCTTCCACCGAGAAGCTCGCCACGCGGTACTGCGGCCCTTCGTCCACGTGGATCTCCAGGATCCCCTTCCCCGTGGACTGGTCCACGAAGAGGGTGTCCCAGACCACGGCAAAGTCCAGGTACCCGCTCGAGGCGTAGAACTGCGGTAGCCGGACCGCCAGGTCCTCCTCCAGGACGATCTCCTCGAACTGCCCAGTTCGGAACCAGAAGAAACCCTCCCCCTTCGTGGAGAGGACCTTCCGGAGGTCCGAGTCGGTGAAGACCTCGTTCCCCACGAAACGCACCTCGTTCACGGCGATCCTGAGCCCCTCGTCAACGTCGATGACGAGGTCGATGTACCCGTCCCGATCGGGCACCGGGTCCTCCCGGAACTCGATGCGGGAGAAGGGAATCCCCCGGGATGCCAGCTGGTCGCGGACGTAGCTCTGCACCCGGACGGCCCGGTTCGGCGAGTACGGCTCCCCGGCCCGGAACTGGAGGGAATCGCGCACGCTGCGCTCGGAGAGGCTTCGAAGCCCCTCGATGCGGAGCGCCCTGACCCGGGGGTACTCCTCGACCTCCAGGGTCAGGACCACGGGCAGCCCGTCCACACCCCCCCGGACGAGCACCTCCAGGTCCCGGAAGAGCCCGGTCTCCCAGAGGCGACGCTGTCCGTCCCGGATGTCCCGGTAGGTCACGAGCTCACCCACCGGAACGCCGAAGGCGCCGATGACGGCCGCCGTCTCGAGATTCAGGTTTCCCCGCACCACGATGGAGTCGAGTACGGCGCCGATCGTGTCGGCCGGAAGCCCCACCGGAGGCGGCACAGGTGTGTCGGGAACCTGGGCTTCGAGGGTGCCGTGCGCGGGACCGAAGACCGCAGCGGTGGCGACCCCCAGGAGGAAGGCCACCCGCCGGAGCGGGGCATGCAACCGAAAGAAAGGCATCAGAGTCGGGAAGTCCGTCAGGTTTTCGTGGCCGAGGCTTCGCGGATGGAGAGACCATCTCCGTCGGAATCCACGTCGACTTCGATTTCGGCGCCGGCTCCGAACTCGGCCACCAGGATCTTCTCGGAAAGCGGGTCCTCGAGGAAGCGCTGGATCGCCCGGCGAAGGGGGCGGGCTCCGAACTTCTGGTCGTACCCCTTCTCGACGAGGAACGCCACGGCCGCGTCGGTGAGGCGCAGGGTGAGCTCTTCGTCCTGGAGCCGCTCCTGCACGTCCTTCAGGAGGATGTGCACGATCTCGGCGATCTCCTCGCGGGAGAGCGGGTGGAAGACGATGATGTCGTCGACCCGGTTCAGGAACTCGGGGTTGAAGGCCCGCTCGATCTCCTCGCGCACCTTCCCCCGCATCATCTCGTACGAGGAGCCGGGTTCGGCGGTGTGGAACCCGAGGCCGCCTCCCTTGGAGATGTCCCGTGCCCCCAGGTTCGAGGTCATGATCAGCACGGTGTTCTTGAAATCGATGACCCGACCGTAGTTGTCGGTCAGGTGCCCTTCGTCCAGGACCTGCAGGAGGAGATTGAACACATCCGGATGCGCCTTCTCGATCTCGTCCAGAAGGACGACGGAGTAGGGGCGCCTCCGCACCGCCTTCGTCAGCGTCCCCGAATCCTCGTATCCCACGTAGCCCGGAGGTGCGCCGATGAGGCGGGACACGGAGAATTTCTCCATGTACTCGCTCATGTCCACCCGGATCAGCGCCTCCCGGTCCGCGAAGAGGAACTCCGCCAGTGCCCGGGCGAGCTCGGTCTTCCCGACACCGGTGGGACCGGAGAAGATGAAGGACCCGATGGGCCTGCGGGGGTCCTTGAGCCCCGCCCTGCTCCGGCGGATCGCGCGGGAGATCGCGGCGATCGCATCGTGCTGCCCGACTACCCGGGTGTGGAGTTCATCCTCCATGTGCACCAGGCGATCGGTCTCGGCCTGCCGGAGCCGGGTCACGGGGATCCCGGTCCACCGCGACACGATGAACGCGACGTCCTCGGGGTCGATGGAGGGCCGGTTCTTCTTCCGCTCCACCTCCCACGCCTCCTGACGCGCCCTGATTCGCTGCTGGACTTCCCGCTCCTCGTCGCGCAGCTCCGCCGCGCGCTCGAAGTCCTGGTCCCGGATGGCGGATTCCTTCCGGTCGGAGATCCCGGAGAGCTCGCCCTTGAGTTCCTCCATGTCCGGCGGCGGCACCTGGGCCGCGATCCGCGCCCTGGCCCCGGCCTCGTCGATGACGTCGATGGCCTTGTCCGGAAGGAACCGGTCCGTGATGTAGCGGTCGGAGAGTCGGGCGGAGGCCTCGAGCGTCTCGTCGGGGATCACCACGCGGTGGTGGTCCTCGTAGTGTCCACGGAGACCCTTGAGGATCTCCACCGTCTCGTCGATGGCCGGCGGGTCCACGATCACCGGCTGGAACCGGCGCTCGAGGGCTCCGTCCTTCTCGATGTACTTCCGGTACTCGTTGAGGGTCGAGGCCCCGATGCACTGGAGCTCGCCCCGGGCCAGGGCGGGCTTCAGCATGTTCGACGCGTCGATTGCCCCCTCGGCCGCGCCCGCGCCGACGAGGGTGTGAAGCTCATCGATGAAGAGGATCACGTTCTGGTTCTGCGAGATCTCGTTCATCACGGCCTTGAGCCGCTCCTCGAACTGCCCGCGGTACTTGGTTCCGGCAATCACCGCGGCCATGTCGAGGGCCAGGACCCGGTGGTCCTTGAGGGCCTCGGTCACGTCGCCGCGGGCGATCATCTGGGCAAGGCCCTCGACGATCGCGGTCTTCCCCACGCCGGGTTCGCCGATCAGGACGGGATTGTTCTTCTTCCGACGGCAGAGGATCTCGACCACGCGCTCGATCTCGTTGGAACGACCGATCGTCGGGTCGAGCTTCTGCTGGCTGGCAAGGTCGGTCAGGTCGCGGCAGAAGTGATCGAGGGCGGGGGTCTTGGACTTCTTTTCCCCCTTCGCTGCCGAGGGTGGGGTGCTGCTCCCCCCGATCCCGGCGGGCTCCGACGAACCCGAATCGGTGCCCAGGACCTTGAGTGTCTCGGAACGCGCCTCCTCGAGGGAGATGCCCACGGCGTTGAGGACCTGGGCGGCGATTCCCTTCTCTTCCCGGAGCAGCCCCAGCAGGAGGTGCTCGGTCCCGACGTACGAGTGGTTCAGCTCGCGTGCCTCGGTCATCGCGAACTCAAGCACCTTCTTCGCACGCGTCGTGTAGGGAAGGTCCCCGAGGGCGATGGTGGCCTTCCCGGGCTTCACGCTCTCCTCGATCTGCTCGTGGATCTGCTCGAGGTCCGCGCTCAGGTTCGTGAGGACCGCGGCGGCCACGCCCTCGCCCTCCCGGATGAGGCCCAGGAGGATGTGCTCGGTCCCCACGTAGTCGTGCTGCAGCCGGATGGCCTCGTCGCGGGCCATCGCCAGCACCTTCCGGACGCGATCGGTGAAGTTGTATTGCATCGGTGCCCTCGAAGGGGGTCCGCCGGACTCAGGAGTCCGGCGGGTCGGGAGCGCCGGGCCCGGCAGATCCGCGCCCGCCGGATCCCCCTTGCTCCTCCACTCCCTCGTCCAGAAGGATCCGCCGGACGTAGGCCGCCCTGTGGGCATCACACTCCGCCGGGGACAGGTCCCGGCCGGCCGCCTCCTCGAGGTGCGCCGACTGGGTGAACATCATGATCTTGTTCAGGGCATATACACTGAGCCCGGGGAGTAGTTTCAGCCCCGCCCCGAGCCGGACGCCGCTGAGCAGGTTCATGAGTTCCTCGAAGGATAGGGACCGGGCATACCGAAGTAAACCGTACGCCCTCCAGACCTTGTCCTCCGTTACGGATCCGGCGTCCCGGAGGAGCACCCTGCGGGCCTCCTCCTCGTACCGGATCACCTGCCGCACGGTGGCATCCAGCTGGTCCACGAGCTCCTCCTCGCTCTTCCCCAGCGTGGTCTGGTTCGAGAGCTGGAAGAAGTTCCCCACCACCTCGGACCCCTCGCCGAAGAGCCCGCGGAAGGTGAGCCCCATCTGCGAGAGACCCTGGAGTACCTTTCCGATTTCCTTCGTCAGGACGAGCCCCGGCAGATGAAGGAGTACCGACGCCCTGAGCCCGGTCCCCACGTTCGTGGGACAGCTCGTGAGGAACCCGAACTCGGGGTGGTACGCAAAGGGGACATGCTGTCCGAGTTCCTCGTCCACGAGGTCCACCCGGTTCCAGGCCTCCTGGAGATCCAGTCCCGAGACGAGCGCCTGGATCCGGAGGTGGTCCTCCTCGTTCACCATGATCGAAACCGGTCCCGCCGGGGAGACCACCACCGCCACACCCTCCCGCCCGAGGTCCCCCTTCCCTTCCGCCCCTTCCAGGAGCTCCCTGGAAATGAGGCGCCGCTCGAGAAGGATCCTGCCCGACCGCTCCGGGAGGTCACCCAGCGCCTCGACCCGCGCACCACTCAGCGTCCCCACGGCCTGCGCCGCCGAGGAGACCCGCCCCAGCACGGCGAGGCGGTCGTTCACCCGTGCCCGACCCCCGAAGGCATGTCCTTGCACGTTCCTCGCCAGCCGGATCCGGGTCGAGAGCACGATGTCGGCGTGGCTACCCGAGGCGTCCAGCCATGCGAGCCCGGCGTCACCGAGAGGGGCAAACGGGTCCATGGGTCGGTCGCCGTTCGTCACGGGGTCGTCGACTGGAGGGTCCGGATCCGGTCCCGGAGCTCCGCCGCCCGTTCGAAGTCCTCGAGCTCCACGGCGCGCCGGAGCTTCCGCCTGAGTCCCTCGAGACGCTTCTCGAGCTCCGATGCCGACGGATCGGGCGGAAGGTAGACCTTCCCGGCGTGGTGCGCCGCTCCCTGCACGCGCGCCAGGAGTGGCCGGAGCCGCGCCTCGAACGCCGACCAGCAGTGGGGGCATCCGAGTCGGCCGGATTCCTTGAAGTCCTTCAGGGTGAGCCCGCAGAAGGGGCAGCGC
The DNA here is from genome assembly GCA_050485865.1 of Gemmatimonadales bacterium. GTDB lineage: Bacteria > Gemmatimonadota > Gemmatimonadetes > Longimicrobiales > Gaopeijiaceae > SKNW01. The sequence continues at coordinate 11,741 of JBJHCE010000052.1, read as the reverse complement.
TCCGCCCCCATTTCCCGGGCCTTCGCGTCACCCACCCCCGTCGCCTCCTGCCCCAGCTGCGCCAGCACCCCGGCCAGGAGGAAGTTCTCGGGCACGCTGGGTCCTTCCACCCCCCGGGCCTCGGCGCATGCCGCGCAAAGGTGCAGGGTCTGGCTCTCCTCCCCCTCCACTTCGGTCAGGTGGATGATCGGATCTTCGGCTCCGCAGCCGTCACAGCGCATCGGGTTCTCCGGGCACGTCGGATGGACTCTCCCCCGAGAGAACCCCGTCCCGGAGCGCGAGGATCCGATCAGCCCGGGAGGCGAGCTCCCGGTTATGGGTCACGAGCACCAGGGCGAGCCCCCGATCGGCCCGGATCCGGAAGAGGAGATCGTGCAGCTCCTCGCTCGTCTCGGGATCCAGGTTCCCCGACGGCTCATCCGCCAGGAGGAGGGGAGGGTCATTCACGAGTGCGCGCGCCACCGCCACCCTCTGCTGCTCCCCGCCGGAAAGCTGCCAGGGTCGATTCTGGAGGCGTTCGCCGAGCCCCACGGCATCCAGGAGCTCCGCCGCGCGCCTGAGCGCCTCCCCTTCCGCCCGGCCGGCCACGAGCGCCGGCATCGCCGCGTTCTCGACCGCCGTGAACTCACGCAGGAGGTGGTGGAACTGGAAGACGAACCCCACCCTCCGGTTCCTGAGCCGGGCCAGGGGATCGGGGCCGAGCTTCCCCACCCGCTCGCCGGAGAGGAGCACTTCGCCCTTCGAAGGACGGTCCAGCGCCCCCAGGATGTGGAGCAGGGTCGACTTCCCCGAGCCGCTCTGGCCGACGATCGCCACCGCCTCCCCGGTTTCGACGCGAAGCTCGACCCCCCGGAGGATGTGGAGCGGCCTTCCATCCCCCAGGGTGAAGGACTTCTCGACCCCCCGGGCCTCCAGCGGCGCGTGGGCGTCACTCATGGCGGATCGCCTCCACCGGCTCGAGGCGCGACGCCTGGAGCGCCGGGTAGATCGTGGCCACGAGCGCGATGAGCACGCTCCCCGCCACGATCATGAGCACATCGGCGGGGTTCACGGCCACCGGGAGCCGCTCGATGAAGTACACGTCCGGGGGAATGGAGATGGGCTGGTACGTGTCCAGGAACCAGCAAAGCACGAGCCCGAACCCGGTACCGAGGATCGTCCCCAGCACCCCGATGGCGAGCCCCTGGAGGAGGAAGACCCGAAGGATTCCCCGGTCCGTCATCCCCATGGACTTGAGGATCCCGATCTCCGAGGTCCGGTCCACCACCACCATCACGAGGGTGCTCACGATGTTGAACGCCGCCACGATCACGATCAGGAAGAGGATGATCCCCATGGCGAGCTTCTCGAGCTCGAGGGCGGCGAAGAGAGGGGCGTTCTGCGTGACCCAGGAGTCGGCGAAGTACCGGGGCCCGAGGGCATCGGCGATCCGGTTCCCCACCCGGTTCGCCTCCCACGGGTCCGACACCCGCACCCGGAGTCCGGACACCTGGTCCCGGGCCCTCAGCCCCAGGATCGTCTGCACCTCCTCGAGGGGCGCGTACATGTTCTTCGTATCGTACTCGTACATTCCGGTCTCGAAGGTCCCGGTCACTTCGAACGACATCGTGAAGGGGCTCGAGAAGCCGAACGGGTTCGTACCCACGTTCTCCAGGGAAGCCACGGTCAGGGTGTCACCGGTCAGGATCCCCATGCGCACCGCGAGGCGGCTCCCCACGAGGATCGGCGGAAGCCCGGTCTGGCTCCGGTCAAGGGCAAGCACCCCGGCCCGGATCGCCTCCTCCATCTCGGTCACCGCATCCTCCGGCGTCCCCTCGAGGGAGACCCCGTAGAGGTCCGCCGTCTGGACGTAGTCGGCGGTCCGGAGCACAGCCACCTGGGTCAGGACGAAGGGGGCGGCCGCCTCCACCTCGGGGAGGACGAGCACCGAGTCCATCACGGTTCGCCAGCCCGACATGCGGAGGGCCCCGCCGGTCTCGAGGACGATCACGTGCGGGGTCGACTCGAGGATCTTGTCCCGGAGCTCGTCCTGCATCCCGTTCATCACCCCGAGCACCACGTTCAGGGCGGTGACCCCCACCGTGATCCCGCCCAGGGCGATCCAGGTGATGAACGAGAGGAAGCGCCCCTTCTTCCGCGAGGCCAGGTAGCGCCGGGCCAGGAACCAGTCGAGCCGCTTCACCCTGACGCGCTCCCCTTCGCAGGACCTTCTCCGTGCCCCGGCCCCATCATCGTTCCCCTTCGCCGGGCCGGAGCGTCGGGAAGAGGATCACGTCGCGGATCGAGGACGACCCGGTGAGGAGCATGGCCAGCCGGTCCACCCCGATCCCGACCCCCCCGGTGGGGGGCATACCGTACTCCATGGCCCTCAGGTAGTCCTCGTCGATGGGATGCGTCTCGTCGTCTCCCGCCTCCCGGGCCCGGGCCTGGGCTTCGAAGCGCGCCCGCTGGTCCAGGGGGTCGTTGAGCTCGGAGAAGGCGTTCGCGAGCTCACGCCCCGCCACGTAGAGCTCGAAGCGTTCGGTGAGCCTCGGGTTCCCCCGCTTGAGCTTGGCCAGGGGGGAGAGCTCCACCGGGTAGTCCACGACGAAGGTGGGCTGGATGAGGCCGGGCTCCACCAGGGCCCCGAAGAGCTTGTCCAGGAGCCTCCCCCGGCTCGCCCCATCGAGGCCCGACTCGCCGAGGCGCTCGGCCCGGTCCCGGAGCTCGGCATCCGGGAGCCCCGCCGCATCCGCCCCCAGCGCCTCGTTCAGGGCATCCATGAAGGGAAGCCGTCGGAACCGCGGGGCAAAGTCGATCTCCTCCCCCTCCACCTCCACCCGCGCTTCCCCGGTCACCGCGCGTACCACGTGGCGAAGGAGGTCCTCCACCCCCTCCATCATCTCCTCGTAGTCCGCGAAGGCCTGGTAGTACTCGAGCATGGTGAACTCCGGGTTGTGGGACCGGTCGATCCCCTCGTTCCGGAAGTCCTTGCCGATCTCGTAGACCCTCTCGAACCCCCCGACGATGAGCCGCTTCAGGTAGAGCTCGTCGGCGATCCTCAGGTAGAGGGTCGTGTCGAGGGCGTTGTGGTGCGTGGTGAAGGGCCGGGCCGCCGCCCCGCCGTACAGGGGCTGAAGCACGGGCGTCTCGACCTCGAGGAAGTCCCTGGCATCCAGGAACTCCCGCATTGCCCGGATCATCACCGCCCGCTTCACGAAGACCTCCCGGACCTCCGGGTGCACCGCCAGGTCGGCGTACCGCTGGCGGAGCCGGGTCTGGGGGTCACTGAACCCCGAATGCACGACCTTCTCCCCCGTGGCCTCGTCCACCTCCTCCTTCCCGAAGGGGAGCGGACGGAGCGACTTCGCCAGGAGCTCCCACCGGGAGACCTTCACCGTGACCTCCCCGGTGCGCGTCCGGAAGGCCGGGCCCTCCACCCCGATCCAGTCTCCCCGGTCCAGGAGGTCCAGGCGCTTGAAATCCTCCTCACCCAGCGTGTTCAGCCGGAAGTAGAGCTGGATCCTCCCGCCCCCGTCCTCCAGGTGCGCGAAGGCGCTCTTCCCGTGCCCCCGCCAGGAGATGATCCGCCCGGCCAGCCGGAAGGGCTCGGTCTCCCCCTCCTCGCCGAGCGCCTCCGCCCCTTCCGCAACCTCGAAGGCCGCACGGGCGGCATCGGAGCGGTGCGTCCGGTCGAAGCTGTAGGCAAAGGGCGCGATCCCCTCCGCCTCGAGCGCCTCGAGCTTCTCCCGGCGGTGCCGGAGGAGCTGGCTCAGTTCCGGGTTCGTGGGATCGGTCATGCGGTGGCCTGGGCTCCGAATTTCTTCAGGTACGCCTCGATGAGGGGGTCGAGATCCCCGTCCATCACGGCATGTACGTCGGTGAGCTTGAGCTCCGTCCTGTGGTCGTTCACCATCGTGTAGGGCTGGAAGACGTAGGACCGGATCTGGCTCCCCCACCCGATGTCCGATTTCGTGGCCTCGATCGCCGCCTTTTCCTTCTCCCGCTCCTCCATTTCCCGCTCGTAGAGCGCCGCCTTCAGCATCTTCATGGCGGTGGACTTGTTCTTCGTCTGCGAGCGCTCCTTCTGGCACGACACCACGATCCCGGTGGGAAGGTGGGTGATCCGGATCGCCGAGTCGGTCTTGTTCACGTGCTGCCCACCCGCCCCTGACGCCCGGAAGGTATCCACCCTGAGATCGCCCGGGTCGATGTCGATCTCCACGTCGTCGTCCTCCACCAGCGGATACACGAAAACGGAGGCGAAGGAGGTGTGCCGGCGCGCCTGCGAATCGAAGGGGGAGATGCGCACGAGGCGGTGCACCCCCTTCTCCGCCTTCAGGTACCCGAAGGCCGATGGCCCCCGGATCTCGATGGACGCGCTCTTGATCCCCGCTTCCTCCCCGGCGTGGATGTCGAGGAGCTCCACCTGGTACCCATGGCGCTCGGCCCAGCGCTGGTACATCCGCATGAGCATTTCGGCCCAGTCCTGGGACTCGGTTCCCCCGGCCCCGGACTGGATCGTGAGGATCGCCTCCATGTGGTCGCTCTCCCCCTGGAGCATGGTCTTGAGCTCCAGGGCCTCCAGCGCCCGTTCCAGCGCCTCCACTTCCCGGGCCCACTCGGCCTCCAGGTCGGCGTCGGGCTCCTCCTTCAGGAGCTCTGCGATCTCCAGGAGTTCCTTCCCCTTCTCGTGAGCCTCCCGCCAAGGCTCGGTCCACCCCTTCAGTCGGGTGGCCTCCGCCATCACCTCCCGGGCCTCGTCCGGCCGGTCCCAGAAGGACTGGGTGGTCATCCGGGCCTCGAGTTCCTCCACCCGCTGTTCCTTGAGGGCGAGGTCAAAGGAACCCCCTTAGGTCATCGACCCGCTTCAGGAGATCCCTCACTTCTTGAATGTGTTCGGCGTTCATGGCTGACCGGTCGGTTCGGATGCCCCGGGCCGCGCGCCGAGACGGGAAGCTCGGGGCCGGGGCCGGAAAGGAAGAAGGGGCCGTCCGCGAGGGCGGCCCCTGCCGGTGGAACGATCCGGGGGCATCGGGCGGCTCCTTGCCCACCCGGTCCGTTCGCCGGGAATATAACCCGGGTTCGGGTGGGCTCTCAATGCGCGGGCCCGCCCCGCCCACCTCCGACTCCCGTTTCGCCTTCTGGGCCGCCCCCCGCGTCCAGGGCGTGCAGCGTTCAGTACGGCCGGCCCGGGCCCTGGAAAAGCGCCTCCCCCTGTGCAAGCACCTCGTTCAGCGCCTCCGCGAAGTGATTCGTGCTCCGCGCGAAGTCCTCCCCGACCTGCTCCATGTACTCCTCCCAGGACTTCTCGATCTCGTCCATGAAATCCTCGCGCAGCGTCCCCTTCCGGAGCGCTTCGGCGTACCGGGCCGGATTGTAGGTGATCATGTCGGATGCAAGCACCCGGGCCAGCCTGCGCGCCCGGTTCGCGGGGTCGCGCCGGGCGAATCGCGAGATCCCCTCGTCGGGTCCGGAAGCCACCGGCACCTCGGGCGGCGCAGGGGGTCCGGAAGGCACGACCTCCTCCACGATCGTTCCCGGAAGATCCGACACGTCGAGGGCCTCGGCCTCCTCCCCGGTGGTCTGCGCGTCGACCGGGTGTCCTTCGACCCCTTCTTCCTCCACCCCCACGTCGTCGCCCGTCTCGCCTCCAACCGCCTCGTCCGCCGCCAGTTCCTCCTCTGCCGCCGGTTCCTCCTCTGCCGCGGGCTTCCCTTCCACCGGTGCGCGCCATGGCTCCGCCGGGGGGGTCACCCGCACCCACGAAGTGGAGGACGGGAGCTCCGGATCCGTCGCCTCGGCGTGAGCATCCGCATCGCCGGTCGGGTCCTCGGGCCCCACCTCCGGGGCTCCGGCCACCTCCGCCTCGGCGACTGGAGCCTCGGGCTTCCACTCCGTCCCCGATTCCGGAGCCTCGGACTCCGCCTCCCGCCCCACGGTCACCCCCGGCGCAGGCGCAGGGGTCTCGACCGGGGTCCCCGGAGCCTCGGCACGCTCGAGCCGGGCGTGCGTAACCTCGAAGGCGCGCAGGCACCCCGAACAGATCGCAAGGACCCCCTCGGAGGGGACCCGTGCCGGGTCCACGGGGAAGCGGGCCTCGCAGGAGGGGCATTCCACCTCCATGACCCCGGACGGGGGTGCGGTCATCGTGCTCACGGCGTCGTCACTCCGGGGCTTCGGCGGAAACGGGCGCGGGCGCGCCGACCCGGCTTTCGCCGCCGGACCGGCCCCGCCCCTCGGAAGGGTTCCCGTGGCGCCGGTCCACGACGTAGACCGACCCCGGGAGGGTCTTCGCGTACGACTTCATCTCGCCGGCCCGGCTGCTCACCTGTGCCGGGTGCCGGAAGGCGTGCGACAGGTTCGTGACCACACCGATCGAAAGGGTCATGAGCGGAACCCGGTGGAGGGTGCCCCTCCGGTCCCTGCCGAGAAAGTACCCCGCGTCCCGATCGGACTCGGAGTACTGGTAGGGCATGATCTCGTCGAAGAGGTCGATGATCTCCTCGCAGACCTCCTCCATGCGGTCCAGGGGGACGATGAAGATGAAGTCGTCCCCGCCGATGTGCCCCACGAACCCCCCGGGAGCGAGGCCGCGAACGAGGTCCCGGAGCACCAGCGACACCAGGTAGATGACCCGGTCTCCCCGGTTGTAGCCGTAGCGGTCGTTGAACTCCTTGAAGTAGTCCAGGTCCGCGTAGCAGAAGGCAAAGGGCTCGCCTCTCCGGAGACGCGCGGTCGTGTCGCGGTCGATCTGCGGGGTCCCGGGCAGGCGCGTCGTGGGGTGCACGGAAATGTCCCGGGTCGCCCGCCGGAGGAGCAGGTCGAGTCGCAGTTCCGCCTCGGGCTCCCCGCGGGCCAGGGCCACCACCTCGTCGGCGCCCCGCTCGAGGGGGGGGAGGGTCACGGCCTCGTCGTCTCCCTCCACGAGCAACGCAACGGGAAGGACGGCGGTGAAGGCATCGGACTTGATGCGCGAGCAGAGCTCGAGCGCCGCCTCCCCTGCGTCCCCCGCTCCCCCTCCCTGGATGACCAGGGCAGCAGGGATTGCCCGGTTCACCTGGTGAATCACCGCCTCCGCCGAGTCCATGGGCAGGATCTCGATATCCCGCGCGGACGCGAAGCGGAGGAGGAGTTCAGGGGGCTCGGCGCCCGCCGGATCGTGGTAGAGGACCGTCCATTCGGCGGCCATGGAATCATCCTGCTCCTGTGGAGGGATCGGACGCGAAACGGTAGAACCGCCGGGCGTCCAAGTCAAACGTCGGAGCCGGGATCCCGGCCACGCGGCGACGCCTCATCTCCGTCCCGGCCGCCTCCGGTCCCCCTTTCCGCGTCCGGGTTTGCGACCGCCGCCTCCCTTCCCCTTCGATCCGCGCCCCGGGCCGCCCCGCCTGGGAGGCTTGCCCCCTGACTGCCCCCGGGCGCCGCCACCTTCGGTCCCGGAAGCCTCGCTCCCACCCTCCAGGAGGAGGAAGTCGATCTGCCGCTCTTCCTTGTCGGCGCGGACCACCTGCACCTGGACCCGGTCTCCCACGCGAAAGCGCCTCCGGTTCCGGTCCCCCACGAGGGCAAAGGCCTCGGGAACGAACGTGTAGTAGTCGTCTCCGAGGGTGCTCACGTGCACGAGCCCGTCCACGAATACCCGATCCAGGAGGACGAAGAAGCCGAATGCGGTCACGCCGGAGATCGTCCCGTCGAAGTCCTCGCCCAGGTGACGGCGCATGTACTCGATCTTCTTCATCTCCACCGAGTCGCGCTCGGCCTGCTGGGCCACGCGCTCCCGGGCGCTTGCCCTGGCGCAGACCTCGCCCAGCGCCTCGACCCACGCCGGAGGAAGCGCGTCCCCGTCCAGGAGCACCTCCTTCACCACGCGGTGGACCACCAGGTCGGGGTAGCGGCGGATCGGCGAGGTGAAATGGAGATACGCCTTCGAGGCGAGCCCGAAGTGTCCGAGATTCTCGGGATCGTACCGGGCCCGACTCATCGCCCTGAGCAGGACCGTCGAGACCAGGTTCTCCTCGGGGCGCCCCCGCACCGTGCCCAGAATCTTCTGCAGGTGGCGAGGCGTTACCTTCTTTCTGCCAATCACATGTCCCACCACGGGAAGGATCTTCGAAAGCTCCTCCATCCTGTCATCGGGCGGAGGCTCGTGGACGCGGAACGGGACCGGGATCCGGCGCTTCACGAGGTCCCGGGCCACCAGCTCGTTGGCGAGGATCATGAAATCCTCGATGAGCCGGTGGCTGTCGAGCTGGACCACCTTCCGGATATCGATGGGCACCCCGTCGGAGTCGAGGACCACCCGGGCCTCGGGAAGATCGAAGTCCAGCGAGCCCCGTTCCTCGCGGCGCTCCCTGAGCCGGAGGGAAAGCCCGTGAAGGTCCCGGAGCACCCCGTCGATGGCCTCGTCCCCCGTGCTTCCTCCCCCCAGGACCTCCTGTACCTCCTCGTAGTGGAGGCCCCGTCGGCTCCGCACCCGGGTCCGGGCATAGCGGTGCCCCTTCACGGTTCCCGACCGGTCCATCCGGACCATCAGGGAAAGGGCGAACCGGTCCTCCCCTTCCCGAAGGGAGCATAGATCCGAGGAGAGGAGGTGGGGAAGCATGGGCACCACCTGGTCGACCAGATACACGCTCGTTCCCCGGCGGAGCGCCTCCAGGTCCACCTCCGTACCGGCCGGCACGAAGTGGGAAACGTCGGCAATGTGGATCCCCACCTCCAGGTCCCCGCTGCCCTCCGAACCGGGGAAGGGGCGGAGCGACAGCGCATCGTCATGATCCCGGGCGTCTGCCGGGTCGATGGTGAAGACCGGAAGGTCCGTCAGGTCCTCCCGCGCACCCGGCTTCCGGGCCAGCTCGGCCGCCTCTGCTGCCGCTTCCTCCACCTCCGGGGGAAATTCCGAGGGGAGACCGTGTCCGTGCAGGATCGCGAGCACGTCCACGCCCGGCGCATCCATGGGCCCGAGGACCTTCTCCACCTCGCCCACCGCGTTCCGCTTGCCGTCGGCGAACTGGGTGATCCGGACCACGACCACGTCTCCCGTCCGGGCGTCCCCGCCCGCGCCCTCGGGAACGAGTACGTCCCGGGGGATGCGACGATCCAGGGGGGCCACGAACCCGAACCTGCGCGTGGACTGGTACCTCCCCACGAGGGTCGGGCGCGCCCGCTCGAGCACCTTGACCACCCGACCCGTGGGGGGCTGTCCGCGCCCCCTGGCCTCGATCCGCACCGCGACCCGGTCCCCGTCCATCGCGCTGTCGAGGTGGCGGGCCGCAACGAACACGTCGGCGGTGGCCGGGTCATCCGGGCGCAGGTACGCATCCCCGGACCGGGTGACCTGGACCGCGCCCACCACGAGGTGGATCTCGGCCGGCACGGCGTAACGCTGGCTCCGGTTCCGGTAAAGGAGGCCTGCATGCTCGAGCTCCCGCAGGCGCTCCCGGAAGCCGCGGTAGTCCCGGGTGGGCACCTCCAGCGCGCTCGCGAGCTCCTTCGCCTTCATCGGCCCCCGGGCCGATGCGGTCAGGACACCCCGGATGGCGTCGGCGTCGGGAAGATCTCGAGGTGAAGTCACGGCGTACCCGGGTTCAGAATCGAATGGCGAGGGTGAGATGCACGGGTTCCTGCTGGGATGCGATGACCCCGCTCGGGAGGGCGCGGGCAAGGTCCAGTTCGAACCGGTCATACCGGATGCCGAACCCGGCGGCCCCTCCCTCCACCCCCGTGGCCCGGAGGAGGGTGTACCCTCCGCGAATGTAGATCCGGTCCTCGGTGCCGGCGGAGAACTCGGCTCCCACCATCACCGCCGGGTCCCCCGGATCCCGGAACCGGTCCTCCACGTCCAGCGCCACGAGGACGGCGAGTCGCTCCTCCTCGATGAGGGTCGACCATGGCTCCCACGCCACCCCGGCCCGGAGCCGGGCAGGAAGCGGGGCGCCCACCTCCGTGGCCGCATTCCGGAACTCGGGGCCGGCGTGCACGAGGCTCACCCCCAGGTCCAGCGGATGATCGGCCAGGGGACGCCCCCTTGCCCCCACGTCGAGCGCGTACGACGACGAACGGACCCGCCCCTCGGGACACTGTCCTCGACACCCGAGCTCGAACCTCAGGTACTTGAGGTTCATCCCCACGTCGAGCCACCGCCAGATCGGGAGGGCGTAGGAGACCAGGGCAAGGTGGTTCCGGATCGTGAGGGAGCCGACCACGTTTCCTTCCCCGTCGGTGGCGTCCAGCGTTCCCTGGTCCAGGAGCTGGTAGCTCCCGGCGAGAACTCCGAGGGCCCGCACCCGCGCGACGACCGAGACCCCGAGGGCATCGCCGGTGATGTGCTCCCCCCGGGTAAGGAGTACCCGGGACCCGTCGAGCCTGGCGAGTCCGGCAGGATTCCACCACCCGGCCTCCGCCGACGGGAGCGCCGTCATGGCGCGCCCCATGCCGATCCCGCGGGCCCCCGTGGGGAGGAGGAGAAACGGTGCGCCTTCCTCGGTGCCCCCGCCGCTTCCCTGGGCCTGGATCTCTCCGGGCCAGGAGAAGAAGACCAGGAGCACGAGGAGGCACCCCCACCCCGCCGGGCTCCCGGGGCGGGTCCTCCTGCCGGCTCCCCGTCGGATCCGAATGCCCGCGCGCTCAGTCCCCACCAGGTGCCTCCGGAACCGGAAGGCCGAGCCGGCGAAGCTCTCCCCGCTTCTTTCTCCACCGGGGGAGCACCTTCACCCAGAGCTGGAGGAAGACCGGTTCGCCGAGGAAGTCCTCGATCTTCGCCCGCGCCTCCGATCCGATGCGTCGGATCATCGCCCCCCCCTCTCCGATCAGGATCCCCTTCTGGGAGGCCCGCTCCACGTGGAGCGTCACCTCGATGTAGGTCCGGTCACCGGGCCCCGTGCCTTGACGGAAGGCCTCGACCCTCGGAAGGACGGCCCAGGGAATCTCGTCCCGGAACCGCTCGAAGACGGTTTCTCGCACCAGTTCCCCCACGAAGAACCGCACCGGGGCCGTGGCGATCTCGTCCTCCGGAAAGAGAAAGGGACCGGGGGGAACCAGGGCCAGGAGCCGCTCTTCGAGCTCCGCCACCCCGTCCCCGGCCAGGGCGGAGATCCGGAGCCCCTCCACGCCGAGCCGTTCCCGGGCCCAGTCGAGTTCCCCTTCGATGGCTGCGGTTCCCCCCTCGTCGCACTTGTTGACCGCCACGACGAGCCGGCCCGCCGGGACGTTCGCCACCCCGGCGGCGAGGGCCTCCCGTGCCTCGGTCCCCGTGGGTCGCGTCGGATCCAGGAGGAGAAGGACCCCGTCCGCCTCCCGGGTACCCTCCCTCACGGCCTCGAGGAGGGCGTGATGCATCAGGTCCCTGGGGTCCGAAAGCAGCCCCGGGGTGTCCACGAAGACCACCTGGGCGTTGCCCCTGGTGAGGATCCCCGACACCGGCACCCACGTGGTCTGTGCCCGCGGGGTCACGATGCTCAGGTGTTCGCCCAGGAGCGCGTTCAGGAGGGTCGACTTTCCGGCGTTCGGCCTCCCGATGATGGCGACGAACCCGGCCCTCCTGTCGGCCGGACCCCCCGACACACCTGCCGGCGCACGGCCCCCTTCCTCCCCCATCCTCGTCACGTCGTTCATCCCTCAAAGGTAACCGGCTCAAACGAAAAGAGGCGACCCCCCGGCGTGTCGGTCTCCTCGGGGAGGAGGGTCCGCACATCGGGGGGTCGCCCATGTTGCTGAGGTCGGCGGCGACGTACTCTCCCACCGGGCTTCCCCGGCAGTACCAT
>JBJHCE010000051.1:0-18956 GCA_050485865.1 Gemmatimonadales bacterium | reverse complement strand
GGGGGGGGCGGCCCGCGGGGGCCGCGCGCATGGCGGGGGAAGCCCTCCGGGCTCAGGCCCCGGGGTCCGCCTCCGCGCGAAGCTCGAGCGCCCGGCCGTCCCAGCGCGGCGCGCGGGGGGGCAGGAAGTTCGAGCGGAAGATGTGCCAGAACGCGGCCACGCCGTCTTTCCAGCCGATCTTCTTTCCCTCGGCGTAGGAGCGGCCGCGGTAGGAGATCGGCATTTCGTAGATCCGCGCCCCCGCCTGCGAGAGGCGGGCAGTCAGTTCGGGCTCGATTCCGAAGCGGTCGCGGGTGAGGGGGAGGGTGTGGAGGAGGTCCCGCCGGATCATCTTGTAGCAGGTCTCCATGTCGGTCAGGTTCAGGTCGGTGAAGACGTTCGACACGAAGGTGAGGGTGCGGTTCCCCAGGTAGTGCCAGAACATGTGGACGCGCTGGGGTCCGCCGCCCAGGAACCGCGACCCGTAGACCGCGTCGGCCCACCCCTCGAGGATCGGCTCGAGGAGCATGGGCAGTTCGTAGGGGTCGTACTCCAGGTCCGCGTCCTGGATCACCACCACGTGGCCGGTCGCGGCCTCGAACCCGGTGCGGACCGCCGCCCCCTTCCCCCGGTTCCGCTCGTGGAAGATGAGCCGGTCGACGAGCCCCTCGGACTCGAGGCGGGTGAGGAGGTCCCGGGTGCCGTCGGTGGAGCCGTCGTCCACGACCACGACCTCGAGGCGGAGCGGTACCTCGCGCACCCGCCGGAGGAGGCGCTCCGCCGTGCGCATTTCGTTGTAGGTGGGAATCACCACCGTGAGCACCACCTGGTCCCACGGCAGGGGCGGACCCGGAGGGGGCGAGGGGCGCCCCCGGGCGTTCACCGGCCAGTACGACGAGGACACGGATCGCTCCTCAGCTGTCGGAAAGCCCGTAGCGGGCGATCTTCCGGTAGAGGGTGGAGGGGTCGATCCCGAGGACCTCGGCGGCCCGGCTCTTGTTTCCTCCCTCGGCCTTCAGCACCCACTCGATATAGGCGCGCTCGATGATCTCCATGGAAGGATTGTCGGGCGGATCATCGGAGATGAGCCGCTCCTTCGGCTCCTCGCGGACCCGGTCCGGGAGCGCCGAGAGCGGGATCTCGAGGTCGTCGCCGGTGAGGACGGCGGCGCGCTCGAGGGCGTTCTCGAGCTCGCGCACGTTCCCCGGCCAGTCGTAGCGGTTGAGCGCCGCCACCGCCTCGTCGGAGAGGATCTTCGGGGTCCGGTCCTTCCCGGCCATCTTCTCCAGGAAGTACGCCGAGAGCATGGGGATGTCGTCCTTCCGGTCGCGCAGCGGCGGGAGGTGGATGGCGATCACGTTCAGCCGGTAGTAGAGGTCGCTCCGGAAATGGCCTTTCCGGATCTGCTCCTCCAGGTCGCGGTTGGTGGCGGCGATGATCCGGACGTTCACCGGCACCGCCTTCGTGGCCCCCACCGGGATCACCTCCCGCTCCTGGAGGGCCCGGAGGAGCTTCACCTGCGTCTGGGGCGACATTTCGCCCACCTCGTCCAGGAAGAAGGTCCCGCCCTCGGCTGCCACGAGGAGACCGTCGCGGTCCTTCACCGCCCCGGTGAAGGAACCCTTCACGTGCCCGAAGAGCTCGCTTTCGAGGAGGCTCTCGGGGAGGGCTCCGCAGTTGATCGAGAGGAAGGGTCCGTCGGCCCGGTCCGAAAGCTCGTGCATGTAGCGGGCGAGCACTTCCTTTCCGGTTCCGCTCTCCCCGGTCACGAGGACCGTCGAGTCGGTGGGGGCCACCGTCTTCGCGAGCTTGAGGGCATCGGAAAACGACCGGGCCTTCCCGATGGGCGTCGTGACCGGCGCACTCTGTTTCTTCAACTCCTTCTTGAGGGTCCGGTTCTCGACCTTGAGGTTCCGGGTCTCGAGGGCCCGTGCGCAGATCGCCAGGAGCTCGTCGTTGGAAAACGGCTTCTGGAGGTAGTAGAAGGCACCCTCGTTCACCGCCTTCACCGCCGACTGGAGCGAGGCCTGCGCGGTCATGAGGATCACCGGGAGCTCGGGATCGGTCTCGCGGATCCGCTCCAGGAGCTCGAGCCCCGTCACCCCGGGCATCCGGATGTCCGAGAGCACGAGATCGGGCTTCACCCGCTCGAGCGCCTCGAGCCCCGCCCGTCCGCCGAGGGCCGTCTCCACCTCGTAGCCGGCCCCCCGGAAGAGGACTTCGAGCGTTTCGACGATCCCCATTTCGTCGTCGACCACCAGGATCTTCATGCGTTCGCCTTCGTCGGTAGGTAGACCTGGAATTCGGTGCCGCCCCCTGGGGGCGACTCCACGAGCACGGCCCCGCCGTGCGCCTCGACCATGCGGTACACCACCGCGAGCCCGAGCCCCGACCCCCCTTCGCGGGTGGTCCAGAACGGATCGAAGATGCGGTCCACGTCCTCCGGGGGCACCCCCGGCCCCCGGTCGCGGATCCGGATCCGGGCCGGGCGGAGGACCTCCACCCCCCCGGGCGCGACCTCCGGCACATCGAGGGTGACGTCCACGACCCCCGCCCGGGGCGAGAACTGGACGGCGTTCAGGAGGAGGTTCAGGAGGGCGCGGTAGACGAGATCGGAATCCGCCTGCACGCTCGCATCCCCTATGGAATCATCGATCCTCACCTCCCGCTCCTCCACCACCGGATGCTGGCGGATCACCGTGACCACGTCGCGGACGAGGGAACCGAGGGCGAGGGGCGCCATCCGGTCGACCCGGCTCCGGGAAAAGTCGAGGAAGTCCGAAAGGAGCCGGCTCAGGCGGTCCGACTCCCGGACCACCATGCGGGTGAGTGCCGCCCGGTCCCGGTCCTCCAGGCGGGGGGAGCTGAACTGCTCCACCGCGCTCCGGATCGAGGCCAGGGGGTTCTTGATCTCGTGGGCCAGCGACGCGGAGAGCTCCGCCACTGCCTCGAGGCGCTCGGCCCGGCGGTTCAGTACCGCCATGCGCTCGAGGTCGGTAATGTCCTGGAAGACCGCGGTCACCGCCACCGGGTCGCCCTCCTGCTCCCGCACGAAGGTGGAGACGCCGAGGACCACCGCCTCGCCGTCGCGAAGGGCGTCGGAGCGGAGGCGGTAGAGGGCCCGACGGCGCGCGAGGGACTCCTCGAGGATGTCGACGAGCTCGGGGGCGATCTCCCGGAGACGATCGAGGACCACGGCGCCTTCGAGCTCGCCCCGGTCGAGCCCCAGGAGCGCCTCGCCGGCGGGGTTCAGGTAGAGGAGCCGCCCTCCCTCGTCGAGGGTGAGGACCCCGGAGTGGATCGAGGCGAGGATCTCGGTGGTGTCGAGACGGAGGCGGCGGAGCTCTTCTTCCGCGGCGCCGAGCCGGGCCCCCGCCCTGCGGAGCCGGTCCCCCAGGAAACCCGTGGCGGCGGCCACCAGGGCGAAGAGCCCGATCTGGAGTCCCACCGCGCCGGAAAGCGTCTCGGAGTGCCCCCAGACGATGTCGGCGAAGTAGAGGATCGAGGCCAGCATGGCCAGGAGGAGCCCTCCCGCGATGGGAAGGAGGAGGGCCCCTTCCGAGATCACGAGAATGTAGAGCCAGGCGAAGGTGCTTTCGCCCCCCCCGGTAATGTGGACGACCCCGGTCACGAGGAGGGCGTCCAGCGCCACCTGCCCCACGAGAAAGCTCCGGCCGGGGGAGCGGTCTGCGAGTTCGGTCCACCAGGCGCTCGCCGCCACCGACAGGCTCCCCACGAGGAACATGACGGTGGCAATGAAGGTCTGCTCGGGCTGCGCCTCGCCCCACACGGCGAGGGCCCCCAGGAGCATCCCGGTGACCAGGGCGAACCTCCCCAGGTAGATCCACCGGAGGAGGTTCTTCGGCTTCAGCGCGGGAGTCGCCACGCCCCGAGCTCGAGAATGAGATCGCGGAGCCGCCTGAGCTGCTCCTCGATCACCCCGAGCCCCTCCTCTTCGGAGTCGAGGCGGAGGAGCTGGGTTTCGGCGAGGGCGGCGGTGAGCGGGTTGTTCAGGTCGTGGCGGATCCGGGAAAGGGCGCGGGCCGTGGCCTCGACGGAGAAGACCTCGGGGGCCTCGGCGAGCCGCGCCGACACCCACGATGCCGGAAGCCTCGGTCCCACGGGGAGGGGCACGAGGGCGCCGTCCGCCACGAGGAAGAGATTCCAGTCTCCGGGATGCACGGCGGCCTGCCGGGCCAGCGCACCCAGCGCCCCGTCGGGGAGGGCCGTACCCACGACGATCCACCCGTCTCCATCCGGGAGGGGGGATCCGGGCTCCAGGGGGGTGGCCGCGAACCCGATCGCCTCAAGCTCCCCGGCGTCGAGCCCGGCGGAGAGGATCATCGCGCGACCGGTACCTCGAGGACCTGCCCCGGGTGAATGGCGCTCCCCCGGATCCCGTTTGCCCGGGTGAGGTCGTCCACCGAGATGCCGTGCTGCCGGGCAATGGTCCAGAGCGACTCGCCCCGGCGCACCGTGTGAAGGAGGCTCGAGGGGAGGCCTTCGGCCGAAACCGGGATGCGGAGCTCCTGCCCCGCCAGGATCCGGGTCGAGGTGAGGCGGTTCTCGGCGCGGATCGCCGCCTCGGTGGTGCCGTAGCTCCGGGCGATGATCCAGAGGGACTCGCCGGAGCGCACCCGGTGGACCACGGGATCCTCCGCGCCGGTGTCGGGTGCCGTCCCGGCGTCGAGGGCGGGTGCGTCTGCGGCCGGAGCCGGGGCGTTCCCGAGGTTCACCGCGGTGGGCGCCTCGGCGCGGGCAGAGGCGGAGGTCGGCGCGGGGGCGGGGGCGGGGGTCGGCGCCTCGGCCACCCTGACCTCGCGGTACTCGGCGATCCGGAGCTCCTGCCCCGCGATGATCCGGTCGCCCCGGAGGTTGTTGTCGGCCCGGATCCGGGCCACCGCCACCCCGTAGCGCTCGGCGATCCTCGAAAGGGTCTCGCCCGGGGCCACCCGGTGGGTCCGGGTCTGCACCTCGACCCGGGGGACCGAGGCCGTGACCACGGTGGCCGGGTCGCTTCCGGTGATCCGGGCCACGTAGCGGGCGTACGGCTGGGGATAGACCGCCACGTGGTAGTGGGGCGGGTTGCGCTCGTAGATCGCCTCGATGAGCCCCTGCCCTTCCAGCGAGAGGAGGGTCCGCTCGAGCCAGTTCCGGCAGTTCGCGTTCTGGCTCCGCCTCAGGTCCACGGCCATTCCCGTGGGATGCACCGAGCGCGACGACGCGTTCCAGGGCTGGTTCGACTGCGGGCGGGTGAGGCTCGTCACCACGAGCTTCTCGCCGCAGGCGGAGCGGTACTGGGATGCGAGGCGCTCGATGAAGAGGCGCACCTCGGGCCGGGCGTAGGGAAACGACACGTTGTGCACGTCGAAGTCCCGGTTCGGGACCACGGGCACAAGGTACCCCTGCTCGACGAAGCTCCGCACGTCGGACGGGGTCCGGAGGTAGGTGAAGTTGTGGGCCTGGGCCTGGGCGTTCTGTCGATCGAGGGACGCCGCCCCGCCGCGCAGGGTCTGGGCCGACGCCTCGCCGGGCACCGCCGGCACGAAGGCCAGCGCCGGGAGGGCGAGCAGGGCGAGGACGGACGCGACGAAGGCGCCGCCCCCGCGCAGGGGCGCGGGAGGGGAGGCGAGTCGGCTCATGGCGTCATGAGTAAACATTTGATTCCGACTCCGCAAGGGTCACGACTCTCCTCCCTCTGACCGCGGTCAGGACAGGTGCGCTTCGGGTGCGCCCGGATTGCGCCCCGGGTGCGCCCGGAATGCGACCCGGGCCCGCCCGGGGGCGGGCGCCTCAGCGGCGTACCGTGAAGGTCCGCTCCACCGGGAGGAAGGGCGTTTCCACCGGCTGGCCCATGGGGTCGAAGAGCTCCATGCGGAGCGTATGCTCCCCGTCGGGGATTCCCACGAGGAGGTACGGCTGCCAACGGGTGATGCGGAAGGTCTGCTGATCGTTAAGGGTGAACAGCACCTGGTAGGCGTCATCGCCCAGTTCGATCCCGTGCACCACGAAGTCCAGGAGGATCGAGTCGGCCTGCGCCCCCTCGTACGCCCCCTGCGGGCGCGAATAGACGGCGGTCTGCCCGACGCTCCGGTCGAGCTCGCCGTCGCCGACGACGATCACCACCTGGTCGAAGGCGTCTGCCACCTTCACCGACTCGTGCCAGTCGCGGCCGGGGAAGGCCCGGATCACGTGGGTCCCCTCGGGGAGGTCTTCCAGCACCACCGGCTCGTCCAGGTCGTAGATGGCCTGGTACGGGCGGTCGTTCACCACGAGGTGGATGTGCTGCCCGTCGGGGGCCCGGGCGAGCCCCCGCGTGTCGCCGCCGGGGGTCGGCACCCGGAGCTCGTAGCCGGAGAGGTCGAAGCGGACCTCCACCGGGTCCCCTGCCCCGAAGCGGTCCCCGTCGGTCGGTGATACGATGGAAAGGCGTGCCTCGGGGGCGGGAGGCGCCATGTCCGGAGAGGCGAGGAGCTCGGCCGCGACGGGGACGGTTTCCGCCTGCGGCGCCTCGGTGTCGGCACCTCCGCATCCCGCGAAGAGAAGAAGGGCGGCGGCAGCCGCAAGTCGGGTTTCGAATCGAAGCATGGGAAGGGTCAGGTTCGAGGAACGAAGCCGGCGGTGGCGAGCCCGTCGAGGACGAACTGCACGCCGATCACCATCACGAGGAGGCCCATGATCCGGGTCATCACGTTGAGCCCGGTCTGGCCGAAGCGCTGGAGGAGGAGGGGGGCCACGAGGAGCGCGACGCCCGTGATCACGAGGACCGCCACGATGGCGCCGTACACCGCGAGGGTGCGGGTCACCGAGTCGGCCTGGGCCATGAGCACGATCACCGTGGTGATGGCGCCGGGGCCCGCGATCGTCGGGAGCCCCAGCGGGATGATCCCGATGTCCTCCTTCATGACCCCTTCGGCCTCCTCCTCTTCGGTGGCCTTCACCCGGGAGCGCCGGGCCTGGAGCATGTCCCACCCGATGCCGAAGAAGATGATCCCTCCGGCGATCTTGAAGGCGTGGGTCGTGATCCCGAAGAAGCCGAGGATCGCGCCCCCGGCCAGCGCGAAAATCACGAGGACGGCGGCGGCGGTGAGGAGCCCGGTCCCCACCGCCCTCCGCCGGTCCCGGGGGGGCTGGTTCGCCGAGAGCGCCAGGAAGATCGTGGCCGCCGAGAGCGGGTTCACGATGGCGAGGAGCGAGGAGAAGGCGAGGAGCGCGAAGGAAAGATCCGTGGTCATGGGACCCGCCCTCCGCGGCGACCCCGCCGGGACCCGCGCCTCAGACCCAGGCCTTCGCTGCCGCGAACTTCTTTCCGACCACGTCCCAGTTCACCACGTTCCAGAAGGCGCCGAGGTAGTCGGGGCGCCGGTTCTGGTAATGGAGGTAGTACGCGTGCTCCCAGACGTCGACGCCCAGGATCGGGGTCGAGCCTTCGACGAGGGGGGAGTCCTGGTTCGCGGTGGCCATGACCTTGAGCTTCCCGAAGGGGTCCACGACGAGCCATCCCCAGCCGGAGCCGAACTGGCCTGCCGCCGCCTCCTCGAACTTCTTCTGGAAGGCGCCGTAGCTTCCGAAGGTGCCCGTGATGGCGTCGGCGAGCGCGCCGTCGGGGGTGTTGCGACCACCGGGGGTGAGGACCTCCCAGAAGAGGGCGTGGTTGTGGAAGCCTCCGCCCTGGTTCCGCACCGCGCCGCGGATCGAGTCCGGGAGGGCGTGGAGCGCGCGGAGGAGCTGCTCCGCCGAGTAGCCCTGGAAGTCCGGAGCGGACTCGAGGGCGGCGTTCAGCTTGTCGGTGTAGGCCTTGTGATGCTTCGAGTGATGGATCTCCATCGTGCGGGCATCGATGTGAGGCTCCAGGGCGTCGTACGCGTACCCGAGCTCGGGGAGCTTGTGCGGGTAGGCCATGGGCATTTCTCCATTTCCTGAAAGGTGAGCGGCTTGCGACCCGAACAACCCCCGACCCCCCCCGGGCGTTCCACCGAGCCGGGACAATCCGCCGACCAGGGGCGATCCATCTTCCTCGTGGACTGCGACGCCTTCTTCGTGCAGGTGGCGCGGCAGGTGGACCCGGAAGGAGCGGGGCGGACGCGGCTCCTGCTGGTGGGAGGACGCTCCGGGCGAGGGGTGGTGACCTCGGCGAGCTACGAGGCGCGGGCGTACGGGGTGCGCTCGGGAATGCCCATGGCCGAGGCGCTCCGGCGGTGTCCGAAGGCGGTGGCGGTGCCGGTGCCCCGGGAGGCGTGCGTGGCGCGGAGCCGGGCGATCCGGCAGGTGCTCGAGGGGCTCGCGCCGGTGGTGGAGGCGGCGTCCATCGACGAGTTCTACCTGGACCTGACGGGGACCGAGCGGCTTCGCCGGGGGGAGTCCCTGTGGGATGCGGCCGTGCGGATCCGTGCGGCGGTGGCCGACGCCACGGGAATCACCGTGTCGATCGGGATCGGGTCGAACCGGCTCGTGGCGAAGCTTGCCGCGGGGCGGGCGAAGCCCCGGGAGCCCGACGCCCCCGGGGTGCACGTGGTCGCACCGGGAGAGGAGGCGGCGTTCCTGGCCTCGTTCGGGCTTCGGGATATCCCGGGGGTGGGGCCGGCGCTGGCGGAGGCGCTGGCGGAGCGGGGGGTGCGGACGGTGGAGGAGCTCCTCCGGGTCGAGCGCCCCTGGCTCGAGCGGTGGATCGGCGAGGGGCGGGCCGGGTGGCTCCTGGACCGGGCCCGTGGGGTCGACCGGAGCCCCGTCACCGCGGGGAGCGAGCGGAAGTCGATCTCGAGCGAGCGGACCTTCCACACGGACATCGCCGCCGGTGCGGAGGGCGACGCCGAGCTCGAGCGGCGGCTCCTCGCCCTCGTGCTCTCGGTGGGGGGGACGCTCCGCGACAAGGGGCTCCGGGCCCGGACCGTGACGGTGAAGCTCCGGGACGCCGACTTCTCGACCCGGACCCGGTCGCGGACCCTCCCCGACGCCATCGAGTCGGACCGGGCGATCTACCAGGTGGCGCGGGAAATGCTCGCCGAGCTCCGGTCCCGGCGGCGCCCCACCCGGCTCCTGGGAGTGGGGGTGAGCGGCTTCGACGACGAGGGACCGCAGCTGGACCTCCTGGAGGGGGACCCGGTGGCGGCGCCCCCGGCGGTGGAAACGGAGCGGGACCGGGCGATCTCGCGGGTGTCCGACCGGGTGCGGGCACGGTTCGGCGAGGGAGCGCTCCGCCCCGGAAGGGTGGTGGAGGAGGGGCGAAAGGAACGAGATTCGGACGCATGAGTGATTCGCTGCCCCGCCCGATCCCCCGCCTCGTCGGCATGGTCCACCTCCCGCCCCTTCCGGGCTCCACGCGCTGGCTCGAGGGGGTGGCCGGGGGGGCGCGCCCGTCCATGGCCGAGGTGCTCGACCGCGCCCGCTCCGATGCCCGGGCGCTCGTGGAGGGGGGGATGGACGGTCTACTGGTCGAGAACTTCGGCGACCTCCCCTTTGCCGCGGGGCGCGTCTCCGCGGAGACGTGCGCGGCCATGACCCTGGCCGTGGCGGCGGTGCTCGAGGTGGCGGAAGGGCGCGCCGTGGGGGTGAACGTGCTCCGGAACGACGGGGCGACGGCGCTCGCGGTGGCCGGGGTGGCGGGGGCGGACTTCATCCGGGTGAACGTGCACGTGGGGACCATGTTCACGGACCAGGGGATGCTCCACGGCCGGGCCGACGAGACCCTCCGTGCCCGGGCGGCGGCGGGGCTCGGGGTGCCCGTGGAGGGGGGCCCTCCCCGGGTCAGGATCGCCGCCGACGTGCACGTGAAGCACGCCACCCCGCCGGCGGGGGCGAGTCTCGAGGAGGCGGCCCGGGACGCCGCCGGGCGAGGACTCGCCGACATCCTCGTGGTGAGCGGCGCCGGGACCGGGCGGGCGGTGGACCCGGCGCGGGTGCGCAGGGTGCGGGAGGCGGTGCCCGGGGTGCCCCTCTGGATCGGGAGCGGGGTCACGGAAGGAACGGTGGCCGGGCTCCTCCGGGACGGCGCCGGGGGCGTGGCCGACGGGGTGATCGTCGGAACCGCGCTCCACCGGGGCGGGCGCGCCGGCGCCGGGATCGAGCTCGACCGGGTGCGCCGGTTCGTGGAGGCGGCGGGGTTGGGGGTGGCGCAGCGGACCGTTTGACACCCCGGACGCCCGGGGCTACTCCGTAGTGGCGCTTGCCTTCGTGGTCGCGCTCGCTCGCTCTCGGGCGTCCTGGACCGTGACAAGGGCCACCACTCCCTGTGCCTCGTCGTGGATGTAGACCAGGAGCATCCAGGACCAGGGCCCGAGGAGGACCCGGAATCCGGTCCACGCGCCATGGAGCCCGCGACCCATTTCCGGGAAACGCCCCAGCAGGTCCAGGGAGGCACGTACGCGGATGCGTGTATCCGGCGGAAGTCGGCGCGACTCGATCAGGCGATCCAGGTCTTCCGAAGCGGCGGGGGTGACGACGACGCGAGCCAGTTCACCACTCCTCGAGGGGAGTCCCCTTCCCCGCCTCGTACTCGGTCCTCCCGCGTTCGGCCCGCGCCCGCGCCCCGGGAATGGCATCGAGGAGCTCCACGAGGGTCCCGGGATCCGGGTCCGCCTCGTCCAGCGACGAGGAGAGAAGACTCCGGGCGAGCGTCCCCGCCGGCACATGGACCCGGGCCGCAAGGGCGTGGAGGCGGGCGGCCCGCTCCGGGTCGAGCTGGATGTTGAACCGGGTTGTCTGCCCCGACACGAGGACCTCCTTTCGTGGCCATGCGCGCGGCACGCCGGCGGTGGGATGGTACGCGCCACAGTGGTACACGTACCGTGTACTTGTGTGTACCCCAACATCGACGGTTCAGGAGCTGAACGCAAGCGGGGGGAGGGAGCCTCCCTCGGCTCCCTCCCCCCGCCCGCGCGCCCGAACCGCCGGAGCGGCGCGTGTTCAGCGCACGATGTGCAGGGGCACCCGGGGCGCCTCGCCCAGCCGGTAGATCGGCACGAAGGCGTTCGCGCCACCCTGCGCCGGGATCGAGTGGTCGAGGAAGTTCCAGCGGAGGACCGAATCCTCGGTGTCGGGCTCGAGGAGGAGGGGCACGAGCCGCCCCGCCGCCTGGCGGACCCGGACCACGTAGGTCCCCGCCGGAAGCGTCATTTCGCCCGGCACCAGCTCAACGGTGGCCTCGGCCAGGAGGTGGTTCTGGTAGGGGCGAGACGCCCACGAGATCTCCTCGATCCGGAACCGCTCCACCGGGACCGTGGTCTCCTCGCGGAGCTGCTCCACCTGGATCCCGTGGCGGCGGAGGAAGTGGGCCACGTCGTCCAGGCGGGCGTCGAAGGCGTACCCCCAGCCGGGCATGGCCCGGGTCCGCTCGGGCACCCAGAGGGTCCGGTTCTCGCCGAGCACCGTCTGGTACTCGCCCCACGACCCGTCGGGGTTCCGCTCGCGGATCTGGAACTCCTCGAGCTCCGGGTAGACCCCCTCCTCGGTTGTCAGGATGATCTCGGACGCCGGCTCCTCCACCGTGCGGCGGCGCGCCTCCTGCACCACCCGGCGGGTCTCCTCGGCGTTGTCGGCCACGAACTGGATGAGCCCGAGCAGGGACTCGCGCGCCGCGTCGGCCTGCACGTTCAGGGCATGTCCGCCCGGCACCTCGTAGAGAAGGGTGATCATGTTCTGGATCCCCCCGTACGAGTGCTGTTTCCGCACCCAGGGCACGGTGGTCCGCCAGAACCAGACGTCGTTCTCCTCGTCGAAGCCGGGCCCGGAGTACCAGTACATCTGCATCCCCTGGGACTCGAGCCGCGCCTTGATGGACTCGTACATGGGCCCCCGGGCGAAGTCCACCAGGTCCTGGTCCGCCGTGGGGTCGAGGGTGGCCTGGTACGTCATGTGGTACGGGAGCGAACCCCCGTTGTGGGCATCCACGAAGACGTCGGGCCAGAACCGGGTGAGGATCCGCTCGGTGACCGCGGCCACCTCGGGGGTCTCGAGGACCACCCAGTCCCGGTTCATGTCGTAGCCCAGGGAGTTCGTGCGCCGTCCGTTGTTCCCCCAGTCACCCCCGTCGGGGTTCATGTTCGGGACGATGATCACGTTCACCTTCTCCAGGAGGTGCTGGTGCGCCCCCAGGGTGAGTTCGCGGATCATCTGCTGCCCGCCTTCCCGGCCGGACCGCTCGTTCCCGTGGATCGAGCTGATGATGAAGACGGTGGGCTTCCCCGACAGGAGCGCCGCACCGGGCTCCGCGTGCGGCGGGTCGCCCAGGTACGCCACCACGAAGGGGCGCCCCTCGTTCGTGACCGTGAGCTGCTCCACCACGATCCGGTCGGAACGCCGCTGGATCTCGTCGAGGAAGTCCAGGACCTCCTGGTGCTGCGAGGCACGCTGCCAGTTGGCACGCTCGGCGCCGGTGCGCGGGAGGTCCTGGGCCTGGGCGGCCACCTCGGCCGGCACCGGTGCAAGGAGCAGCACCGCCGCCGCGAACGCGACCCCCACCCTTCGCATCTGATCGATCATCACTTCTTCATCCTCCGCCGCTCCTCGACGACCCGCCGGTGCACCTCGGCGTTCTCGACCCACGGCTTGCGCTGGAAGTAGGACCTGGAGACCTCGATCACCTTCGGAGTGAGGAAGATGAGGGCGATGAGGTTCGGAATGATCACGAGACCGAGGAAGACGTCGCCGAGCGTCCACGCCACGGCGAGGGGAACCACGGCCCCGACGAAGTGCATCCCCACGAAGACCACCTTGTAGGGGAGCACCGCCTTCGGCCCGAAGAGGTAGAAGGCACACCGGTCCCCGTAGTAACTCCACGCGATTGCGGTGGAGATCCCGAAGAGGAGCACGGTGAGCAGCACGATGTAGTGTCCCCAGTCACCCGGAAGCCCTCGCTGGAAGGCCACCATGGTGAGGGGGGCGCCGGTCTGCGCCCCGTTCCCGTAAAGGGTCGGGAGGGTCGTGCCGTCGGCACCCTGGATCGTCCGGGCCGAGGGGGTGATCGTGCCGTTGAAGGGGCGGGTTTGCGCCTCGTCCTCGAAGAAGCGCTCCACCGGGGCGTTGTTGAAGGCGAGCTGCCGGGTGCCGGGGCCGGTCTCGGGGTAGCCGTCCCGGACCTCGATGGCCTCCGGGGCGGCGACCATGCGGTTGAAGCCGCCGTCGTCCCGCTCCTCCACGTACGAGACCCGGTTGTCGTTGAGGGCGATCGGGGTCGCGAAGCGGTCATCCCACGACGAGGTGACGATGATCACGAGCGCCGTCATGGTGCAGATCACGATCGTGTCGATGAAGGGCTCGAGGAGGGCCACCACACCCTCGGAGACCGGCTCGTCGGTCTTCGCCGCCGCGTGGGCAATGGGGGCGGATCCCTGTCCGGCTTCGTTCGAGAAGAGCCCTCGGCGCACCCCCCACATCATGGTGACGAGGAAGGCACCCACCCCGGCGCCGGCGATTCCGGCCGAGGGGTTGAAGGCCTCGGTGACGATGAGCGAGAGCGCCGGGACAATGGCCTCCCAGTTGAGCGCCAGGATCACGAGGGCCGCAGCCACGTAGAGCCCGGCCATGGCGGGGGCCAGGATCCCGGTGACCTTTCCGATCCGGGTGATCCCGCCGAGGATCACGGCGGCGACGATGGAGGCCGTGATGAGCCCGGTGACCCACACGGGAATCGCGAAGGAGTCCCGCATCGTGTCGGCCACCGTGTTCGCCTGCACCCCGTTCCCCGACAGGAAG
The DNA here is from genome assembly GCA_050485865.1 of Gemmatimonadales bacterium. Classification (GTDB taxonomy): domain Bacteria; phylum Gemmatimonadota; class Gemmatimonadetes; order Longimicrobiales; family Gaopeijiaceae; genus SKNW01. The sequence goes on along the minus strand of JBJHCE010000051.1, from coordinate 5,288 downwards.
GCCGAGATCCCGAGAAGGAGGGCGAAGAAGATGGCCATGGGCTTCCAGGCCGCGCCGAGCCCCTTCTCGATGTAGTACATGGGGCCGCCGGAGACCGTCCCCTCCCACGCGGGGGCGTCGGGATCCGGCTTCTTGACGTCGCGGTAGTACTGGGCGAGGGTGACCTCGGCGAACTTCGTCGCCATTCCGAGGAAGGCGGTCACCCACATCCAGAAGAGGGCGCCGGGTCCCCCGAAGTGGATCGCGATCGCCACACCGGCAATGTTCCCGATCCCCACCGTGGCCGAGAGGGCCGTGGAGAGCGCCTGGAAGTGGGAGACGTCTCCGGGCTCGTCGGGGTCATCGTACTTCCCCGTGGCGACGGCGAACCCGTGCCCGAGGGCGCGGACCTGGATGAAACCCAGGCGGAGGGTGAAGTAGAACCCCGCTCCGAGGAGGAGGATCACGACGAAGGGGATGGTCTCGCCGGCCACGGGAATTCCCGAGGCCCAGACGATACCTTCCATCCAGTTCACGAACGCGCTCAAGTACTCCATGCGCCTCTCACGGGTTTGGAGCGATGGGGATGCCGGGTTGGAAAGACCCGGAAGAATGGACCGAGCCTCCCGTCGGGGCAAGGTTCGGCCGGGCGAAACCCGTTCGGGCCCCACCGCGTAGGGTCCGGAAGTGGCCCCCCATCACCTCTCTGTCCACGCTCCTCACCGAGGATTTTCCTTCATGGATGCAGCGATTCTGCCCCGGTCCGAACGCCGCCTGCGCACCCCCCTCCTCGCGGCCGCCGCCCTCGCCGCCACCCTTGGCGCCGCGCCGGCGGAAGCGCAGGCGCCCGCGTGCCCCGACGGGGGGGTGCTGATCGGGGCCGGGGACACCGGCCTCGGGATCGGTCACGTGCCCCGGGTGAACGGAGTGCGGGTGAACTTCCGGGACCGGTGCCTGGACCGGGTGAACGGGGTGCACCTGACGCTCTGGACGCCGGCGGGCGGGACCCGGGACCTCTCCGTGGGAGGAACGGTGCGGGGGTTCTCGCTGGGTGTCCTCCCCGCGGCGGGGACGATGAAGGGGCTGGGGGTCGGGCTCGCCGGGGTGGTGACGGAGGAGTCGCTGGAAGGGATCTTCGCCGGAGGGCTCGGGATCGTCTCCGAGGGGAGGATCCGGGGGGTGCAGGCGGCGGGACTGGGCGTGGTGGCCCAGGGATCCGTGCGGGGTGTCCAGGCCGCCGGGCTCGGGGTGGTGGCGGAGGGCGGGCTCTCCGGGGTGCAGGCCGCGGGGCTCGGCGTGGTGGCCCAGGGGGGGATCACCGGGGTGCAGGCGGCGGGGCTGGGACTCGTTTCCGAGGGGCGCATCCGCGGGGTGCAGGCGGCGGGAATCGGCCTCGTGGGCCAGGGAGGGGTCACCGGAGTGCAGGCGGCGGGAATCGGCATGGTGAGCGAGGGTGCGGTCACCGGGATCCAGGGCGCCGGCATCGGCATGGTGGCCTCGGGAGGAATCACCGGGATCCAGGGGGCAGGGATCGGCATGGTGGCCACCGGCGGAATGACCGGCGTGCAGGCGGCAGGGATCGGGATGGTGGCCACCGGTGGAATCACCGGGATGCAGGCGGCGGGGATCGGCATGGTCTCCGACGGCCCCATCCTGGGGATGCAGGCGGCGGGAATCGGCCTCGTCTCCGGTCGGGACATGACCGGGGTGCAGGTGGCAGGGATCGGGCTCGTGTCCGGCGACGCCATGACCGGGGTGAAGGCCGCCGGGTGGCGGGTGGCCGCCGCCGGTCGCATCGAGGGGGTGGCGGTGGCCGGGTATCGGACCACCACCCCCGACTTCACCGGGCTCGGGGTGGCCGGCTGGAACGACCTGGAGCGGCAGACGGGGCTCACGATCGGGCTCTACAACCACGCCCGGGTCCTGAAGGGGGTGCAGGTGGGGCTCGTGAACCGGGCGGACAACAACCGCCCGCCCTTCCGGATCCTCCCGCTCGTGAACGCGAGCTTCTGATGACGGGGGCCGTTTCCCGCCTCGTCCGCGTCGTCGTCGTCGGGGCCATGCTCCTCGGCGGGTGCGACGCCGGGGGCCCGGGCCCCGACGCCGGGCCGCTCCCCACCGACACCCTCCACCCCGCCGCCTGGATCGGGGTGGTCGACGGTCTTCCGGAGCTCATGTTCTCCGACATCACCGCGGTGGCGGCCGATGCCGAGGGGCGGGTCTTCGTGGGCGACCGGGCCGGGGCCACGATCCGGATGTACGACCCCTGGGGCGACTTCCTGGGCGAGCTCGCCCGGGCCGGAGAGGGACCGGGCGAGATCGCCGGCTGGCCTGCCGACCTGGTCACGGACCCCGAAGGGCGGGTCGTCGTTCGCGATGCGAACCGCGTGACCTGGATCGACCCCGATCGAGGCCCGCTCGAGCGGGTGTACGCAAGCTGGAGCCTCCCCGGCTACGGGAACCTCCAGCACGAGAGGAGCCGGATCACCCCGGACGGGCGCTACCTCTACCCCACGGCGCTTCACCGCACGGGGGAGCCTCCCCGGCATTTCTTCCTCCCCTTCGAGCTGGGAACGGGCTCCCCCGCGGGCGATACGATCCGGGTCCCCCTCCTTCCGGGGGTCACCGGCTTCGCGTGGTACCCGACCGGACCCGGGGGTGGACAGCTCCTCCCGGGGCTCGAGCGCGTTCCCTTCGCCCCGACCCCCAGCTGGGCCGTCCGCGACGACGGAAGCGTGGTGAGTTCCGACGGCACCGACGCGCCCCTCCTCCTGACCGGTGCCGCCGGCGACACGGTGGGGCGCATCGCCCTTCCGGGCGGCGGGCCTCGCGCCGTGCCGCCGGAGGTCCGCTCCGACTCGCTCGCCGCCCTCAGGGCTCGCCTCGACTCGGTCCCCGTGCCCTTGGACCAGGTGCAGGGGCTGGGCGAGGGAGTGGCGGAGGGGAGGCTCCCGGAGCTCTACCCCGGAGTCCTTTCGGTGCACGTGGCCACGGACGGCACGATCTGGGTGGAGCGGTGGCCCGACGACCCGGACACGCGGCTCTTCGACCTCCTCGATCCGGAGGGCGGTTTCGAGGCCCGGGTCCTCCTCGCAGCCCCCCTGGTCCGGGACCCGCCCCCGTGGCTCGGAGGGGACCACGTGGTGGGGGTGGTGCGGGACCCCGGGACCGGGGTGGAGCGGGTGGTCCGGTTCGAGCGCCGCTGAGCCTTCCCTGGGGGTGGAGCCCCGCGAGCCGGAACGCCGGGGCGGCTTCGCGGTACCGCCCCCGAGACCCATCCGAACCGGAACGCGGAGGCCCGACCCATGCTCGAGCTCACCATCTACCTGGCCGGCGAGATCCATTCCGACTGGCGCGACTCCTTCCGGGCGACGCTGGCCGAACGAGGGGTCGAGGCCACCTTCCTGGGGCCCCAGGAGGAGCACGCCCTCTCCGACGACATCGGGGAGAAGATCCTCGGGAAGCGTCCGAACGACCGGTACCGCGACCTGGAGGGGGCCCGGGTGAACACCCTCCGCACCCGGGTGCACCTGCGCTACGCCGACCTCGTGGTGGCCTGCTTCACCGACAAGTACCGGCAGTGGAACACGGCGGCGGACGCCGGCCAGGCGGTGGCGGCGGGGATCCCCCTCGTACTCGTGCGCCCGGAAGAGCACCTGCACGCCCTGAAGGAGCTGGACGCCCTAGCGGACCTCACGGTGGAAACCCTCGAGCAGGCGGCGGAGGCGGTGGCGTACATCGTTCGCTGACGATCAGCGTCGCACCGGAACCAGCACCAGCGGGAAGGCCGGACGCCCACCGACGGTGCGTGCCCAGGGGTCACGGCTCCACGTACCAGGACGGAAGATCCACCCGCTGGTGCAGGATCCGCCAGACCTCGACCCGGTCATCGACCTGGACGTAGAAGATGGTCCAGGGGAACGAGGCGAGGGACCAACTCCGCAGGCCCGGGATCTGGAGGACCATCGCGGCGCGCGTCGACCCGGCCTCGGGGGCAAGGGCGACCGTTTCCAGGGTCCGCTGGACCTCGCGCACGAACCGGCCGGCGGTCTCGGCGCCCGCCTTCTCAAGGTAGGCGGTGGCGGCTGACCGAAGGTCGTCGTGAGCCCGCTCTCTCAGAAAGACGGGCACCCGTTTCACGCGTTGCGGGTCTCCGGTGGGGTCGTCTTCCGACCCTGCAGGGTGGCGCGAACCGTATCGAACAGGCGTTGGTCCGCCAGGGGTCCCAGCGGGCTCTCCGCTCCCTCGAGGATCCGCTCGCGGAGCGCAACACGGTCCTGCTCGCGGCGGATCAGGTCGCGCACGAACTCGCTCGTCGAGCCGAAACCACGCTCGGAAACCTGGGTTTCCACGAAGTCCCGGAGGGCCTTTGGCAAAGAGACGTTCATCGTAGGCATGGTAGGAAACTAGCGCTCAGCGCCCCCTCGTGACAATTCTTGCCAACGTGATCTGAGGGCGCCCGGGGCCGAGGCGCCGGAGGAGACGGGCCGTGCCGGGCGGGTCGATGGCGGCGGGACAAAAAGCCCCGCGATCCTTGCCCTTTCGGGGTGCGGGGCGTACTTGTATCCGGCAGGTGCTGCGGCCTTCCGCGTCCCGGCGCGAGGCCGCCTGCAGCCGACGCCCCTTTTGCTCGAGGAGCCCGAGCATGACCCCGGACGACGACACCAGGGAGCGGCACCTCCGGGCGGCCGTCGAGTCGTCGCCGAGCGGCCTCCTCATGGTGGACGCCGTGGGGACGATCGTCCTCGTCAATCGCGAGATCGAGCGGCTCTTCGGCTACGCCCGGGAGGAGCTCCTGGGGCGCTCGGTGGACATGCTCCTTCCCGAGGAGATGCGCGGGGGGCACGGCGCGTTCCGCAGCTCGTTCCTGAAGGACCCGAAGGTCCGGTCCATGGGGGCGGGCAGGGACCTCTACGGGCTCCGGAAGGACGGCCGGAAGGTCCCCCTCGAGATCGGCCTCACCCCGGTGGCCACCGAGCAGGGCATGTTCGTGCTGTCGGCGGTGGTGGACATCAGCGAGCGGAAGCGGGCGGAGGAGGAGCGCCGGAGGCTGGAGCGGCACCTGCGGCAGGCACAGAAAATGGAGGCGGTGGGCACCCTGGCCGGCGGGATCGCCCACGACTTCAACAACATCCTGGGCGGGATCCAGGGGTACGCCGAGCTGGTCCGCGACGAGGTCCACGATCCGCCGCTCCGGGCCGACCTCGACGAACTCCTGGCCTTCGTCCAGCGGGGAAAGTCCCTCGTCCAGCGTATCCGGGCCTTCGGGCACCGGCCGGAGACCAGGAAGGTGCCGATCTCCCTTGCCG
>JBJHCE010000050.1:0-19054 GCA_050485865.1 Gemmatimonadales bacterium | reverse complement strand
TGGTGGCACGCCAGGTGGAGTGAGCGCTCGGCGCCGCCGATCACGGGGGGGGATGCGGCTCCTCCCGCGGGAAAATGAGGCGGACGGTCGTTCCCGCGCCGGGACGGCTTTCCACCTCGACGATCCCTCCCGACTGCCGCACGAAGCCATAGACCATGGCGAGGCCCAGCCCGGTCCCTGCGCCGGGGGCCTTCGTGGTGAAGAAGGGCTCGAAGGCCCGGGCTCGGGTGGCCGGATCCATTCCCACCCCGGTGTCCGTCACCGAGAGGGCCACGGCGGGTCCTGGACGCACCCCCTCGGCCGTTTCCGCCTGTGACGCCTCGATCCAGGCGCCGTGGGCGGCCACGGTCACCGTACCCCCTTCGGGCATTGCATCGCGGGCATTCACGACGAGGTTCACGACCGCCTGCTCGAGCTGTCCCGGATCCGTGCGGATCCATCCCACCCCGGGCTCGATCTCGATTTCGAGGCGGATCGAATCGTTCAGGAGGCGCGAGAGAAGCCGCTCCGTCCGCCGCAGCACCTCGTCGGGCGCCACCACCCTGGGCATGAGCTGCTGCCTGCGACTGAAGGCCAGGAGGTGGTGGGTGATCTCCCGGGCCCGGAGTCCCGCCTCGAAGATGTCGCGCACGTCCCGCTCCTGCTCAGGGGTGAGGGGGGTCTCGCCGTCGAGAAGGAACTCGGAGGTCCCCAGGATGGCGGTGAGCACGTTGTTGAAGTCGTGGGCCACCCCTCCCGCGAGCTGCCCTACCGCCTCCATCTTCTGCGACTGGAGGAGGCGGAGCTCCAGGGCCTTCCGCTCGCTCACGTCGACGGTCGTACCCACCATGCGGAGCGGCGCGCCGTCGGCATCCCGCTCGACCACGCTCCCCCGCTCGAATACCCACAGCCAGCGGCCCCCCGCCGCCCGGATCCGGTGCTCGCTCTCGAACGCCTCGGATTCTCCGCGCAGGTGCGTCTCGAGGGCCCGCAAGGCCGGTTCCCGGTCGTCGGGGTGGAGCCGCTCCTTCCAGTCGCTCAGCTTGGCCCAGGGACCCTGACCGCCCTCCTCCCCGATCATTCGGGCCCACTGGGGGCTCTGGAACACCGCCCCGGTCGGGACGTCGACGTCCCACACCGACGCCCGGGTCACGTCGAGGGCCAGGTCGAGGCGCTCTTCGCTCGACCGGAGCGCATTCTCGGCCTCCTTCCGCTCGGTCACGTCCCGGAGCGTGACCGTGAACTCGGACCCTCCCGACCCGAGCGCCTCGCGGCCCGCGACCTCCGCGATCCGCGTCCCGCCCGACGCCTGGACCGGGTACTCGGTCCACTCCTTCCAACCCGAAGGGAGACCCTCGAGACCGGACACAAGGGATCCAAGAAGGCGACCGGGGAGTTCCCGCTGGGGGATCCCGAAGAAATGCGAAGCGGCGGGGTTCGCGGAGACGATGCGCCCCTCCCCGTCGGTGACGACCACCGCGTCCGCCGCCGAAGCGAGGAGCGCGGATGCCCGGGACCGGGCCCGGGCCAGGAGGTCGAGTTTCCGGAGCGAGGTCCACGAGGCCCAGGCCACACCCATGAAGGTCGAAATGAGCACCGAAACGACGAGGACCCGGTTCGCGGCCACCCCGCTTCCCGGTGCCGCGAACCCCGCGATCCACCAACCCCACCCCACCGCCACCAGGATCAGCACTGCCAGGAGCGCGATTTCCCGGGCGGTCTGGGGTTCCGCGTCCCCGTCGACCCTCCGCGTGGTGCGAAGCGACATCGGGCGCTCGATGGCGGCCACTGCGGGAACGCGGGAAAGGGCGAGGAGGAACGTCGGAAAGGCGAGCCCAACGAGAAGCCACCGCCCGGCGGAGAGAGTGCCCCCCACGAAAAGGACCGCGCCCTCGACGACGGCGAACCCCAGCGCCAGGGTGGGGAGGAGGGCCACGGGGTCCCCTCTCCGTCGCCAGATGCCCAGGTGCATCAGCATCCAGAAGGCCACCCAGCTCGACCCGCCGACGAGAATCATGTTCACGGGGTCGAGCCCCAGGTGGAGGATCCCGACGGCGGCGGCAAGAAGTACCGCGCCCTGGGGAACCCCGGATGCGTCCAGTCGTCCCAGGAAGGGGGGGAGCCGGCCGTCGCGACTCATCTGCCAGGCCACCCGGGGGGCGATGGCGACGGAGGTCGCGGAGGCAAGCAGCATCGAGGATGCCACCATGAAGGTCACCCCCACCGGTGCGAATCCCCCCCAGAAGGGAAGAGCGGCCTCCTCGAGAAACCGGAAGGGGTCGAGGCCGGGGTCTGGCGCGCCCTTCGCGGCCAGGAGCCACGAGCCCCCGACCATGATCGGTACCAGGAGGATCGCCGCGGCGAGGAGGCAGCGGATCGTCGCCTTCGGGTTCCGGGCGTCGGCGGTGAAGGCCGCCGCCGTCTCGGCGCCGTATGCGGTATAGGCCACGACGAAGTAGCCGGAGAGCCAGGCCGACCACCCCGACCACCCGGGCGTCGAGGCGGCCAGCGCTGCCGAGGCACCGCCCTCCCCGCTCCCGAGCACCCACGCCGTTCCCTGCATCCCGAAAAGCAGGAGAAGCCCCAGCGACGGGACGAGGAAGAGAAGGTGCACGACACTCAGCACCCGGATCCCGCTCAGCGCCGTGACATAGAAGGCGCCGAGGACCCCGAGCTGGATCGGCAGATGGCCCACCTCCTGTCCCAGCTCCGCCAGGTTCACCACCACCAGGTCGGCCAGGATCCAGGAGAGGGCCGGAGGAACGATGGCCCAGGAGTGGAAGTAGGCGAGCCCCGCCCACCGGGCCACGAGCGGGCGATCTTCCCAGAGCCGGGCCACGTACGACGGGGATCCGCCGGAGAGCTCGGGGTTCGCAAGCGCGAGCCTTCGCACCTGGAGGATGATCAGGATCCCCACCGCAACGGCGGGCGCCCACACCAGAAGGGACCCGTTCCCGAGCATCCCGTGGACCTCGGGGCCCACGATCACCCAGAAGAGGAGGACGGTGAAGCCGAAGCCCCAGGTCTCCACCGTCGAGAGCACCCTGGGAAGCCTTGTGCGCCCAACGCCCATCGGAGCCTCCTCTGAAAGGTGGACTCGCCGTACGACGACCCCTACGCGTGCGGGAGGTGCCGCTCGGCGACCGCCCCGAAACGCGCAACCTCTTCCTCCACCCACGCCTCATCTCGTCCCAGCTCGCGGGCCATGAGGCGTGCCGCGGGCTCCGCCATGGCCAGGGCGGCCCGCGCGTCCAGCTGAAGAGCCCGGGTGCGCCGGGCCAGCACGTCGTCGAGGGTCCGGGCCATCTCCTCACGCACCCCCCACACCACCTGTGCCCCCACGATGGGGAGCCGGGGATCCAGCGGCTCGCCCAGCGCCGGCTCCTCCCGGATCAGCGCCTGGAGCGCCGGGGCGTCGGAGCCGTACCCGGCCAGCGCCCCGAAGCGCTCGGAGTTCCGGTGGAACCCGTGAATGTTGAGCGACTTCGTGATGCATGACCGCTCGTCGAGCCCCCCGAGCTGGATCGCATGGTCCACGCAGTCCTCCGCCATCTTCCGGTAGGTGGTCCACTTCCCGCCGCAGATCGTGAGGAGCCCCGTGGGCCCCACGTGGATCGTGTGATCGCGGGAGAGCTGCGCCGTGCTCACCCCCTCCGTGGCCCGCACGAGGGGGCGGATCCCGGTGAAGACCGCCTTGACATCGTCAAGTTTCGGGTCCTCGTGCAGGTACTGCCCCGCCGTCTCCAGGAGAAACCGGATCTCCTCCTCCTGCGCCCGGGGCTCGAGCTCCGCCGTCTCGATGGCGGTGTCCGTGGTCCCCACCACCACGTGATCGTGCCACGGGATCGCGAACATCACCCGGCCGTCGGAGGTCCTGGGGACCATGATCGCCGCATCCCCCGGAAGGAACCGCCGGTCGAGCACGATGTGCACGCCCTGGCTTGGTGCGATCATGGGCGCCGCGTCCGGCTCGGCCATCTGCCGCACCCCGTCGACCCACGCCCCGGTGGCGTTCACCACCACCCGCGCCTGCACCTCCGCTTCGGCCCCCGACTCCGCATCCCGGATCCTCGCCCCGTTCACGAAGCCCGCCTCGTCGAAGGTGAGCCCGACGCACGGACAGTGGTTCAGGAGCTTCGCCCCCTGCCGCGCCGCCGTCTGCACCAGGTTCACGAGGAGCCGGGCGTCGTCGAACTGCCCGTCGTAGTAGAGCACGCCCCCGCGAAGCCCCTCCTCCTCCACCGTGGGAATCCGCCGCTTCACCTCGGCCGACGAGAGGTGCCGCGACCGGCCGAAGCCGTACCGGGTGGCGAGGGCGTCGTAGACCTTCATGCCGATCCCGTAGAAGGGCGCTTCCCACCAGGCGTAGTTCGGCACCACGAAGGCCTGGTCCCGGACCAGGTGCGGCGCGTTGCCGAGCAGAATCCCCCGCTCCCGAAGCGCTTCCATCACCAGGGTCACGTTCCCCTGCTGGAGGTAGCGGACCCCCCCGTGCACGAGTTTCGTCGACCGGGACGAGGTTCCCTTGCCGAAGTCGTCCTGCTCGACCAGAAGCACGCGGTATCCCCGGGATGCGGCGTCCACCGCCGTGCCCACCCCCGTGGCACCGCCCCCGATGATCAGGAGGTCGAAGGGCTCGCCCGCGGACGCGGTGCCGAAGACCTGGCCGACGAGTGCGTCCCGGTTCACCGCGCCCCCTCTTCCCAGTCCCGCACACGGGAGAGGGCCTCCTTCCACCGCGCCCGGTGGTGCGAAACCTCGCCTGCGGGCATGGAGGGCTCGAATCGGGCGTCCTCGGCCCAGTTCCGGCGGATCTCGTCCCGGTCATGCCAGACCCCGGTGGCGAGCCCTGCCAGGTAGGCCGCCCCGAGGGCCGTGGTCTCGGTCACCTTCGGCCGCACGATGGGCACCCCCAGGAGGTCGGCCTGGAACTGCATGAGGAGGGCGTTCGCCGCGGCCCCGCCGTCGACCCGGAGCTCGTCGAGGGGGCGGGCCGCGTCGTCCAGCATCACCTCGAGAACGTCGGCCACCTGGAAGGCGATCCCCTCGAGGGCGGCCCGGGCGAAGTGGGCCGCGGTGGTCCCCCGCGAAATCCCCATGACGGTGCCCCGGGCGTAGGGGTCCCAGTGGGGGGCTCCGAGCCCGGCGAAGGCGGGGACGAGGTAGATCCCCCCGTTGTCCGGAACGGTCCGGGCCAGCGCCTCGACGTCGCCCGAGCGCTCGATGATCCCGAGCCCGTCGCGGAGCCACTGGACCACCGCCCCCCCGATGAAGACGCTCCCCTCCATGGCGTACTCGGTGGCCCCCCCGATCCGCCAGGCCACGGTGCTGAGGAGCCGGTGCCTCGAGCGGGCGGGGCGGTCCCCCACGTGCATCAGGAGGAAGCACCCGGTCCCGTAGGTGTTCTTCGCGAGCCCCGCCTCGAACCCGGCCTGCCCGAAGAGGGCGGCTTGCTGGTCGCCGGCGATTCCGGCCACCGGCACCGGCGCGCCGAACAGCCCGCCCGAGGTCTCCCCGAAGACCCCGCTCGAGTCGCGGATCCCGGGAAGGAGCTCCCGGGGCACCCCGAAGATCCCCAGGAGCTCGTCGTCCCAGTCGCCGGTCTCCAGGTTCATGAGGAGGGTCCGGGAGGCGTTCGAGGCGTCGGTGGCGTGCACCTCGCCCCCGGTCAGGTGCCAGAGGAGCCAGCTGTCGACGGTCCCGAAGGCCAGCTCCCCCTGCTCGGCGCGGCGGCGCGCCCCGTCCACGTTCTCCAGGATCCAGTGCACCTTGGATGCGGAGAAGTAGGGGTCGGGGAGGAGCCCCGTCCGTTCCTGGAGGAGTCCGGTGAGCCCGTCGGCGCGGAGCCGGTCGCAGAACTCCGCGGTGCGCCGGTCCTGCCAGACCAGGGCCCGGTGGATCGGCCTTCCGGTCTTCCGGTCCCAGACGACGGTGGTCTCCCGCTGGTTCGTGATCCCGATTCCCGCCAGGTCGCCGGGGCCGACCCCCGCCGCCTCCATGGCCCCCCGGGCGGTGGCGAGCTGGCCTTGCAGGATCTCCTCCGGGTCGTGCTCCACCCATCCCGAGCGGGGAAAGTGCTGGGTGAGTTCCTCCTGGGCCGTTCCGAGCGCCTCCCCCCCGGCATCGAAGACGATGGCCCGGGAGGAGGTGGTGCCCTGGTCGAGGGCGAGGACGAGGCTCATGGGTGCTCCGGTGGCGGGGAGTCCGGTCGGGGATTCGGCTGGGAATCGGGAGACGGGACCGTGCCTCCGGCGACCCCGCGCTCCCGGTGGTGTTCCGGGAGGGCCGGCTCCAGGTGCACGAGGGCGGAGAGGACCTCCGGGTGGCGGGCCAGGATCTCCTCCTTCACGCGCCTCGCCACCGCGTGGGCCTCCTCGATGTTCATCTGCGGGTCCACCAGGAGGTGGAAGTCCACCTCCACCATGTCGCCCACCCGGCGGGCCCGGAAGTCATGGTACGCCCGCGCTCCCTCCACCGGAAGGATGTGCTCCCGGAGGTCGTCCACGAGGGGCTGCTCCGGTGCGGCGTCCATCAGGTCATCCACCGCTCCCCGGAGGAGGCGGATCCCCTCGACCCCGAGCCAGGCGGCGAGGACCACCGCCGCCACCGCATCCACGAAGGCCCATTCGGGGCCGAGGAGGATCGCCGCCCCGATCCCGATGGCCGCCACCACCGAGCCGGCACTGTCGGTCCGGTGATGCCATGCGTTCGCGAGGATGAGGCGCGAGCCGGCATGCTCCCCGACCCGGCGGGTGTATCGGTAAAGGGCCTCCTTCACCCCGATGGAGCCGAGTGCCACGACGAGGGTGGGGAGGTGGGGCACCCGTTCCATCCCCGCCTCGAGGCCCCGGACGGCATCGACCACGAGGAGGGCGCAGAAGAGGAGGAGGGAGGCGCCGATCCCGAGGGTGACGAGGCTCGCCGCCTTGTGGTGCCCGTAGGGATGCCGCTCGTCGGGAGGGCGGCTCGCCACCGACATTCCGAAGAGGACGGCGGCGTCGGAGGCAAGGTCCGAGAGCGAGTGCAGCCCGTCGGCCACGAGGGCACGGGAGTGACCCAGCCAGCCGACGACGACCTTCACGACCCCGAGGGCCACGTTCACCCCGACCCCGATCCAGGTGACCCGGCGGCCAGGGCCGTAGAGGTCGCCGGTGGCGGCCGGGTTCGACCGGGGCGTCATGGGCACGTCCATGGCGTGGAGGCTACGGGGCGACGGGGGTCGGGGCAAGCACCGCCCGTGCCACCGCGCCATGCCTTGATCCCGGAGGCGCCCGGCGTTTCATTCGACGTTGCGTACCGATCGGCGCGCCCGCGCAGGTGAACCCCGGAAGGAGCGGCATGGTGTCGAAGAAGAAGGTGGTCCTGGCATACAGTGGCGGACTCGATACCGCCTGCATCCTCAAGGTGCTGATCCAGCGCGGATACGACGTGATCGCCTACGTGGCGAACGTGGGGCAGCAGGAGGACTTCGACGACGTGGCACACCGGGCCATCGAGACCGGAGCGAGCCAGGTCTTCGTGGAGGACCTCCAGGCGGAGTTCGTGTCCGACTTCATCTTCCCCGCCATTGCCGGGAACGCGATCTACGAGAACCGCTACCTCCTGGGGACCGCCCTCGCCCGTCCGGTGATCGCGAAGCGGCAGGTGGAGATCGCGCTTCGCGAGGGTGCCAACGCGGTGGCCCATGGCGCCACGGGGAAGGGGAACGACCAGGTCCGCTTCGAGTTCGCCTTCGCGGCCCTGGGTCCTCGCCTCGAGGTGATCGCGCCCTGGAAGGAGCGGGAGTTCCTGGACCGTTTCCAGGGGCGCCGCGACCTCCTGGCCTTTGCCGCCGAGCATCGCATCCCCGTGGAGGCCACGGCGGAGAAGCCCTACTCCTCCGACGAAAACATCATGCATCGCTCCTACGAGGCCGGGCTCCTCGAGGACCCGATGTTCCCGCCCCCGGCGGACATGTTCAAGCTGACCCGCGCCATCGAGGACGCACCGGATGCGGCCGCGAACCTGGCGATCTTCTTCAAGGATGCACGCCCCATCCGGGTGGTGAACCTGGACGACGGCGTCGAGCATTCCGAGCCCGTGGCCCTCTTCAGCTACCTGAACGAGGTGGGTGGACGCCACGGGGTGGGCCGGGTGGACCTCGTCGAGAACCGGTTCGTCGGCATCAAGTCGCGGGGGGTCTACGAGACCCCCGGGGGGACGATCCTGCACCACGCCCTCCGGGACCTGGAAGGGCTCGCCATGGACCGGGAGGTCCTTCGCATTCGCGACATGCTCTCTCCCCGCTTCGCCGAGTTCATCTACAACGGATTCTGGTTCTCGCCCGAAATGGACTTCATCCAGGCCGCCTTCGCCCAGGCCGAGCGGCTGATCGACGGCGAGGTCCGGGTCCGGCTCCTGAAGGGGAACGTGATCCCCATGGGGCGCAGCTCCGAGTCCTCCCTCTACGACCAGGAGCTCTCGTCGATGGACGTGGCCGGGGGGTACGACCAGGAGGACGCCCGGGGGTTCATCCGGATCAACGCGCTCCGGCTGAAGGCGCATCGCCTCATCCTGCGGAAGACCGGCGAGGACGATCACCCGGTGGCCTGACGGCCTTCGGGAGCGCAGGGGCGAGAGGGTCCGTCGCCGCTCGGCGGCATGGTCCTTCCTCCAGTCTGACCGCAACCTGACAGGCTTTCGCCTGTTCGATGGGTTCCAAGGTCTTGACGAATGGCCTCCGAACCCGCCACTTGGGATCACCCTCCCGACAACCCCGAACGCGGGTTCATCCCCGGCCGCTTTTCCCAAGTCTGACTTCATGACTGCCGTCTCCACAACCTCTCTCCCCCTGATCATCCAGGGGGGCATGGGCATCGGTGTCTCCAACTGGCGCCTTGCCCGTGCCGTCTCCAGCCGGGGGCACCTGGGCGTCGTTTCCGGCACCTGCATCGACTCCCTCTTCGTGCGCCGGCTCCAGGAGGGTGACGAGGGCGGTCACCTCCGCCGGGCGATGGAGGCATTCCCTCTGCCCGATGTGGCCGCCGAGGTTCTCGAGCGGTGGTTCATCCCTGGCGGGAAGGCCCCGGACGCGTCGTACAAGCTTCTCTCCATGTGGCGCCAGAAGGTGGACCTCGTGCGGGAGCAGGTCACCATGCTCTCCTCCTTCGCCGAGGTGTACCTGGCCAAGGAGGGGCATGACGGGCCGGTGGGGATCAACCTCCTCACCAAGGTCCAGATGCCGAACCTCCCCACCCTCTATGGCGCGATGCTGGCCGGGGTGGATGCGGTCCTGATGGGGGCCGGGATCCCGAAGGAGATTCCCGGAGTCCTCGATGGCCTGGCCGAACATCGGCCGGTGGCCATGCGGATGGACGTGGAAGGCCCGGCGGGCGACGCACCCGACGAACTCCGGTTCGACCCGGGAGCACACTGGCCCGACGGGATCCCGGCGCCGCTCCGTCGCCCGGACTTCTTTCCGATCATCGCCTCCTCGTCGCTGGCCCGGATGCTCCACAAGAAGGCCACCGGACGGATCGACGGCTGGATCATCGAGGGCCCCACCGCAGGGGGGCACAACGCCCCGCCCCGCGGACGCCTGGAAACGAACGACCGCGGCGAGCCGGTTTACGGGGATCGGGATCTCGTGAACCTCGACGAGATCGCCGAGCTCGGCCTTCCGTTCTGGCTCGCCGGGGGCGTCGGTACCGCGAGCGGCCTCCGCAGTGCGCTGGACGCAGGGGCTGCTGGGATCCAGGTGGGCACCCTCTTCGCCTACGCGGAAGAGAGCGGGCTCGACCCGGTCATGAAGGCCCGGGTGCTCCGCCAGGCGGTGCGGAACCAGGGAGTCGACGTGCACACCGACCTCAGGGCCTCGCCCACCGGGTTCCCCTTCAAGGTGGTACAGATCCAGGGGACGAACGCCGACCCCGAGGCCTACCAGGCCCGGTCCCGCATCTGCGACCTCGGTTACCTGCGGACCGCCTACCGGATGGAGGGCGGCCGGATCGGGTACCGCTGCCCCGCCGAGCCGGTGAAGACCTGGAAGGCCAAGGGAGGGAGCGAGGAGGAGACGGTGGGCCGGAAGTGCCTCTGCAACGCCCTCATGGCGGACGTGGGGCACGCCCAGGTGCGGGGCGGCGAGGTCGAGAGGCCGCTCCTCACGAGCGGCGACGAACTCGCCCGGATCCACGAGTTTCTCGGCGGGCGGACGTCATACACCGCGGCCGACGTCCTCGACCACCTCATGGCCGGGGCGCTGGCTCCGGCGCGGGTCGCGGTGGGCTGAGTCCGTCGCCGTCCCCGTCGCCGAACTCGGCGACGACCGAGGTCACGTTGTCCGGGGCACCCGCGGCGAGCGCGGCGCGGACGAGTGCATCGCACCTGGCCTCCGGTGCACCCCTTTCTCCGAGGATGCGTGCGATCTCGTCCGCTTCGACGGTGCCGCTCAGTCCGTCGGAGCAGATGAGAATCCGGTCTCCTGGCCGGAGTTCCTCCCTTCCGGCCACCGGCTCGAGTCCGTCTTCCACCCCCAGGGCCTGGAGGAGGACGTTCCGGTGGGGGCTCTGCCGGGCCTCCGCCTCGTTCAGCACCCCGGCGTCGAGCATTCTCTGCACCATGGACTGGTCGCGGGTGACCTGCACGAGGGTGCCCCCCCGGAGGAGGTAGGCCCTCGAGTCTCCCACCTGAACATGGTGGAGCGTGGTGCCCCAGGTCAGTGCGGCGGTGAGCGTCGTTCCCATTCCCCTGAGGTTCGGGGTTTCCCGGGCTCGCTCCCGCACCGCCCCGTTTGCCGCAAGCACGGCCTGGAGGAGTAGCTTCGCCACCTCGTCCGGTCGGGCGTCCGGGTGCACGCGGTCCTCGATCCAGGACACGAAGCACTCCATGGCCACCCGGCTCGCTTCCCCGCCACCTGCCGGACCGCCCATCCCGTCGGCCACCACGAGGAGGAGGCCCCGTTCTCCCGCGCAGGGCACGACGGCGAACCGGTCCTGGTTTTCCCGGCGGACGAGGCCCCGGTGGGTCTGTCCCGCGGCCCTGAGGGAAGGGGGGCCTGAAAGGGAAACCGAGGCGGCGAGGGCGTCACTCATCTGCGTGCGCCCGTGCCAGCTCGGCGATGCGCCCGGCATTCCGGCGCCAGATCGAGGCGTTGAGCACCCCGGCAAAGGTGACCCAGGCCAGGTAGGGCACGAGGAGGACACCGGCGAGGGGCCGAAGCTGCCAGAAGAGGACCACGAGGACCAGGATGAACAGCCAGAGCGCGACGAGCTCGATCCCGGCCCAGTCCGGCCGCTTCTTCCCGAAGAAGAGCCAGGACCAGGCCGCGTTCACCGGGAGGTGGACCACGAAGAGGGAGAGCGCCGTCCCCGCCGCTCCGCTCCATCCTCCCTCCAGCCAGACCAGCCACGCGGCCACCCCCATGGCCGTGAAGAGGGTCGACCAGGCGGGCGCGAAGAGCCAGGAGGGCGGAGTCCAGGGGGGGCGATCGAGGGCCTCGTAGTACCAGGGGCCCGGACGGTAGCGCCCCCCCGGGATCGCGGCGCTCCACGCGAGGACCAGGAAGCCGGCGAGGGCGAGGAACGAGGTCGTGGACTCGGGCATCTCTGTGGGTCCGGCGTGGAGGTTCGGGGCGTCCGGGTGTCGGGACCGGGATCAGTCCACCGCCGGGCGCCGCTCCAGGACCGACCGGAGCCACCGTGCCCGGGCCGCCGGAAGGTCGGGGTGCAGGCGCCCCCCGCGCAAGCGTCCCGTTCCGAGGGGAACCCCGTCGAGGAGGAGGGGAACCGTTCGGTCGGCGCCGCTGCCCGCTCGGTCCACCCGGGCCCCGGACAGGAGGCGGAGCCATGCATCACGGTCGAGAGAGATCCCCGAGGGCGCGAGCTCGGGGCCGAGCCGGCGCAGGAGGTCGCCCGAGGGCTCGAGACGCCCCCTCGGCCCGCGGTCGAACCCCCGGAGTCCCACCCCTTCGACCTTGAGCTTCATTCCCTCTTCCCGCCACCCCTCGAGGGGGGAGGCGGCGAAGGCGTGGAAGCGGAGGGAGGACCCCCGTTCGGTCCACCTGGTCCCGGGTGACTCCGGCGGCGCCTCCGGGAGGAGCGCTGCGAGCGCCTCCCGTGCCCGCGACGCGGCGGCGTCGTCGCCGGTGGGTCGCCACCCGGGAAGATCCTCGAGAGCCCGGGGAGGTGCGGGGTGGTCGTCGGGTCCCGGGATCCGTTCCAGGAGGGCCATGAACAGCCCACCCGAGTCCAGGTGATGCGGATGCACGCGGCACGCTCCCTCGAGCTCGGGCGCCCACCGGGCACCGCGGAATTCCGTGAGGCCCGGGGCGTGGGGGAGCTCCGGGCCCAGGGGGAGAAGCCGCACGGGAGGAGACCCCCCCGGGCCATCGTCGGGGCTTCGGAGCACCCGGTCCACCACGGCCTCGTTCTCCTCGGGGGCCAGCGTGCACGTCACATAGAGGATGCGCCCCCCCGGCACGGCCAGGCGGATCGCCTTCCGGAGGAGGGCCTCCTGGAGGCGGGGAAGGCGCTTCAGGTCGCCCTCGGAGGCCTCGTGGGGCCCGTCCCGGCGCGCACGCCCCTCTCCCGAGCAGGGGACGTCGGCAAGGACCCGGTGGAAGCGGGCCGTCTCCGGAAGGAGGAGGGCGTCGCCCGACAGGGTGATCCCCACCGGGTGGGCGAGCCGCGAGAAGTTCCCCACCAGGGCCTGGGCCCGCTTCGCGGAGAGATCCACCGCCACGATCGCGCCCGAGTCCTGCATGAGCTCGGCCATGTGGGCGGTTTTCCCTCCCGGGGCCGCGCACAGGTCCAGGACCGCCTCTCCGGGCCGGGGGGCCAGGATCGGAGCCGCGAGTGCGGTGGAACGCTGCTGGATGTAGAAGAGCCCGAGCCAGTGTTCGAGGGTTTCCGAAAGGGGAAATGGCTCGTCACCGACCCGGAGCATCCCGGCCTCCGGGAGGGGGTGCACGTCGAAACCCTGGCGGGAAAGACGCTCCATGAGCTCGCCAGGGGTGATCCGCCCCGCGCGGACCCGGAGCGTCCGGGGCTCGGGACGCTCGAGGGCAGCGGAAAAATCCGCCCACTCGCCTTCCGGGATGAACTCCCGGTACCGATCGAAGGAAGAAGCGGACATGGTCCCGGAAAGATCGCGGGCCCGCCCCGGGTCATGCCACCCCGGAGCGGGCCCGCGGGCCCTTCGACACGAAAGGAAAATCAGCGCAGGGGCACGGTGATCCGGTGCGTTCCACCCTTGTCGCTCGTGTACTCGACGGTCGCCTGCCCGGTCCCGGAGACGATCCAGGTGACCTCGAGGGTGGCGATCCCGGGGACCCCGGAGGTGAGCTCCACCACCGCAGGGTCGAAGCCCGGCGCGCGCCGGATCTCGCTGCGGAGCTGACCCGACGGGAACCCTCCCACGTGTGCGGTCACCCCGTTTCCGGAAATCCGGATCCGGTCGGGCTGCCCCACGTTGTGCCGCTCCGCCGCCTCGATCCGGGTGGGCATGGCCCGGTTGTTCCGGAGCTCCACCGTCACCCTCCAGGTGTTCCCCTGGATGCGCTCCACCCGGGGCTCCTCGAAGGTGATGAGGGGCATCTCGTCGGCGTGGAAGAGGGCGAACATGGCGTTGCGGTGCAGCATCTCCTGGATCATGAAGGGCACGGTGGTACGCCCCCACCACTTGCTCCATCCGCCGATCTCGACGGTCCCCAGCTCGGGATGCTCGAATTCCTCCCAGTCGTGGAACCAGGCGCCAAACCCGAGGCGGTCGTTGAAGAAGAGCTGCTGCATCTCGTTCGGGATGGGCCCGTTCGAGTCCCAGTGCCCCTGGTAGAGCTGGGCCTGGTTCCAGAGTTCGTTGGTGAACCCGACGATCCCGAGAAAGTCATGGGCCCAGTCGAGGGTTCCGCCGTAGACCGTGTAGAGGTCCTTCCACACGGTCCAGTACCGGTAGTAGGGGAGCATCAGCGCGCCCCGCTCGCCCAGGTAGTCGTAGGTCCGGTTGTCGCGGTTCGTGTAGTCGCCCGTTCCCCGGTAGTACTGGGAACCCGGACCCCGGAGGATCATTCCGCCGGCGTTGTGCCAGGACTGGAGGGCGGAGACGTTGGGCCGTGCCATCAGGAAGTCGCCGATGGCCCGGGACTCGGGGTGGGAGAAGGGGTAGTAGTACGCCCCGCCCTGGATGTAGGAGGGCTGCCAGTCGCCGGGGAAGTCCCGGTTCAGGTCGTAGCCTCCGCCCCCGTCCTCGTTCCGGCGACCGTCTCCGTCCAGGTCGGTTCCCTCGGATCCGAGGAGGGTGTAGTCACCCCGCATTCCCGGGGGCGCCACGATGAGGAGCCGGTCGTCGATGGGGGAAATCATGTGCGTCCCCTCGCCCGGCGTGTACTTCCGCATCTGGAGGATCTCGCGGTTCCCCGTCAGGTCCTGCGGCGGGTCCTCGCTGGCCCGGCCGTCGCCGTCCGAGTCCGTGGGGCGCATTCCGCTTCGCGACGGCCCCCCGGTATCGAAGAAGTAGACCCGGGCGTCGGGGTTCATCGAGGGGATGATGTAGAATGCCCGGGTGTCCACGAGCTCCCGGACCTTCGGGAGGTGGTCGTAGTTCTCCATCAGGAACCAGATCAGGTACATGTTCGTTTCCGTACCCTGGATCTCGTTTCCGTGGATGTTCGCATCGGCGTAGAACGCCGTCTTCTCGTGGTCGGGACCCGTGTCGGGGTTGTTGATCGTGATGGCCCAGATGTCACGGCCTTCCCACGACTTCCCGATGCTTTCCATGGTCAGGAACTTCGGGTAGGCGGCCACGAGACGCTCGAGCGCCTCGGTCATCTGGTAGTAGTCGTAGTAGCGGTCCCACCGGAGGTTCACGTTCGGCTCCCGGTCCGGCTGGGAGAAGAACTGGGCCTCGGCGGGGGTGGCGGTGGCCGCGCCACCGACGAGGGCCGCGAAGGCGAGCCCGGCTCCGGCGAGGAGGCCCGTGAACCGGGACTTTCGTGCGTGCGTCATGGTTCGGCTCCTCAGCGGAGGGTGATGGAGGAGGTGAGAAGGCCCCCCGCCCGTTCGGCGAAGACCTCGAGGGGAATCGTGGTGCCGGCCGGCGCCTGCACGAGCCAGGAGAAGGTGCGCTGGGCACCCATTCCCTCGAGGCGGGGGATCTGCTGCTGGATGTCACCGGTGAGCACCGTCATTCCTCCCGTCGGCATGAGGCGCACGGTGATCGGGCGGTTGAACCGGATCCGCTGCCCCATCTGGGTCTGCGTGGGGAGGTAGCGATCGTTCCGGATCGTGGCGTGGACCTCCCACACGCCTTCGCCCATGGCCTGCACCCGGGTCTCGAGGATTTCGAGCTCGGCGGTCTGGTTGCCGAGCCAGACGGCGAAGGAGGCGTGCTTCTCGGCCAGCTCGCGGATCTCGGACGTCGGCGGGTTCACGCGTGCGTTCGGCCGGAAGCCACCGACCTCGACGGCCCCGAGCTGCGGATGCGTGGCCGAGGTCCATGCCACGTGGCCGTCGATTCCGGATTCGTCGAAGTGCGAGAGCCACCGGTTGTCCAGGTTCCCCTGGCCCGGGTCCAGCGTCCATACCGGCGTCGTGAAGGAGGGGACGCCGACCTGGTAGTAGGCATACTGCGGGAAGGAGCCCGCCTCTCCGTCAGCCCCGTCGCCGCGGAGCCCGGTCATCTCGACAAAGCGCTCGGAGATGAACAGGTAGTAGGGCCGGTCCTGCGCCTGGATGTTCGAGGGGATGGTGGGCGGACCCGGTGCGGTGCCCTGCGGCGCGGTCCGCTGCGCCGGCGGGGGCGAGCGGAGGTTGTCGTAGGGGCTGAAGGTGAGCACCGCCGCGATGTTCGTCTGCTCGAACATGAAGTCGGCAAGCGCCCGGGTCTCCACCTCGCTCACCTGGTGGGGTCCGGTGTGGGGCCGGAAATAGAGGTACTCGTGGGGGAAGTTCCGGTTCAGGTTCACCCCGTCGCTTCCGAGGGGGACGTACGCGTCCACCTGGGTGGTGTCGATCCCCTCGAGAAAGACCCGGAACTCGCCCCGCTCGGCCCGGGCGCGGTTCGCCTGGCGCATGAGGCGCGGTTCGTCGGGGTCGACCATCCAGGTTCCTTCAGGATGCCGCTGCCGCATCATCGTGATGACGCCGTCGCCGTTCAGGTCCCGGCCGATCTCCGTCGGGTTCAGCCCACCCAGCTCCGGCGCCGAGGCGTGGGGCTTGTAGGGGAGCTCGTACGCCGACATGGACCAGTAGAGCTCGGCCCCGTCGGGGTTCATCCGCGGCAGGACGTAGACGGTCCGCTCGTCGAGGAGCCGGGTCACGTCGTCGTCCTGCCCGTACCGGGTCAGGAGGTGCTCGGCGGTGTAGAGGGCGGTGGAGCTTCCCACCAGGTGGTTCCCCTCCAGGTTCGCCACGACGAGGAGTGCGGGCTTCTGGTCCAGGTCGCCGGTCCGGGGGTTCCCGAGGGTCAGGAGCCAGACATCCCGCCCCTGGTCGGTGCGGGCGAAGCTCGTGAGGGTCGAGAGGTTTCCGTGGCGTCCCTGGAGATCCTGGAGCGCGCGGGTGAGTTCCTGGTGGTTCAGGTATCGATCGTAGGGGCCGCTCTGCCCTTCGGCGGGGGCGGCCCCGGCCCAGAGAATCGCCGCGGCGAGGGCCGCGGCGAGGGCATGGGGACGTGGCATCCGGGACTACTCCTGGGAGTGGGACCTCGGGGGTCCGGAACAGTGGGGGAAACGGGGGGCACGATAAGGCCCCGCCCTTCTCCTGTCGACCCCCGCCTCCCTCCCTGCGTTGAGCCGGGGGGGCGCGGATCGGACCGGGGGTCAGCCCCGGATGCGCCCGAGGGAGATGGCGGCGAGGAGGAAGAGGACCCCGGCCAGGAGGACGACCATCATGAGCGTCATCGAGACGCGAAAGGTCGTGGAAGGGGTTTCGCCCGGTGCCAGGCGCCCCACCGAGACGGGGCGACCGAGGAAGGCGGCCGTCGTTCCCACCGGGTCCCGCCCGAGCCGCGCCACGACGCCCGCCGCCTGCCACGAGGCTCGCTCGCCCCAGGCGAAGATCGCCACCACCGGGAGCACGATCTTCTTCCAGGCGAAGGGCGCCATTCTCCGGTAGAACCAGTCGGTGTCCAGCTGGATCTTCGCCTTGGGCTCGAGGCGCGGGGCGATGAGGAAGAAGACGAGGGCGGTGAAGCCCAGGAGCTGGAGGCCCTTCTTCAGGTTCTTGAGATCGTAGGGATCGAAGGCCACCTCGTAGGGGAGGATCCCGTAGAGGGGGGCGGGCCAGACCCCCAGGAGGATGTTCAGGAAGACCCCGATCCCGAGGGCGGCGTAGATGTTCCAGGGAAGCGGGCGCACCTCGATGGGTCGCTCCGGCGCCCTGCCGAACCAGGTGAAGAAGGGGAGCTTGAGCCCCACCGAGAGGAAGGTCCCCACCGAGGCCAGGTGGAGGAGGAGCACCACCGTGTCGAGCCCGGCGTATTCCGCCGCCGAGATCGTCATGGGCTTGGACACGAAGCCCGAGAAGAGGGGGGCGGAGGAGATCGAGAGCGCTGCCACCATGTACGCCCAGAAGACCCAGGGCATCCGGGCGTAGAGGCCGCCCAGCTCCGACATCCGGCTCTTCCCCGTGGCCAGGAGCACCGCGCCCGTGGCCATGAAGAGGAGCCCCTTGTAGAGAATGTGGGTGTAGGCGTGGGAGGTGGCACCGTTCAGCGCCATTTCCGTGCCCACCCCGATCCCCGCCACCATGAAGCCCACCTGGCTCACGATGTGGTACGACAGGACCCGGCGGATGTCGTTCGACAGGATCGCGTAGGTGACCCCGTAGATCGCCATGAGAACACCGGCCCAGAGGAGGAACTCCCATCCGGCAAAGCCCCGGGCCAGGGCGTAGACCGCCGTCTTCGTGGTGAAGGCCGAGAGGAACACGCTTCCCGTGACGGTGCCCCGGGGGTACGCATCCGAGATCCACGCGTGGAAGGGGACCATGGCGGCGTTCACCCCGAATCCCAGCAGGATCAGCCACGACGCGAGCCCCGGACCCATGGCCTCGAAGGCCAGGGAGCCCGTTTCGCCTGCGTGGAGGAAGACGCCGGCCATGAGGAGTCCGCCTCCGAAGAGGTGGACGAAGAGGTAGCGCCAGGCCGCCGCCGAGGCGGTGGCCGTTCCCCGGGCCCAGACCAGGTAGGCCGAGGCGAAGGCCATGATCTCCCAGAAGAAGACCAGGGTGAAGAGATCGCCGGCGTAGACCGCCCCGAGAGCGCTTCCCGAGTAGAGAAGGGCGCTCACCTGCTCGGAGGCACGCTGCATGTGAAGGGCGTAGACCCCGGCCACGAGGGTCACGAGGGCGAAGATCCACCCGAACACGTGGGCCAGGGTGTCCACCCGGAGTACCGTGAGCTCGAAGATCCCGAAGCTCCAGGTGGCCGTGGTCCCGGGCTCGAGCCCCGAGAGGTGCAGGAGCACCAGGATCGGGGGGACCAGGAAAGCCCAGGGGCGCACCGCCTTCGGAAGGAGCGGGAGGACCAGCGCGCCGCCCAGGTAGAGGAAGGCCGGGGGGAGAAGTCCGAACATGGTCAGCCCTCACCTCCGGCGGTCGCCGGGGCGTCCGCCCCGCCGGGTTCCGGGCCCGCGCCGCGGCCGGCCCCGGCGGCCTCGAACTGCGCCTCGATTTCGGCGTACTCGTGCGCATCCGAAGAATAGAACGACTCGTCACGGTCCAGCACCGGGCTCACGATTCCCTTGGCCACCACCGAGAGGAGCACGCACCCGAGGGCGCCGGCCAGGGCGAAGAAGAGGGGGTAGTCCCAGGGCGCGGGGTCCGCCGGCTTCGTCCCCCCGAACTCGAGGAGAAGGGAGCCCACCAGGAGGGCGCCGAAGAGGAGCTGGAGCGTGGTGCGGAGCGGCGATCGATTCATGGGGTCCCCCCGAAGTGGGTCGGCGCGGCGAAGGAGACGCCCGTGACCGCTTCCGTGATCTGCTCTGCGAGGGTGAAGAAGTGGAAGATCCCGTCGGGCCAGACCCCGAGGAGGATCGCCAGGAGCATCGTCACCGTGAGGGGAACGACCATGAGGGGCGAGGCCTCGTCCAGGCGCGTGTGCG
>JBJHCE010000049.1:0-19376 GCA_050485865.1 Gemmatimonadales bacterium | reverse complement strand
CGCGGAGGCGCTCCATGTACGCCTGGGCCTCCTCGTCGCCGATCCCGAGGAGGACCACGGCGAAGGTGGTGCCCCCGACCCGGAAGAGGAGGTCCTCGGGCCGGAGGAGCTCCTTCAGGGTGTGGGCGGCGACCCGGAGGAGGTGGTCTCCGGCCTGGGTCCCCCACCGGTCGTTGATGTAGCCGATGTCGGAGAGATCCACGAGCCCCATGGTGATCGGGCTCCGCTCTCCGGCGGCACTCCGGAAGCGGACCGGGATGATCTCGTGGAAGGACCGGAGGTTCGGGATGCTCGTGAGGATGTCCTCGCGGGCGAGGCGGGCCTCGTGCTGGAGCGCGGTCCTCAGGTGGGCGAGGGCGTAGGCGGTGATGATGAAGAACCCGCAGATCACGAGCGAGTTGAAGACCGGGATCCACTCCTGCGAATAGACACGCCCGGACGAGAGTTCGGCCCCGAGCGCCACGATTCCGCACACCCCCGCCATGACGATCCCGGCAGTGCGCCCCACGAACCAGGTGGCCCCCGCCACCGGGAGGAGGTAGAAGACCGCAAAGACGATCTCCTGGCCGATGGACGCGTGGAAGAACCCGAAGACCCCCGCCACGACGAGGAGGACCAGGAAGAGGATCGTCTGAAGGACCCGTCCGGGAGAGGAAAGGAGGGGGGACACGGGCAGCCTCCGCAGCCGGGGGGAGGAGGAGGGGGCGGTCGCTCCGCCGAACCCTCATATCTGAGCAAGAAACATGCCCCGATTTGGTGCACCCTCCTCCCCCCGACCCGGGGGACCCCCTCCCGCGCTAGCCCGTCATCGGAGCGCCCCTTCGATGCGCACGAGGGCGTCTTCCAGGTGGATCCGCGTCATACGGTCGCTCACGCCCCGGTCGAGGGTCGCCTGGATCTCCTGTCCCAGGAGGCCGAGCTGATCCCGGATCAGGGGCCGGATGTCGGACTGGCCAATGTGAAGGTTCCCGCGCAGGGGCGGATCGTTGTTGTTCGAGACCCGCAGGTTGCCCGAGCTCGGCGGATTCCAGTGCTGCACCTCTGCATCATTCAGGAGGAAGTGCGCCTGGTCCAGGTAGGCCCGTTGCTGGTTCCTCCGGTAGGTGTCGATGGCGCTTCCATTCCCGAGCTCGCGCCAGATGATCTCCCGGGCGTCGTCGAGCATCTCGGACGGGCGGTAGGTCTCGCTTCCGTGGAAGGCCTCGTGCTCGATCATCCGGGCCAGCCGGGCGTGGTTCAGGAAGCGCTCCACGGCCAGGGCCTGGTAGGCCCGGATCCGCTCCACGGCCCCGGCGTGCTCGAGCCTCCGGAGCTGGTCGATCTGGAGCGCCCAGTGCGGGGTCTGGAGCACGTGCTCATCCAGGAATCGCATGGCCCGGAGCTGGTATTCGCGCTCGATGGGGGTGTAGACCCACCCCTCCTCGCCGTGGCGCTTGAAGTGGGTCCACGACCCGCCGATGGCCGCCGCCGCGTGCTCGGCGTACCGGTTCCACTGGGTCAGGAACTGGAGGTGGTGGGTCTCGAGCTCATAGTAGTCGTCACCGGGCTCGAGAACCCAGTCCATGAGGTTCTCGGAGGCGTAACGGAGGTTCCGCATCCCGAGTTCCGCCGCCCCCACCGGGTCGTCGGAGATCCCTTCCGTCATCCGCCGGGGATCCCATTCCACGTCCATTCCGAACTGGGCCTCCGCCGACCGGAACCAGGGCATGTGCGCCCGCTCCACGATCCACTCGTTCAACGTCGGGAGTTCGTCGTAGGGGTTCGTCGCCTCGGGAATGGGGCGGTACCCCCACATCACCGCGAACTTGTCCCAGAGGCCGATCCGCCGTTCCGGGGGGACGTCGTCGCCGGGCTGGGCCGCGTAGTTGTACCGCGTGCGTCCCACCGACGAGGCCGAATGCCCCATCCGCTCGACGAAGTCCGGGTTCCGGATCGAGTCCAGGGGGAAGGCGAAGTTCGCGATCTGGTTGTGGGGAAGCCCCACGGCATGCGCCACCTCGTGGGAGATCACGTAGCGGATCGCCTCGCCCATGTCCTCTTCGGTGAGCTGGTGCGTGCGGAACCGGGGGTTCGCGGTGGCTACCTGCGATACGAGCCACCAGCGGAGACGCTCGTCGAGGCCGTGGTACATGTTGATGTGGGCGCGGATGACCTCGCCGGAGCGGGGGTCCACCACGTCACCGCCGGCATTCGCCGAGCGCACCATGGTGGGCACGTAGCGAATGACCGAGTACCGGGCATCGAGAAGGGAGAAGTCCGGATCCTCCTCGGGGGTCGGGATCTCCCGCGCCGTGATCGCGTTCCGGAACCCCGCCAGCTCGAAGGCGGCGTTCCATTCCTCGATCCCCGCGATGTAGTAGGGAATCCACTCTGCCGGGGTCGCCGGATCGATGTACCAGACCCAGGGGCGCACCGGATCCACCAGCTCGCCCCGGGCCCAGGCCTCCGGGTCCGAGGGCTCCATCCGGTACCGGCGGAGGTAGCGCTCCGGGCGCACCCCCTGGAAGTCCCGTGAGTAGTTCGTCCGCCCCGTGGTGATGTAGGTCACCCGCTCGTCGGCGAGGCGGGGCATCATGGGCTCCTCGGGGAGGAGGATCATCGAGTGGTTCACCTCGAAGGAGACGGCGCCCCCGCGCCCCGCCGAGGGCGGGCTTCCCGCCCCGTAGGTCCGGACCACCCGGATTTCCACGTTCTCCGGGAAGGAGCGGGCGAACTCGAGCCAGGAGCGGTTCCGGTCGTAGCTCCGGACCTGGAGCTGGCTCCGCCGCTGCTGCGGCATCGAGAAGGAGGGGTGGTCCCCCATGTACATGTCGGTCACGTCCACCACCGAGGTCCCGTTCCCCCGGGCCTGGATCGGAAGCGCCTGCACGACGCTCGGGAAGGTGGAGTTCTCGACGGCGAGGCTCACCCGGTCGGCCGGGTCCGCCGTCATTCCCTCGGACACCCCCCTGAGGAGGATCCGGTCGTCGCGGCGCTCCCAGCGGACCATCAGGTTTGGGGCCATCGTGGCCCCGACGTCGGCGAACCCCTCCTGGGTCTTGTCGTAGCGGCTCATGATGAGCATGTCGCGCCCGAGGACCGCGTCGGGGATCTCGAAGAGGATCCGGTCGCCCACGAGGTGCACGTGGAAGAGCCCCTGTCGGCTCTCGGCGGAGGCGGGAACCACCTCGGAATAGCTTCGCATCTGGGCGTCCAGTCCCGGAGATGCGAAGGCGGCGGCCAGCGCCAGGAGGGCGGCGGCAGGTAGCATTCTGAAGGTACGTTCGGGCATGGGAAGGGACTCCTTGGATCCGGGTGCCAAAGGGCTCAGGGCGTGGCCAGGGTGGTACGGATGCGGAGGAGCGCGTCCTCCAGGTGGATGCGGGTCATCCGGTCGGGGACCCCGCGGGCGAGCTGGGCTTCGACCTCGCCTTCGAGGAGGCGAAGCTGCTCCCTCAGGAGGGGGCGGACGTCGGACTGGCCCACGTGGAGCTGTGCGTTCAGGGGCGGGTCGTTGTTGCTCGAGACCCGGAGGTTCCCCGACGACGGGGGCGACCAGCTCCGGGCCTCGGCCTCGTGCAGGAGGTGGTGAACGTGTTCCAGGTAGCCCCGCTGCAGGTTCCTCCGCCAGGGGTCGATGCCGGGTCCGGAGGCGTGGGCGGAGGATCCCCCGGCGGCCCCGATCTCGCGCCAGAGGACTCCGCGGGTGTCATCGAGCATCTGCAGGGGCGTGTACGTCGCATCCCCGAAGAAAGCCTCGTGCTCGATCAGCCGGGCGAGGCGCGTGTGGTCCAGGAGGCGCTCCACCGCCAGCACCTGGAAGGCCCGGATCCGCTCCACCACCCCGGCGTGCTCGAGGCGCCGGAGAAGCTCCAGGTCGAGGGCCCAGGTGGGGGTCGAAAAGACGTGCTCGGCCAGGAAATCCATGGCCTTTCGCTGGTAGTCAGGGGCAATGGGGGTGTAGAGCCACCCCGCGCCCCAGTCGGCCTCGCCGTTCGGCCCCGGGGGGGCGTCCGGGTGGCGGTTCGTCTCGCCCACCCGCTGCAGGTGGGTCCAGGACCCCCCGATGGCCGCCGAGGCGTGCTCGGCGTAGCGGTTCCACTGGGTCAGGAGCTGGAGGTGGTGGGTCTCGAGCTCGTAGAAGTCGTCGCCCTCCTCGAGGAGCCAGGCGGCGAGGGAGTCGTGGGCCACCCGGAGGTTCGCCATGCCGAGGACGGCGGCCTCCACCGGGTCGTCGGAGATCCCCTCCGTCATCCGGTGGGGGTCCCACTCCACCTGGATCCCGAACTGCGCGGAACCGAAGCGGAACCAGGGGAGGTGGGCGCGCTCGGCGATCCACCGGTTCAGGGTCGGGAGCTCCTCGTCGGCGGATCGGGCCCCGGGGATCGGGCGGTACCCCCACATCACGGCGAAGGCGTCCCAGACGCCGACGTAGCGCTCGGGGGCGACCCCGTCGCCGGGCTGGGCCACGTAGTTGAAGCGGGTGCGTCCCACCACCGAGGCCGAGTGCCCCATGCGCTCGGTGAACTCCGGGGTGCGGAGGGAATCGATGGGGTAGACGAAGTTCGCCCGCTGGTTGTGGGGGAGTCCGACGGCATGGGCCATCTCGTGGGAGACCACGTAACGGAGGGCTTCGCCCATCTGCTCGGTGGTGTAGCGCGCGGTGCGGAAGCGGGGGTCGGCGGTGGCCACCTGGCTGATCATCTGCCAGCGCATGCGCTCCGACAGGCCGTGGAGCATGTTGATGTGGCCGCGGAGGGCCTCGCCGGAGCGGGGGTCCACCACGTCGGCTCCGGCGTTCGCGGAGCGGGTCATGGTGGGGACCCACCGCACCACCGAGTGGCGGGCGTCCAGGAGCGAGAAGGTCGGGTCCTCCTCTTCGGTGGGCGCGAGGCGGGCCACGATGGCGTTCGAGAAGCCCGCCTCCTCGAAGGCGGCGTTCCACTCGAGGATCCCGGCCTCCACGTAGGGGATCCACTCCGCCGGGGTCGCCGGGTCGATCCACCAGGTCCAGGGCTTCACCGGATCCACGAGCTCCCCCCGGGCGAAGGCCTCGGGGTCCGAGGGCTCGAGGCGGTAGCGGCGGATCATCTGGCGGGGGCGCACCCCCTGGAAGTCACGGGAATAGTCGGTGATTCCCCCGCTGATGAAGCCCACCCGCTCGTCGTGCCAGCGGGGCTGCATGGGTTCGGCGGGGAGGAGGATCATGGAGTGGTTCACCTCGAAGGAGACGGCGCCCCCCCGGCCGGCCGAGGGTGGGTTCGAGGAGCGGTAGGTGCGGACCACCCGGACCTCCACGTTCTCCGGGAAGGTGCGGACCCACAGGGGCCAGCTCCGGTCCCGGTCGTGCCCCTGGATCCCCCGGGCGCCCCGGGCCCCCTGGGGGAAGGAAAAGAGGGGGTGGTCGCCCAGGTAGAGGTCGGTGACGTCCACGGTGGAGCTTCCGCCGGCGGGGCCCGGTCCCGACCCCTCGTTCCGGGAGGCCACCGCGAGGGAGGCGGCCACCGACGGGAAGCTTCCGGCCTCCACGGCCCGGTACACGTTGTCGGCGGGGTCGGCGGTCGTGCCGTGGGAGACCCCGCGGATCATGATCCGGTCGCCCCTCCGCTCCCAGCGGATCACCACGTTCGGTCCCATGGTGGCCCCCACGTCGGCGAGCCCCTCCTGGGTCCGGTGGTAGCGGCTCATGATGATCATGTCCCGCCCCAGGATCGAGTCGGGGATCGTGAAGAGGATGCGGCCGTTCTCCTGGGTGACACCGAAGAGGCCGGGCTCCTGGGCCTGGGCCTGGGCCTGGGCCTGACCCTCTGCCGGGACGCCGGCCAGGAGAGCCGTTCCGAAGAGGGCGAGAAGTGCCGCTGGGGCCGCGAGGCGGCGGGGAGATGCGGGCATGGCGGGGGGAACTCCGTGCTGGGGATGAAGGGGCATCCTGCCACCCGCGAGCGGTCGGGGCAAGATCCCGCGGGGTGTCGAGGGTCGGCCCCCGCGTTAGAATGGGGGGCCGTCGCCCATGAACCGCGTCCGACACGCTTCCGCACGAGCCGCCGTGACCAACGCCGAGATTGCCAGCGCCCTCGACGAACTCGCCGACCTCCTGGAGATCCAGGGGGCGAACCCCTTCCGCATCCGGGCGTACCGGAACGCGATCCGGACGATCCAGGGGCTCACCCGCCCCCTGGCCGAGGCGGTGGCGGCCGGCGAGGACCTGACGGCGCTCCCGGGGATCGGAAAGGACATGGCCTCCCACATCGGGGAGCTCGTGGAGACCGGAGAGCTCTCCCTCCTCGCCGAGGTCACCGCCGAGGTCCCCCGCGAACTCGCCCGCCTCACCCGGATCGAGGGGGTTGGCCCGAAGAAGGCGCGGAAGCTCTGGAAGGAGCTCGGCGTCGTCACCGTCGACGAACTGGAGGCCGCGGTAAAGGCCGGCAAGGTCGAGACCCTCGAGGGGTTCGGGGCGAAGAGCGCGGCGAAGATCCTCACCGCCATCGAGGGGCTCCGCCGCCACCAGGGGCGGGTGCGGCGCCTGGACGCGGCCCGGGCCCTGGAACCCCTCCTGGCCCACATGGAGGATGCGCCGGGGGTGGAGGCGCTGGAGGTGGCGGGAAGCTTCCGCCGGGGGAAGGACACGGTGGGCGACGTGGACCTCCTGGCCCGGGTGGAGGGAGACGAGGAGGCGCGGCGGGCGGTGATCGAGCACTTCACCGGGGCCCCGGGGGTGGCGCGCGTGCTCGGGGCCGGCGACACCAAGGGAAGCCTCGTCCTGGACTCCGGGCTCCAGGTGGACCTGCGCGTCCTTCCCGGCGAGAGCTGGGGGGCGGCGCTCCACTACTTCACGGGCTCGAAGGAGCACAACGTGGAGATCCGGCGCCGCGCCCAGCGCGCAGGGCTTCGGGTCTCGGAGTACGGGGTCTTCCAGCTCGGGGATGCGGAGGAGGAGGAAGGGACCCGGGTCGGGGGCGCCACCGAGGAGGAGGTCTTCCAGGCGGTGGGGCTCCGCTGGATTCCCCCGGTGCTCCGGGAGAACCGGGGCGAGATCGAGGCGGCGGAGCTCGAGGGCGGCGGCGGGCTTCCCGCACTGGTGACCCTGGACGACATCCGGGGGGACCTCCACATGCACACCACCTGGTCCGACGGGAAGAACTCGGTGCTCGAGATGGCGGAGGCCTGCCGGGCGCGGGGGTATGGCTGGCTTGCCATAACCGACCACTCCCAGTCCCTCACCGTGGCGAACGGGCTCACGCCCGGGCGCCTCCGGGAGCAGGCCGACGCCCTGGCCGAGGCCCGGGAGAAGGTCCCCGAGGTGCGCATCTTCCACGGGTGCGAGGTGGACATCCTGAAGGACGGGAGCCTGGACCTCCCCGACGAGACCCTCGAGGCGCTGGACCTCGTCCTGGTGGCTGTACACACCCACTTCGAACTCGACGAGAACACCCAGACCGAACGCGTGCTCCGGGCCCTGGCCCACCCCCGGGTCCACGCCCTCGTACACCCCACCGGACGGCTCCTGGGGCGGAGGGACCCCTACCCCATCGACGTGGAGGCGGTGCTTGCCGCCGCGCAGGAGCACGACGTCGCGGTGGAGCTGAACGCGAACCCCTGGCGCCTCGACCTGGATGACCGCGCCCTCTTCCGGGCCCGGGAACTCGGTGTCGAGGTGGTGGTGAACACCGACGCTCACCAGGTGGCCCAGCTCGACTTCATGGGCCCCGGGCTCGAGCAGGCCCGGCGGGGGTGGCTCGAGCCCCGCCACGTCGTGAACACCCGGGAGGCCGAAGCCGTCGCCCTGTGGCTCGAGCGGAAGCGGGGGCCGCGCGGGTGATCCTCGAGCTCGGGGCACTCCTCGGGGGGCTCGTCCTCCTCTACCTGGGAGCTGAGGCCCTCGTGAAGGGGGCGGTGGCGCTGGGGCAGCGTCTCGGCGTCTCACCGATCGTGATCGGCCTCACCGTGGTCTCCATCGGGACTTCGGCGCCGGAGCTCGTGGTGTGCATCCTTGCGGCACTCCGGGGGAGTCCTGAACTCGCCGTGGGGAACGTGCTCGGGTCGAACCTGGCGAACGTGGGGCTCATCCTGGGGCTCGCCGCGCTCCTTCGCCCCCTGGAGGTGCGCCGGCGGGTGGTGCGCCGGGAGATCCCCTGGATGCTCGGGATCACGCTGGCCTCCTTCGCCGCCCTCTGGAACCTCCACGTGGGCCGGGTGGAAGGGGTCTTCCTCGCGGGGCTCCTCCTCCTCTACCTGGGCTTCCTCGTGCCGAAGGCGCGCAAGGAGGGGATGGAGGCCCTGGGGGACGCGGCGGAGCGCCTCGAGCGGCAGGTGCCCGTCCTCTCGGAGACGGGGCTCGGGATCCTCGTGCGCCCCCTCCTCCTCGTTCTCCTCGGGAGCGGTCTCCTGGTCCTGGGGGGCCAGGGGATCATCCACGGGGCCACCGCCGTGGCCATCGAGCTCGGGGTGCCGGAACTCGTGGTCGGGCTCTCGATCCTCGCGGTGGGCACCTCCCTCCCCGAGCTCGCCGCCACCCTCGTGGCGGCGGCCCGGCGGGAGGCGGACCTGGCGGTGGGGAACATCGTGGGGTCGAACATCTTCAACCTCACCTTCGTCCTCGGGGGGACCGCCCTCATCCGCCCCCTCGAGCTCCCCCCGCGGATCCTCTTCGTGGAGTACCCGGCAACCCTCGCCCTCTCGGTCCTCCTCCTGCCCCTCGCCCTCTGGGCCCGCCGGATCCGGAGGGGGGAGGCCGTGCTCCTCCTCGGCGCCTACGCCGGGGCCTGGGCGTGGATCCTCCTGGCCTGAGACGCGCCGGGCCGCCCCGCCCTGCCCCTCCCCGTCAGCGCAGGGGTCGCACGGTCACGCTTCCCGAGAAGGCACGGGCCTCCACCCGGGCGTTCCCCGCGCCGATCGAGAAGGTGAGGGTCTCGTCCGGGGTGAACCGGCTCCGCTCCCGCTCCTCGTTCTCGCGCCCCGGAAGCTCGGCGGCAAGCCTCCCCGAGAAGGTGCCCAGGCGGTAGCGCCCGGCCAGGGTGCCCCCCAGCTCCAGGAGAACGTCGCCGGAGTGCGCCTCGGCGGTCACGTTCGCCCCGGGGGCCAGGGCGCCCCGAAAGGTGAGGTTCCCCGAGACCGAGCCCATGGCCACCTCCTCCACCGGCTCCTGCACCGTCACCCGCACGTTCCCGCTCACCGAGCGGGCCTCCACCCGCCGGCCACGGACCTCGATGTCCACGCTTCCGCTCACCACCTCGGCCCGGAGGTCGCGGGCCGCCCCCGAGAAGCGCACCCCGCCGTTCACCGCGTTCATCCGCACGCTTCCGAAGGCCCCGGTGGCCTCGATCGCCCCGTTCACCGTCTGGGCCTCGAGGTCGCCGGTCCCCCCCTGGACCCGCACCGGTCCGGACACGGTGATCGCCCGGACGTTGGCACCCTCCGGGACCCGGATCCGGAGCGTCTCGCGCGCCCCGTCCCGCCGCCCCGAGGCATCCCGCACCGTGGGCGCGAGCCGGAACCGCACCCGCGCGCCCTCTCCCTCGATGGTCATCCGCTCGAAGGCGGCGTCGTAGCGCCCCGAGAACTCCACCTCGGCCCGGTTCCATCGCTCGATCTCGATCCCGTGCGCCAGGGCCTCGACCTCGAGGGTCCCGTTCGCCGCCAGGGGCCGGAGCTCCTGGATCGTCCGCAGGTCCTGCGCGGCCAGGGGAAGGGTGAGCAGGGCCAGGGGGAGCGCAAGGAGCGCGGCACGGAAGAGGGGGTTCCTCGTCGTCCTCCGGGGCGCCTTCGCCTCGGCCTTCCGCGTCGTGGTCGTCATCATCGTCGTCGTCTTCATCGCCCCGTATCTCCGGTTCACGCCCCGGCTCCGAGCATCGCCGCCTGGCGAAGCACATGGGCCCGGGTCTCGTACATTCCATTCAGTGCGCGGGCCGCTCCCGCCGACGCAGGGTCGGCAGCCAGCGCCTCGCGGGCATCGCGGATCGCCTGGTCGATGATCCGCAGGTTCTCCTCCAGCACCTGGAGGGTTTCGGGACGCAGCTGGTCCCGGTTCCGCACGAGCGCCGCTTCGAGCTCGCGAAGGGTGGGGGCCCAGGCCTCCTCGAGGGTGGTCACCGCTTCCTCTCCAAGGGATGCGAAGCGGGCCGGCGCTTCCGCCGGAGCTCCCGGCACGTTCGCCGCCGTTCCCGGAAGCCCCGGGCCCGTCCGGGCAAGCTGGAGGGTGAGCGCCGAGCTGAGCGCCACGAGGAGCACCGCCGCGGCGGCGAGCCACGCCACCGGGAACCGCACGGTACGGATTCGCTCCGGCGCCTCGATCCGTCCGCGGATCCCCGGCCAGAGGTCGTTGGCCGGGGCCACCTCTTCCGGAAGCGCCCGGGCCTCGGCCCGGAGGGTCCGGATCCACTCCACCTCGTTCCTGCAGGCGGCACAGGCGGCGAGGTGATCCTCGACCGCGCTTCGTCCGGTACCTTCGAGCCGGGCCTCGGCGAAGTCCGAGAGGAGCTCCGGATCCGGGTGGTCGCCGGCGCGGATGTATCTGTCGTCGTTCATCGTTCCAGTGCCTCCCTGAGCATGCGTCGCGCCCGATGGAGCTGCGCCTTTACCGTGCCTTCCGCCACTCCCAGCCGCTCGGCGATCTCGCGGTGGAGGTATCCCTCCACGTCGTAGAGCACGAAGACCGTCCGGGCCCCCTCGGGGAGGGTGGCCAGGGCCCGCTCGAGGTCGAGGCGGGTCCCGGGGGGTGCGGCCTTCGTGGCCCGGAGCCCCGCCCCGTCCGCCACTGCGGCCGGGTCGGGCACCGTGTCGAACCGGTTTGCCCTCCGGCCGTCGCTTCGCCTGCGGCCCAGGACCTCGTTCACCGTGATCGAGTGGAGCCAGGTCGTGAAGGCGCTCTCGCCCCGGAAGCCCTCGAGCCGGTTCCAGACCCGGACCCACACGTCCTGGGTGAGCTCCTCCGCCTCCCGGGGGTCTCCGCACATGCGGAGACAGAGGGCGTGAACCCGCCCTCCGTGGGCCCGGTACAGGGCCTCGAAGGCCTCCACGTCGCCCTTCCGGGCCCGGGCCACCCACCGGTGAGTGAGGTCCCCGTCGGACGGGGGCCTCACTGTACGGAGGGACGGGTCGGACGAGGCGGCTTCAAGGGGCCGGGCCAGGGCTTCCATCGGGTCGGGGGCATCGGGATCGGGGATCACATCCATGGTCCTCACCTTCGATGCCGGCCCCGGCCCGGGGGTTTGAATGCCCCGCCACGACCCCGGGCGAGGCCGCAGGGCGGGTGCCCGGCCCGGGGGGCCGGGGCCCGGATCAGACCGCGGCGAGCGCCCGGTCCAGGTCCGCGATCAGGTCCCCGGGGTCCTCCACTCCGACGGAGAGCCGGACGAGGGCGGGGGTGATCCCCATGGCTGCCTGAAGCTCCTGCGGGACGTCGGCGTGGGTCATCGTGGCCGGGTGCTGGGCCAGGGACTCGGTCCCGCCCAGGCTCACGGCGAGCTTCACGAGCCCCAGGGCGTTCAGGAAGCGGAAGGCCTCCGCTTCGCCCCCCTGGACCTCGAAGGAGAGCATCCCTCCCCCGGAGCGGCACTGGCGGCGGAAGACGTCGTAGCCGGGGTCGCCGGGCTCCAGGAGGCCGGGGTAGTGGACCCGGGCCACCCGAGGGTCGTCCTGGAGCCAGTCGGCGATCACCCGGGCCCCTTCCGCCTGCGCCTCCATCCGGAGCTTGAGCGTCTCGAGGCTTCGCATGAGGAGCCACCCGGTCCAGGGGCCCGCGGTGCTTCCGAAGAAGGTCCGGGAGCCCTTGACCCGCCCCACGAGCTCGGAGGACCCGAGGCATGCCCCGGCGATCACGTCGGAATGGCCGCCCACGTACTTCGTGAGGGAGTAGAGGACGAGGTCGGCGCCGTGCTTGAGGGGATGCTGGAAGACGGGCCCCAGGAAGGTGTTGTCCACGGCCACGAGGACCTTCCCCTCGTCCCCCTCGCCGAGGGTGCTTCCCTCCGGCGAGAGCTCCCGGGCCAGGGCGGCGGCGGCCTCGATGTCAACGAGGTGGTTCGTGGGGTTCGCCGGGGTCTCCAGGTAGATCATGGCCAGATGCCCCTCGGCGGCGATCTCCCGGGCCGCCCGCTCCATCGCCTCCGTTCCGGCCACCGCCGGAAATGAGCGGGTCTCGATCCCGAACTCCGGGAGGATGCTCCGGAAGAAGTGCTGCGTTCCCCCGTAGACCGGCTCCGAGAAGAGGAGGGTGTGGCCGGGACGGAGGAAGGTGAGGACGGTGGTCGAGATCGCGGCCATGCCGCTCTCGAAGGCGGCGGCGGCCTCGGCGTCGTCCCAGAGGGTGAGCCGGTCCTCGAAGATCTCCAGGTCCGGGTTGTTCAGCCTCGAGTAGATGAGCCCGAGTTCCTCGCCGGCCTCCCGCTCCCGGAGCCCGTAGGCCAGCTCGAAGAAGGCCTTCCCCTCCTCGGCGGAGTGGAAGACGAAGGTCGAGGTCTGGAAGATGGGGCTCTTGAGGGCACCCTCGGAGAGGGCCGGCGCGTAGCCGTAGGACATCATGAGGCTCTCGGGCCGCAGCTCGCGGTCGCCGATACGCCTGACGCGGTAGGGGTCCGTCACCTGCGGGCCTCCGGGGTGGGGAGCATCGTGGCCCCGAAAGCTACCCGATCGGCCCACCGGGGGGCCAGCCCCGTGCCCTTCTCCCGGTCAGTTGAGTCCCTCTTCCTCGGCCCCGTAGCGGCGGATCTTCCGGGCCAGGGTGGGGCGGGAGATCCCGAGGATCCGGGCGGCCTGGCTCCGGTTTCCCCCGGTGATGCGGAGCGTGGCGCGCACCACCTCGGCCTCGACCTGGTCCATGCTCTTCCCTTCGGGGGGGATGCGGATCATCTCGGCGGCGGGAGCCCCGTTCCCCTGGAGGGGGCGGGTCTCCCGGGTCCGGATCCGGAGGTGCTCCTCGCGGATCTGGGTGCCGGGTGCCACGTCGGCGGCGCGCTCCATCGTGTCGCGGAGCTCGCGGACGTTTCCGGGCCAGGGATGTTCGTAGAGGACCGAGATCGCGCCCGGGTCCAGCGCCGGAAGGGGACGTTCCCGGTCTCCGGCCCAGGCGCCGAGAAACATCCGGGCCAGGAGCTCCACGTCGGCGCCCCGCTGTCGGAGCGGCGGGAGGTGGAGGGCCGGGAAGGAATCCCAGGGGCCGGGCGTGTCGTCGGGGTGGGCGATCCGCCGCGAGGAGAGGAGGATCATGGGCGCGTCGAGGCTCGCCCGGAGGACATAGTGCCGGAGGCGGTGCACGAAGCTCGGGGCCAGCCGGTCGGCGTCGTCCAGGTGGATCGTGCCCCCCGCCGCCGAGTCCAGCATTCCGGGAAAACGGCCGTCCGGAGCGCCGAAGAGCTCCTCCTCGAGGGCCGAGGTGGGGAGCGTGCCGCAGGGTATGAGGTGGAAGGGCTGGCTCCGGCGGCGGCCGCGGCGGTGGATTT
This sequence comes from Gemmatimonadales bacterium, assembly GCA_050485865.1. GTDB lineage: Bacteria > Gemmatimonadota > Gemmatimonadetes > Longimicrobiales > Gaopeijiaceae > SKNW01. The sequence goes on along the minus strand of JBJHCE010000049.1, from coordinate 5,961 downwards.
CCCGGGCCACGAGGGACTTGCCGGTCCCGGTCTCGCCTGCCAGGACGACCAGCGCGGGCTCGAGGGCCACGAGCTCCTCGAGCCGGGAGACCATTTCCAGGTGCGCCGCCGACTTCCCGAGGAGCACGGGAAGGGACGGGACCCGGGGGTCGGGGCGCCACTCGATGCGGCGGCGTGGAGTCTCGGCACGGAGCTTCATGGCCACCTGGTGGGGGCAACGCGCATGCCACCCGCCGCCAGGGACATCGTGTCCCACCGGGTTCCGGCAGGGGTTATCGTTATCGGGCGCGGTCTTTCAGGCGTCCCTCCATGGCCCGGAGGCTTCGCCCGGCGGGCCCGTGGCGGCGGGCCCCGCGATGGGAAATTCCAACAGGTCGAGCAAAATGAGCGGAAACCTCGGGGCCGACGGGCCCGTGCCGGCGCTTCGAACCCCGCTTCCCGGTCCCCGGGCCCGGGCGCTGGCCCGGCGGCTCGCCCGGGTCGAGTCCCGGAACGTGACCTTCCTCGGGGCCGAGCGGGCGGAGCCCTTCGACGAGGCACCGATCTTCTGGACCGAGGCCCGGGGCTCTGCGGTGACCGACGCCGACGGGAACCGCTTTCTCGACCTGACCGGGGCCTTCGGGGTGGCCCTGGCGGGGCATGCCCACCCCCGGATCGTGGCGGCCATGACCGGGCAGGCCGGCCGCCTCGTCCACGGCATGGGCGACGTGCACCCCCCGGAGGTGAAGGTCCGGCTCCTCGAGCGACTCTCCGCCCTCTCCCCCTGGGCCGAGACCCGCACTCTTCTCGCGAATTCCGGCTCCGAGGCGGTGGAGGCGGCGCTCAAGACCGCCCTCCTCGCCACCGGGCGCCCGGGGATCCTCGCCTTCGACGGGGGCTACCACGGGCTCACCCTCGGGGCGCTCCACGCCACCCACCGCGCGGACTTCCGGGCGCCCTTTCACCCGCACCTGAGGAAGGACGTACGCTTCGCATCCTTCCCTGACGCACTCGAGGCGTCCTCCCACCCCGACGGCCCGGAGGGCGCCCTTGCCCGGGCCCTTGCCGGGGTCGATCGGGCGCTGGAGGAGGCTGCGGCTTCGGGGGTCCCGGTGGGTGCCGTGGTGGTGGAACCGATCCAGGGGCGCGCCGGGGTACGGGTGCCGGTGGCGGGGTTCCTTGCAGGGGTGGCGGAGCGGGCGCGGGCGGCGGGAGCGGTGCTGGTCTTCGACGAGATCTTCAGCGGCATGGGGCGGACCGGGCGGATCTTCGCCTTCGAGCACGAGGGGGTGGTGCCGGACCTCCTCTGCCTGGGGAAGGCCCTCGGGGGTGGGCTCCCCCTTTCGGCTTGCGTGGGCGATGCCCGGGTCATGGACGCCTGGCCCGCCTCCACCGGCGAGGCGCTTCACACCTCGACCTTTCTCGGGCACCCCCTGGCGTGTGCCACGGGGCTGGCCTTCCTGGAGCTCATGGATTCCGAGGGGATTCCCGCGCGGGCCGTGGCCCTCGGGGGGCGGCTCCGGGCCGGGCTCGAGGAGGCGCTCCGCGGGGCCGGGGGGGATGCGCCGGTGCGGGGTGTCCGGGGGGTGCGGGGTGTTCGGGGAAGGGGCGCCTTCCTGGGACTCGTGCTGGACGGTCCCGGGGCGCCCGAGGGGGCCGGGGTGCGGGTGGCCCAGGAGGCGCTCCGGCGGGGGGTGATCCTCCTTCCCGCAGGGGCGGAGGGGGAGGTGGTGGAGCTCACCCCCCCGGTGGTGCTCGGGCCGGAGGAGGCCGATGCCGCGGTGGCCCTCGTGGTGGACGCGGTGGGGGCGGTGATGGGCGCGGGGGTTTCCGTCAGACCGTGATCTCTTCCCCCCCGTCCACGTTGATCACGTTGCCGGTGATCCAGTGGGCGTGGGGCGAGGCGAGCGCCACCGCCGCGGCGGCCACGTCTTCCGGGGTCGTGAGACGTCCCGAGGGGTTCTTCGCGGTGGCTCCGTCAAGGAGGATGTCGTTGCCCGGGATCTTCCGGAGCGCCGGCGTGTCGGTGACCCCGCCCCGGAGCGCGTTCACCGTGATCCGGCGTGGGGCGAGCTCCCAGGCGAGCTGGCGGCAGTGCGCCTCGAGGGCGGCCTTCGCCGCCGACACCGGCCCGTAGGAGGGGATCACCCGGTTCGATCCCGACGAGGTCATGGCGTAGATTCGCCCGTGCTCGCCCATGTGGCCGCGGTTCACCACCGCCTGCGCCCAGTCCACGAGGGAGTGGGCCATGACCCGCACCGTCATGTCCATCTGTGCCGGGGTCACCGAATCCTCGCCGGTGTAGGGGCGGAGCGTCCCGAAGGCCAGGGAGTGCATGAGGACCCCGATGTCCTCGCCTTCGCCCATGCGGGAGGCCATCTCGTCGAGGGCGGCCTCCATCTTCTCGGGGTCGGCGGCGTTCATGTTGAAGAAGTGGGCCCGGCGGCCCATGGCCTCGAGCTCCTTCTTGAGCGCAGCCACCCGGTCCATTCCGGCCCGGCGATCCAGGTGCACGCCGAAGATGTCGTATCCTGCGGCGGCGAACGCCCGGGCGCAGGCCTCGCCGAACCCCGACGAAGCCCCGAGAATGAGTGCCCAGCGGCCAACGCCCTTGGATGCGGTCATGTGGAACCTTCCCTCGTACAATGAAGAAGAACGGGGCGTGCGGGAGACTCGTGCGTCCGCCCGCCCTTTTCCCGGATCGACGTGCCCGGGAAGATAGGAAGCCCGCCCCCCGATCGAAAGCCGTACCCTGTCCCCCGAGACCCTCCCATGACCCCCCTTCTCTACCGGCTCCTCGCAGGATGGATCGCCCTGGGCGCCCCGGGATACCCGGCCGCCCCGGGGGTAGACATGCCTGCGGGTGCGGAGATGGGGGCATCCGTGGAGGTCCAGGCAGAGGTCCCCGCGGAGGCCGCGCTGGGGGACGCTGCGGCGCGCGTCCCGGCGGAGCCGACCCGGGACCCGGAGCCCCCGATCCCCGTCCTCCTCGTGCCCGGGTGGGGCGACATGGCGGTGACGATGGAACCCCTCCGCCGCCGCTTCACCGCCGCCGGCTGGCCCGAGAGCCGGGTTTCGGTCCTGTCCTTCCGCGACCCGGTGGGGAGCAACGAGTCCCACGCCGCCGAGATCGACCGTGCGGTGCGGATCCTCCGGGGGCTCACCGGCGCCCCCCGGATCGACGTGGTGGCCCACTCCATGGGCGGACTCGCCACCCGCCACTTCCTCCAGGTGGGAGACGAAGCCGTCCGGGTGCGCCGGGCTGTCTTCCTGGGCACCCCGCACCGGGGCACCGTGGTGGCGGTGCTCTCGTGGGGCGACGGGGGGCGCGAGATGGTCCCCGGAAGCGTCTTCCTCAATCGCCTGAACGCGGGTCCGCCGGTTCCCGACGGAGTCCAGGCCCTGGCCGTCCGCACCCCCCTGGACACCCGGGTGATCCCGGCGTCGTCGGCGATCCTCCACGGCGAGGGGGTCCGGAACCTCGAGCTCTGCTGTCCCACCCACCAGCAGCTCGTGGACGACGACCGGACTTTCGAGGAGATCCTCCTCTTCCTCCAGGGCGAGGCGCCCGAGGTCCCCGTCGAGGTCCCGCCCCATGCCTCGGCCAAGGCCCCCGGCCGGTCCCGCTGACCTCGGGCTCCTGGCAGCGCTTCCATTCACCCCCGGGGGGCCTTGACCCCCCTTCCACCCTTTGGTATCGTAGGGGCCCTCGGTTCGCCGAGGCTTTTTTACGCCCCCATCGTCTAGTGGCCTAGGACACCTGGTTCTCAGCCAGGAAACCGGGGTTCGATTCCCCGTGGGGGTACTTTCAGCGAAGCTGGTCAGCGACCCTGGTCGCGGCAGTGTCGGTCGCTTAGCTCAGCTGGTAGAGCGCCACGTTCACATCGTGGATGTCGCAGGTTCGAGTCCTGCAGCGACCATCAAGCCCTCCTCCCGACGCCTGCGGGGGGAGGGTTTCGCGCATCCGGGGATCGGCAGCACGCCCCCGAACCATACTCCTGCGGGGAGCATCGCCATGGCCGGGGACAGGGGAGCGGCATACGACCGTCGCTGGCGGCGCTACAACGCCCGCACCCATGACCTGGTCGAGCCCCGCATCCGGGCCCTGGCCCTGGATTCCACCCTCGAGTCCGGCACCCGGCTCCTCGACGTGGGATGCGGCACCGGGCTCCTCCTTGCCCGCCTTGCCCCCCTCCTCCCGGAGGTCAACATGGCGGGCGTGGACCGCGACCCCGCCATGCTCGTCCGCGCCCGCGCACGCCTCCCCGAGGCCACCTTCCTCCGTGCCTCCGCAGGGGCCCTCCCCTTCGCCGCCGCCGCCTTCGCCGCCGCCGTCACCTCGAGCTCCCTCCACTTCTGGCCCGATCCGGCCCGGGGGCTCGCCGAGCTCCACCGCGTCCTCCACCCGGGGGGGCGCCTCCTCGTCCTGGACTGGTCCGCCGACCCCCTCCACATGCGCCTCTTCGAGCGCTGGGTGCGCCTCCGCGATCCCGCGCACCACCGGATCCTCGCCGCCGCCGAGCTCCGGGCCCTTCTCGAGGGCGCGGGGTTCACCGAGGTCCGGGTGGAGCGGCACCGGAGCCACGCCCTCTGGTTGCACCTCCTGGCGGAAGCGCGGGCCTGAGGCCTTCCGGGGTGCGCTTCAGGGGATGCGAAGGTGGAGGACCGTCCCCCACGGGTCGGCCACCGCCCCTCCGCTTCCCGCAGGTTCCCGCTCTACCGGGAACCCCGCCGCGTCCAGCCGAGCGAAGGCCGCCTCGAGGTCGCCGGCGGAGGGGAGGACGAGCTCCCACCGGAGGAGGCGGGCCTCGTCCGGCGGGGCCGGCGGGGCACCCCGGGCCCAGGTGTTCACCCCCAGGTGGTGGTGGTAGCCTCCGGCCGCCATGAAGAGGGCGCCCGGGTAGCTCCGGACCATGACCTCGAGCCCGAGCGCCCCGGAGTAGAAGGCCTCGGCGGCAGGGATCTCCCCCACGTGGAGGTGGAGGTGCCCCATGACCGTCCCCGCCGGGATCCCGCTCCAGGGCGCCTCCCCCGCGGCCCGGAGGAGGCTCCCCATGTCCAGGGGGTCGGTGGCCATGGCGAGTTCGCCTGCCTCGGTGCGGCTCCAGCGCTCCCGGGGTCGGTCGGCGTAGACCTCGATCCCGAGGCCGTCCGGGTCGGTCAGGTAGAGGGCTTCGCTCACCTTGTGGTCCGACGCCCCGGCGGGGACGCCGAGCTCCGAGAGGTGCCGGACGAACCGCCCGAGGGCGGCCCGGTCGGGAAGGAGCAGCGCGAAGTGGTAGAGGCCGAGGCGCCCGTTTCGGGGCACCGGCCGGGCCCCGGGGCGCTCCACGAGCTCGACCAGCGGGTTTCCCGGAAGCTCCGGCCCCTCCGGAGGGGCCCCGAGAATGGCGGACCCGTCTCCTGCCAGGAGCCTCCGCATCCCCAGAACCTGCTCGTACCAGGCGAGGGAGCGTTCCAGCTCGGCCACCTGGAGGCGGACGGTGCCCGGGCGGGTTCCGGCGGGGAGGGAGTGGGCGCGCATGGGGCGGGATACCCGGCGCGGGAGTCGGGGTGCCCGTTGCGGGGAGCCAGGTGCCGGGTGCCCATTGCCGGAGCGTATGGGCTGAGCGCAGATTGGCCCCGTTCCCCACGGCATTCTCCGCCTCGCTCGAACCCTGGCCCTCCCATGCCCAACCGCCGCGACTTCCTTCGGACCTCGATCCTGGCCGGTGCCGCCGGTGCCCTGGCAGGCGGCCTTCCCGCCGGACTCTCCGGTGCGCTCCCCGGGGCGCACGCTTCGGTGCACGGGATCGTGCAGCGCCCACCCCGGAGGCTCCGGATCCTGCTCCTCGGCGGGACGGGGTTCATCGGGCCCCACCTGGTGAAGCGGATCGTGGAGCGGGGGCACGAGCTCACGCTCTTCAACCGGGGGCGGAGCGAGCCCGGAATGTACGCCGAGCTCTACCCGGCCCTCGAGAACCGGGTGGGGGACCGGGGCGG
>JBJHCE010000048.1:0-19714 GCA_050485865.1 Gemmatimonadales bacterium | reverse complement strand
ACGCCCTCCAACTCGTTGGCGCTTGCCATGTTGACATGCCTCCCGATGGCACGCTCCCTGCACCTCGCGCGGGTGGCTCCGCCCCATTCCGGGGCGCGACCGGAACACCGCAACAAGAAGCAACCGCAGCACAGGAGGATGTACCATGGCCATCGTCCGCTATCGCAACCGGCCCACCCTGAACCCCTGGGCCGACCTCGAGCCCATGACGAACCGCCTCGCCCGCCTCATGGACCAGGGCTTCTTCTTCGCCGACCAGGGCGAGGACCGGACCGCGTGGATGCCGTCCGTCGACGTGGAGGAGACCCAGGACGCGGTCATCCTCACCGCCGACCTCCCCGGGTTCGAGCCCGGTGACGTGGACATCCAGGTCGAGAACCAGGTCCTGACTCTCACCGGAACCCGGGAGAGCGTCCGCGAGGAGCCCTCGGCGAGCGCCGAAATGGGGACCGAGGGCGAGGACCGCAGCCAGGGTCGCCGGGTCCACCTCCGGGAGCGTCGCTGGGGGAGCTTCGCCCGCTCCTTCACCCTCCCGAGGACGATCCGCACCGAGGAGATCTCCGCCTCCTTCGACCGGGGTGTGCTCACCGTGCACATGCCGAAGGCCGAGGAGGCCCGGTCCCGGAAGATCGAGATCCGGACCGGGGCCTGAGTCCGGGCTACCTGCCCGGCTCGGCTGGACCCCCCTCAGGCGGGCTCCCGGAGCGCTGCATGAAGCGCTCCGAGGAGCCCGCTTCCGTTCGCGGCCCTCAAGGGTCCACCCCGGGCCACGTCGTAGGGGGCGCCCCCCGGGCCCGACCACGCGCCGCCGGCCGCTCCCAGGACCGCGAGCCCGCCCGCCACGTCCCAGGGAGCCAGGTACCCTTCCCAGAAGGCGTCGAGGCTCCCGGAGGCGAGGCGGCAGAGGTCCAGGGCCGCCGATCCCTCGCGGCGCACCCCCGAGCTCCGTCGGAGGATGCGGCCCAGTTCCTCAAGGTACCCGGGGATCTCGGCCGGTCGCTTGAAGGGGAAGCCCGTTCCCACGAGGGCGGCGCCGAGCTCCCGGACTCCGCTTGTCCGCACCGGGCTCCAGGCGGCGCCGGGCCGGCCATGGGCGCCGGGCTCGAGCCGGGCTTCGGCCGCTCCGGTCCACGCCCCGCCTCCCGCCCACCCGATCCAGGCCCGGTCCAGGGCCGCCGCCACCACGGCCCCCGCCACGGGATGGCCGTCCACCAGGACCCCCACCGACGCCGCGAAGGCAGGGTGTCGGTGGAGGTAGTTCGTGGTGCCGTCGAGGGGGTCGACGATCCAGAGGGGGAGCGCGGCGCCCGGCACGCCCCCGCCCGGCACCCCGTCGCCCGAGCCCTCCTCCTCGGCCAGGACCGGATGCCCCGGGAAGGCCCCCGCGAGGACCCGGAGCGCCGCCTCCTGCGCCTCCAGGTCCACCGCGCTCACGAAGTCGAAGGTTCCCTTGTCGCGGGCGTCAGGAAGGGACGCTGCACCCAGGTGCCGCCGGTGCACCGCGGTGGCGGCGCGGGCGGCCTCGAGGGCCACGGCCGCGAGGGTGGCCGGGGCGGGGAAGGGGCCGGGATCCGCAGGCACGGGGTTCATGGTCCGGCGCTCCTCCCGGGCGCGGCACGGAGACGGTGGGGAGGGCCCGCCAAGGGTCGCATCCCCCGAACGACGCGGCTAACTTAACCGCCATCCCCGAGCCTTCCCACCCGCACGCGCGACTCGTTCGCCCTCCTCCCATGTCCCGTCCCCGCGTCTTCAGCGGCATGCAGCCCTCCGGCGAAGCCCACCTCGGCAACTACCTGGGGGCGCTCCGCCAGTGGGTGCGACTGCAGGAGGAGCACGAGTGCTTCTTCGCGATCGTGGACCAGCATGCCCTCACCGGCGACCTGGATCCGGCGGCGCTCCCGGCGCGGGTGTACGACCTGGCCGTGAGCTTCCTCGCCGTGGGGCTCGACCCGGAGCGGAGCACGATCTTCGTCCAGTCCGATGTCCCGGAGCACGCCGAACTCGCCTGGCTCTTCAACGCCGTGACCCCGGTGGGGGATCTCGAGCGAATGACCCAGTACAAGGACAAGTCGGCGCGCCTCGAGTCGATCCCGGCGGGGCTCCTGAACTACCCGATCCTCCAGGCCGCCGACATCCTCCTGTACCGGGCGGCGGCGGTCCCGGTTGGGGAGGACCAGCTCCAGCACCTGGAGCTCGCCCGGGAGATCGCCCGGAAGTGGAACGCGCGCTTCTCGGAAGCGTTCTTCCCGGAGCCGGCGGCGATCCTCTCCGACGCCGGGCGGATCCTGGGGCTCGACGGGGGGGCGAAGATGTCCAAGTCCATGGACAACACGGTGCGGATCCTGGCCGGGCCCGACGAGATCCGGGCCCGGGTGCGGACCGCGGTCACGGACCCGCAGCGGGTGCGGCGGGACGACCCGGGCCGCCCGGAGGTGTGCAACGTCTTCACCCTCCATCGGCATTTCACGGACCCGGATCGTCTTCCCGACATCGAGGCCCAGTGCCGCGCCGGGACCCGGGGGTGCGTGGAGTGCAAGGGGATCCTGGCGGAGAGCCTCGCGGCGCACTTCGCCCCGGTGCGGGAGCGAGCCGCCGAGTTCGCCGCCCACCCGGAGCGGGTGCGCGAGATCCTGGAGGCGGGGGCGGCGCGGGCGCGGGCCGAGGCGCAGGTGACCATGGCCCGGGTGCGGGAGGCCATGGGGCTCGATTGGCGAAGTGCCGTGGGAGCGGTATAGGTTGATCGGCATCCTGCACCGGATCCTGCACCGGATTCTGGACCGGACCCTGAACCGGACGACGTCGTGACGGAGATCTTCAAGGCCGCCATCGCCCGCGGGGCGAGCGACATCCACATCAAGTCGGGCGACGTGGTGCGCGCGCGCATCCACGGGCGACTCGTGCCCCTCACCCGGGAGCGGGTGTCGCAGGAGCAGGTGAAGGCCCTGGCCCTCAAGTTCATTCCCCACGAGCGGGACCGGGTGCGGATCGACGAGCTCACCGACTACGACTGCTCCTGGGGGGCGTCGGGGCTCGGGCGGTTCCGGGTGAACATCCTCCGGCAGCGCGGGTCGTTCATGATCGTGCTCCGGGTGATCCCCTTCGAGGTGCCGAACTTCGAGGAGTTGCGCCTCCCGAAGGTGCTCGAGAAGATCGCCGAGAGTGAGCGGGGACTCATCCTGGTGACCGGGGTCACCGGGTCGGGGAAGAGCTCCACGATGGCGGCGATGGTGGAGCACATCAACGACCGGTTCGAGCGGCATATCGTGACGCTGGAGAACCCCATCGAGTTCCTGCACCGGGACAAGCGGTGCTCGATCACGCAGCGGGACATCGGGACCGACACGGATTCGTTCAACTCCGGGCTCCGGGCGGCACTCCGCCAGGACCCGGACGTGATCCTGATCGGCGAGATGCGCGACACCGAGACCATCGACACGGCGCTGAAGGCCGCCGAGACCGGGCACCTCGTGATCTCGACGCTGCACACGCAGAACGCGGTACAGACGCTGTCGCGGATCATCGCGGTCTTCCCCCCGTCGGACCAGGAGATGGTGCGGGTGCGCCTCGCCGAGTCGCTCCGCGCCGTGGTTTCGCAGCGCCTCCTCCCGATGAAGCACCAGGAGGGGCGGATCGTGGCCTGCGAGGTGATGCTCCTCACGGGGACGATCCGGGACTGCATCCTGGACCCGGAGCGGATGGCGGAGATCCCCGATCTCCTGGAGGAAGGGCGGGAGGCGTACGGGTCGCAGAGCTTCGACCAGCACCTGATCGAGCTGCTCCGCGAGGACAAGGTCACCTTCGAGGTGGCGAAGGCGGCGGCCTCGAACCCGAATGACCTGGACCTCAAGGTGAACTTCTACGGGGAGGCGAAGGAGGGCGGGAGTGGGGACGGTTCGGCGGCCCGGCCCACCGATCCATCGGTGCTCCGGGGGGCCCGATGATCTCGCTTCGCGGGGTGTTCGTTCCGGCGGCGACCCCCTTCGACCCGGTCACGGGCGAGGTGGACGTGGTGGCCTTCCGGTCGAACCTCCGGGGGTGGCTCCGGCACCCGGTGCGGGGAATCGTCGTCGGGGGGTCCACCGGGGAAGCGGTCTTCCTGGACGACGACGAGCGGAGGCACCTGCTGGAGGCGGCGCGGGGGGCGATCCCCGAGGACCGGCTCCTGGTGGCGGGGACCGGGGCCGAGTCCACCCGGAGCACGATCCGGCGGACCCGGGAGGCGGCGGAACTCGGGGCCGACGCGGTCCTCGTGCAGCCCCCGGCCTTCTACCGGGAGGCCATGACCGCGGACCGGCTCCGCGACCATTACCGGGCCCTCGCCGACGCCTCGCCGGTACCGGTGATCCTCTACCAGGTCCCCCTCCGGTTCAGCACGGTGGAGTTCGAGACGGGGCTCGTGGGGGAGCTTGCCCGCCACGAGAACGTGGTGGGGATCAAGGATTCGCGGGGGAAGCTCGAACTCATCGGCGAGATCGCCCGGGCCGCCCCTTCGGACTTCCAGATCCTTGTCGGCACCGGGGCCAGGCTCTTCGCCGCGCTCCAGGTGGGGGCGGTGGGGGGAATCCTGGGGGTTGCGAACCTCGTCCCCGGCGAGACGGCGGCGATCGTGGACGCGGTGGAACGGGGGGATGCGGGGGAGGCGGGACGCGTGCAGGAGATCGTCGCGCCCTTGCACGACGGGATCGTGGGCGGGCTGGGGGTGGCGGGGGTCAAGGCCGGAATGGACCTCCTGGGGATGCGGGGCGGGAGGCCCCGTCCACCGCTCACTCCCCTCGGCGAGGCAGGGCGGGAGCGGGTGCGGACGCTCCTCGATGAGGCGGGGGTCCTTGCCGGGGTTTCTTGACCGGGCTTCGCCCCGGGCCTACCTTCCACCAAAGGATTCAGAGGTCAGGCGCCCCCCGAACGGGACGGGCGCCTTTTTCTTTGCCCGGCGGTGAGGTCCGCCGGTTCTTCGGAGAATGATCGTCGTGGTGAACGCCAGGGAAGACCGCTGCACCGTGGTGGTGGGGTGCCAGTGGGGAGACGAGGGGAAGGGGAAGATCGTCGACGTCCTCGCCGAGGGGGTCGACGTGGTGGCCCGGTACCAGGGGGGCGCGAACGCGGGGCACACGGTGCACGTGGGCGAGGAGGAGTTCATCCTCCACCAGATCCCGTCGGGGATCCTCCATGAAGGGCGGCGGTGCCTCCTGGGGAACGGGGTCGTCCTCGACCTCCTCCAGTTCTTCGACGAGTACGATGCACTCGCAGCCCGGGGGATCGACCTCTCGGGGCGGGTGGGGGTGAGCCTGCGTGCCCACCTCCTTCTTCCGTATCACCGGATCCTGGACCGGGTGGCCGAGGAGGGGGCGCGAGAGAAGATCGGGACCACGGGGCGGGGGATCGGCCCCGCCTACGAGGACAAGGCCGGGCGCCGGGGGATCCGGGTGGCGGATGCCGCCGACGCCGAGCGCTTCGAGGCGCTCCTGGCGGAGGGAGAGGAGCGGGCCCGGGAGCGACTCGCCGGGCTCGGGATCTCCCTCGACGCGGGCGAGGAGGCGGCCTTCGAGGAGGCCATGGCCCGGAGCGTGGCGCTCCGGGAGCGGATCCTCGAGATCGCCGTGGACACCGGACTCGAGGTGGACCTGGCGCTCCGCGGCGGGGGACGGGTGCTCCTCGAGGGAGCGCAGGGCACGGCCCTGGACCTGGATCACGGGACCTACCCCTTCGTCACCTCGTCGAACACGACCGCCGCGGGGGCGGCCACCGGGATCGGGGTCGGGCCCACGCGCATCGATGCCGTGCTCGGGGTGGTGAAGGCCTACACGACGCGGGTTGGAAACGGACCCCTTCCCACCGGCTTCGACGAGGAGATGGACGCCCGGATGCGGGAACTCGGCGGCGAATTCGGGGCCACCACGGGGCGGCCGCGCCGGTGCGGGTGGTTCGATGCGGTGCTCGCCCGGTACGCCGCCCGGGTGAACGGCCTCACGGGGCTCGCGGTGACGAAACTCGACGTCCTGGATACCCTTTCCGAGGTCGCGCTCTGCACGGGGTACCGGCTCTCCGACGGGTCCACCGTCACCGAGTTCCCGGCGGACACGTGGGCACTCGAGGAAGTGGAGCCGGTCCTCGAATGGATGCCCGGGTGGGAGGCTCCCACCTCCTCGGCCCGGAGCCTCGAGGATCTCCCCGAGCGGGCACGGGCGTACCTGGCCCGGATCGAGGAAGTGACCGGGGCGCCGATCCGCATGGTCTCGGTGGGGACCCGGCGGAACCAGATCATCCACGTGGGTTGAGGACGGCGGGAGATCCCCTTATCATTACGATCTTTGCCGGTGCTGCAGGTTCGCGGCATCGGGGCCTGGAAGACGGGGTCTCCGAGTGGATGATGCATGTTCGATGAGCTGAGCCAGAAGCTGGACGCCGCGCTGGGGCGTTTCCGGCAGCGCGGCGTGCTCACCGAGCCCATGATCCGGGAGGGGCTCCGGGAGATCCGCCGGATCCTCCTCGAGGCCGACGTGAACTACCGGGTCACCCGGGAGTTCCTGGACCGGGTGCAGGAGCGGGCCCTGGGCGAGACCGTCATGAAGTCGGTGTCGCCCGGTCAGCAGATCGTGGCCATCGTGCACGAGGAGCTGGCCGCGCTCCTGGGCGAGGGGAGTCCCTCCCTCGGGAAGGCCTCCTCCCCACCGACGGTCATACTCGTCGTCGGCCTCCAGGGGTCGGGAAAGACGACGACGGCAGGGAAGCTCGCCCGACGGCTCCTCCGGGAGGGGCGGGAGCCGATGCTCGCGGCGTGCGACCTGGTTCGCCCCGCGGCCATCGAGCAGCTCACGACGCTGGCGGAGCGGGTCGGGGTGCCGATCCACGCCGGGACCCCGAACGGGGACCCTGTCGCCACGGCGAAGGAGGCCCTCGCGGCTGCCCGGGAGCGGAAGCGGTCGGTGCTCATCGTCGACACGGCGGGGCGGCTCCAGATCGACGCCCCGCTCATGGACGAGCTTCGTCGGGTGAAGGAGGCGGTGGGCCCCACCGAGGTGCTCCTCGTCGCGGACGCCATGACGGGGCAGGAGGCGGTCACGATCGCCTCCGGCTTCGACGAGGCGCTCGACCTTACGGGGGTCGTCCTGACGAAAATGGACGGCGACGCCCGGGGGGGAGCGGCGCTCTCGATCCGGAGCGTGGTGGGGAAGCCCATCAAGTTCCTGGGCGTGGGCGAGGGGCTCGACGACCTGGAGGCGGCGGACCCGGAGCGGCTCGCCGGCCGGATCCTCCAGAAGGGCGACGTGGTCGGGCTCGTGGAGCGCGCCCGTCGCGCCTTCGAGGACGAGGATCCGAAGGAGCTCGAGCAGCGGATGCTCGGGAAGGGGAAGTTCACACTTGAAGACTTCCTCGTCGCGATGCGGCAGGTGCAGAAGATGGGTCCGCTCGAGCAGCTCGTGAAGCTCATCCCCGGCATGGGGAAGAAGCTCCCGATGGCGAACGTGGACCCGAAGCGGATGAAGCACGTGGAGGCGATCATCCTGTCGATGACGCCCCAGGAGCGGCGCAGGCCCGAGATCCTGAACGGGTCGCGGCGCGCCCGGATCGCCCGCGGGAGCGGGCGGTCGGTGGCCGAGGTGAACCGGCTGCTGAAGCAGTTCAAGGACATGCAGAAGATGATGAAACAGATGCGGAACATGCAGGGACTCCTCCCGCGCTGACACGCATCCCGAGACCGAACCGAGCAGGGAAGAACCGATGGCCGTCAAGATTCGCCTCCGGCGCATGGGCCGGAAGAAGGCTCCGCACTACCGTATCGTGGTGGCGGACAGCACCGCCCCCCGGGATGGGCGCTTCGTGGAAAGCGTGGGGTATTACAAGCCCCTCGAGACCCCGGCACGCCTGGTCGTGGACCTGGAGCGGGTGGACTACTGGGTCGGCCAGGGCGCTGCCCCGTCCGACACCGTCCGGTCCCTCGTCGAGAAGGCCCGCAAGGGTGGGGATGCCACCGTCGCCGTAGGCGAAGTGGATGCCGCCGCCGCCCGTGAGCAGAAGGCTGCCGCCGCCGAGGCCCGTCGGAAGGCGGAGGAGGAGGCGAAGGCGAAGCTCGCCGCCGAGGCCGAGGCTGCCGCCGCTGCCGCTGCTGAAGCCGAGGCTGCTGCCGCTGCTGAAGCCGAGGCTGCTGCCGCGGAGGCGGAGGCCTCCCCCGCCGCCGAAGCCGGCGACGCACCGGAGGCCGAGGCTGCCCCCGAGGGCGAGGACGCCGCCGACGGCGCCGAGGAGTCGAAGGGGGCCTGAGCCCCCGGACTCCGGACCCGGCCATGGACGGAGCCGGTGCGCCCGAATGGGTGGTCGTGGGGCACGTTTCCAAGCCCCACGGGACCAAGGGCGAGCTCTTCATCTGGCCGCTCACGGACCACCCGGACCGCACCTTCGCGCCCGGGGTGGAACTGCACGTGGCCGACGGGTCGGGGGAGCGCCCCGACCCGTCACTCGATGCGCTCAGGATCCGCGAGGCTCGGGGGTACCGGAAGGGTGCCCTCGTCTCCTTCGACGGCGTCGGGGACCGGGACACGGCGGCCACGCTTCACGGCCGGTACCTCGTACGCCCCTTCTCCGAGGTCGAGCCCCGCGCGGAGGACGAGCTCTTCTACCATGAGCTCCTGGGGCTCATGGTGGTTACGGAGGAGGGCGAGGAGGTGGGCGAGGTGATCGAGGTCTATCCCCTGAGGCCTTCGGACCTCCTGGAGGTGCGCCGCGGCGACGGAACGATCCTGATCCCCTTCCGGGAGGAACTCGTGAAGGGGTGGGACCTGGAGGCGGGACGCCTCGTGATCGCCCCTCCGAAAGGGCTCCTGGACCTCTGAGTCATGCGGATCAACATCCTGACCCTCTTCCCCGGGTTTTTCCGGGAGCCCCTTGCCACGAGCATCCCCGGGCGGGTTGCCGAGGCGGGACTCGCGCGCTACCGGGTCGTGGACCTGAGGGACTACACCCACGACCGGCACCGGACCGCCGACGACGTTCCCTACGGCGGGGGCGCGGGGATGGTCCTGAAGCCCGAGCCCTTTTTCGAGGCGATGGACGATCTGGCCCCTGAGGGCCCCGTCGTGCTCCTGAGCCCGAGGGGGCGGGTCTTCTCACACGCGGACGCCGTCCGCTTCTCCCTCGAGCCCGAGCTCACCCTTCTCTGCGGTCACTACAAGGACGTGGATGAGCGGGTGGCGCGGCACCTTGCGACGGACGAGATCTCGCTCGGGGACTTCGTTCTGTCCGGAGGGGAGATCCCGGCCCTTGCGGTGACGGACGCGGTGGTCCGGCTCCTCCCCGGGGCCCTGGGGGACCATGCGTCGGCCTCGTCGGACTCCTTCTACGAAGGGCCGATCCTGAGCCCCCCGTCGTGGACCCGCCCCGCCGAGTACCGGGGGCACCGGGTTCCCGAGGTTCTCCTGAGCGGGGACCACCGGCGGGTGCAGGAGTTCCGCCGGGCCGAGTCCGAGCGGCTCACGAAGGAGCGGCGCCCCGACCTCTGGGCTCTGTACGCCGCCGGGGGCGACGAGGGACCATAGCGCGTGGGGTCGGGAAGGCCCCGAACGGGGCTCCTGACCCCTTCACTCCAGGACGGCTCGGGTTTATCTTAGGCGTCTGTGTCCGCTACCAAGCGGACGAACCAAGGACGTTGGAGGCCACCATGACCGATCTGCTTCGCGAACTCGACAACGAACAGCTCCGCAGCGATATGCCCGCGTTCGCCCCTGGCGACACCGTGCGCGTGCAGTACCGCGTGCGCGAGGGTGAAAAGGAGCGGATCCAGGCCTTCGAGGGCGTCTGCATCGCCCGCCGGGGTGGTGGAATGGGCGAGACCTTCACCGTGCGGAAGATCTCTTCCGGTATCGGGGTCGAGCGTGTTTTTCCGCTGAACTCGCCCTTCATCAAGGCCATCGAGGTCGTCCGCAAGGGGCGGGTCCGCCGCGCCAAGCTCTACTACCTCCGTGGGCTGCGCGGGAAGGCCGCGCGGATTCGGGAGAAGCGCGCGACCTGACCGACGCGTCGCCACGCACGGGCGGCGATCCACGTATGCTGGGCGAACAGGCCCTCCCGTGAGTCGGCACGAACGGCCCCTGGGTCCCCTCTCCTTCGAGACGGGGCTCTGGGGCCGTGGTCTTTCCCGGGTGGCGGGTGTGGACGAGGTGGGCCGCGGCCCCCTGGCCGGCCCCGTGGTCGCGGCAGCCGTGGTCCTGACCCCCGGCGAAGCGGCGATCGAGGGGGTCCAGGACTCGAAGGCGCTCACGGCGGTCCGCCGGTTCGCGCTCGCCGAGGAAATCCGGGGGCGCGCCGCCGCAGTCGGGATCGGAGCCGCGTCGGTCGCGGAGATCGACGGGTTTGGCATCGCCCCCGCCACCGCGCTCGCGATGCGCCGCGCCCTGTCGGCGCTCCCGGAGCCGGCCGAGCACGTGGTCATCGACGGACTTCCGGTCCGCGGCCTCGAGGTCCGTCACGAGGCCGTGGTCGGGGGCGACGCCCTCGTCCACTCGGTCTCCTGCGCGTCGATCATCGCCAAGGTGTGCCGGGACCGCCTCATGCACCGGCTGGCCGACCGCCACCCCATCTACGGGTGGCACACCAACGTCGGATACGGGACCCGGCAACACCTCGAGGCCCTGGCCCGTTTCGGTCCCAGCCCACACCACAGGCGCTCCTTCCGGGGTGTCCAGCTCGGCCTGGAGTTCTGAGACGCCGGCCGAGGCCATAGATTGGGAAACGCGGTCCCGCCGCGCTGAGCCGGTAGCTCAGTTGGTAGAGCAACCGACTTTTAATCGGTAGGTCCTGGGTTCGAGTCCCAGCCGGCTCATTTCCAATCCGTGCACCCGGCCCTGCGGCCGACCCTCCCCCGTCCGGCCGGCCGACCCTCCCCCGTCCGGCCGGCCGACCCTCCCCCCGGCCGAGAGGCCGCCCGCCCCCTGCCGAGCGGCCGGCCAGCCTTCCCCCGCCGAGCGGCCGGCGAGCCCGGCCTCCTCGGCCGGCCCCCTCTCCAGGCCGCACTCCCCACCCATGTCGGCGGAATGGCTCCGTCCTTGTACCCGAAACCTGTTGGGCCGTCCGATACGACGCGACGACGCGCGCCAGGTCGACGGAGGGGGGGCCACCCTCCCCGGACCCGCAGGTGCGAGCCGCGATGCGCAATCAAGCGGTTGCAGGTGGGGGGCGCGAGGGTGCGAAGGAGGCGGCGAAGGCGAAGGTGAAGGTGAAGGTGAGGGTTGGGGGCGGGTCTCAAGGGAGGGACGGACGCCGGCGCGTGGGGCGACGGGCCGATGGCTTCCCGGGATCGAGCGCTTCCAGAACGAGCCTCATTCCCTCGGGGACCGCGGACCATGGAGATATGAGCCGTGCCCGGCGGGCCCAGGTGGGAGCGGGCCGGGGGTCCAGCTCATCTCGCTCCGGGTCGACCCTCACGTACCATGCGAGGTACGCATCGACGTACCCTGGCTTGAATCCTCGGAAGCGGCGAACCCATCGCCGGAGTGCGGCGGCCTCTCGTGTGGCGAGGGCCACATCCTCCGCATCCCTGATCGAAACAGCAAGCGGACCGGAAGAGACCAGAGGCGGACGCGCGGACCGGAACCGAAGCCCGGTCCGGCGGCATGCGATGGCGAGGGGACTGAACCGCCCCACTCGAGCGGTGACCTTCCCCCCTGCGCGGACCAGGCGATGGAGGGCGGGCGAGAGGTCCCTCGACGAGGGGGCCCCGGGCCCGCCCCTGAGGTGGCATGCGACGAGTTGCCTCGGGGAACCTCGCCGGTCCCGGCCAATCCCGATGAGGATCCAGTGTCGGCGCGGGTCCCCAAACAGCCCCGCCGGGCGCGCGTTCGGTTGGTGCCGGGCGTACCTTCCTGGCCCGAGTCGGGCGAACAGGTCGTCGAGGCCGGGCTCCGTCCCGGCGTCATCCGACCGGAGACGAACGGCCCCGACCGCAACGGCGAGCCGACGGACCTGACCGGTCGGCTCTGCGTCGTTCCGAACCGATCCGGGGCGCGATGGACCGTGATCACCGCCGATCCCGCGGCCCCGCGAGTCCGGGCGTGCGAGCGCGCCGAGGATCACGTGCCTCCAGCGAAACGCCGTCGTGGGCGACACCCCGGCTGCCGCGGCGGTCCTGCGGACCGACGCAGAGATCTCCATCTGGAGGGCCGCAACCGGCCACCGGGTCAAGCGCTTGCAGTACCAGAAAGGGGAATGGGTCAGGTCGCTGAAGGTCCGCCCACAGTCCTTGCAGCGGTAGCGCTGCCGACCCGCGAAGCGTCCCCAGCGCTGGCACGATGGGGCGCTGCAGTGCAGGCAGCTCGGGCGCCGCGTTTCGAAGCGTGCCTCGCGAAAGAGCGCGAGGAGGCTCTCTCGGACGGCGTGCGCCGGGACGGAGGAGTACGGGTTCCATCGCATCGGGGTGGACCTCGTCGGCAGGCGAACTCTGGGATGCGGAGCGTGGGGCCCTCGCGAGGCTCCTGCGCCGGAGGCGAAGGGATCTGTCCCCGCATGCGTCGTGTCACGGATTCTCGGGCCTCGGCGCGGGCGCTTCGATGGCATGCGGGGACGATGGCCACTCCCAACAGTCTCCGTGTACGATGCTGGAGTCCCGCCCCGGGCAGCGGGCGGCGTCGGAACCCCCTCCCGCAAGTAGGGGTTCACTCGTCGAGGGCCGCCGAGGGCGGGGTGGGGCGCGCTCCGAGCAGGCGGTCTCGGCTCGGGAACTACGAGGTTCAACCGGAACGAGGAGGAGGAGATGGAAGCGAAGCGGACGTTCCAGGTGAAGGAGCTGGCGGCGAGGGGCGTCACCGCGGGGCTCATCGGCGGGGCCGTGCTTGCACTCTGGTTCCTCTTCGTTGACCAGGTGGCCGGGACTCCCTTCCGGACCCCGGGGATGCTCGGCGGGGTGCTCCTCGGGAGGGATGCGATGGAGCCCACGGCGGGGGTCATCGGCCTCTTCACGGTGATCCACTTTGCGGTCTTCGTGGCGTTCGGCGTGGTGCTTTCCTGGGCGCTGGCGCAGCTTGAGCGTGCTCCGAACCTCCTCTTCGGCCTGGTTGCCGGTTTCATCCTTTTCAACGGCGTGTTCTTCTTCGGCGCCTTCGTATCGGGTATCGACGTCGTGGCCGAGCTCGGGTGGGTGGAGGTTCTCGCGGGGAACCTCCTCGCGGGGATCGCCATGGTTTCGTTCCTGCACCTCGCCGGCGTCACCGGGCGCATGAACTGGACGCAGGCTCTCGCCGAGGGTCGGATCCTTCGTGAGGGGGTGGTTGCCGGGTTCATCGCCGGATTTGCAGTTGCGACCTGGTTCCTGCTGGTCGACACCTTGCAGGGGCGCCCGTTCTTCACTCCGTCCGCCCTCGGGTCGGTCCTGTTTCTCGGGGCGACGGAGCTTGACGCCGTCGAGGTTTCCCTCTGGGTAACCGCGGCCTACACCCCCATTCATTACGGGGTGTTCTTCGTCATCGGGACGATTGCGGCGGCACTGGTCCGGCAGGCCGAGGTCCAGCCGCCGGTGATCGTGGGGGCCGTCCTTCTCTTCGTGGCCTTCGAGGCCTTCTTCATCGGGCTCATCGTCATCGCGGCCGAGTTCCTCCTCGGACCACTGGCCTGGTGGAACATCGCCCTCGGAAACCTCGTGGCGGTC
Source organism: Gemmatimonadales bacterium (assembly GCA_050485865.1). Classification (GTDB taxonomy): domain Bacteria; phylum Gemmatimonadota; class Gemmatimonadetes; order Longimicrobiales; family Gaopeijiaceae; genus SKNW01. The sequence goes on along the minus strand of JBJHCE010000048.1, from coordinate 6,084 downwards.
CTGACCATGGGTGGCTATCTCCTGAAGCGGCACCCGCGGATTCGCTCGGTCCTCTCGACGGAACCCATCGAATCGCCAGCGTGATCAGGCTTCTTGTGGGTCCGTAACGGGCGCCTTGTCGGACGCCGCCCCTTCCCGCCCGGGGAGGGGCGGCGTCACATTCGGGGGCCACGGGTCGTTCCAATGGTGCGAACGGCGGATGGGGCCGCGAACGACGGCCTCGGCCCCGACCCCGACCCATCGCTCCGAGCGTTCACGAGGCCGCAGTGGATTTCGATCGATTCTTCGACGACGTCTATCCGGGCCTGGTCCGGTACTGCCACCGCATGACGGCGGACCGGGACCTGGCCGAGGACACGGCGCAGGAGGCGTTCGTGCGCTTCCTGGACCGGCGGCCCAGGGGGGACGCCGCAGGGCTCCGGTCGTGGTTGTACACCGTGGCCACGCACCTCCTCCGGGATCGGGCGCGGGTGGAAGACAACCGGGCCCGTCTTCGACAGGTGCATCCGCCGAAGCCCGACGCACCCGTCCTCCCGGACGAGGCCGTCGAGCGGACCGAGCGCGTGCGCCAGGTCCGGGAGGTCCTCTCCGCTCTCGACGAGCGGGACCGGACGATGCTGCTCCTCCGGGAGGAGGGCTTCTCCTACCAGGAGGTCGCGGCGGCCGTGGGCGTGCAGCCCTCCTCGGTGGGGACCCTCCTCGCCCGGGCTCGGAAGCGCTTCGAGAACGAATTGATTGAACGGAAGATCCGCGCATGACGACCCAGCTCGACATCCTGCAAGACATGGACGGTTCGGAGCACCCCCCCGAGGGCGTGCTCCAGGCGCACCTGGACGGCGAACTCGAGGGCGATGTCGCCGCCGAGGTGGCCAGCCACCTCACCGAGTGCGCCTCCTGCCGCGCCGAGGTCGAGCGTCTCTCGACCCTCGCCCTCACGGTGTCGGGGCTCCTCGACGGCGTGGGCGAGGTCGTGGCGATCAGGGACCGGGCGGCCCTCGAGCAGGCCCGCTGGGACGTGCGGCGCCGCCGGTCTGCGGGACGCGCCCATGGGCTCCGCAGGAGGAGCGCGGCGGCAGCCGCCATTCTTGTCGTCGCCGCCGGGGGCGTCGCCGCCGCACTCCCCGGGTCCCCGCTCCGTTCTCTCTTTTCCGGGGACGCCGAGCTTGCACCCTCCCTCCCGACCGGGGCGCCCACCGCGACCAGCGCAGCGTCCGACGTGCGTCCCGGGAGCGCCGGGGTGGCCCTTGCGTTCCGGGACGGTCGGGTGGACGTGGTGCTGAGCGCTGCACCACCCGGCGTATCGGTGGAGCTCATCGTCGGCGAAGGGGAACGGGTGGAGGTGCTCGCGCCCGAGGAGGCGAGGTTCGAGGCAGGTACCGGAAGCGTGGTCGTCGACCTCGGAGGGGTTCCTCAGGCCCGCGCCGAGGCCCAGGGGATCATCGTCCGTATCCCCGCAGGACCCGGCCAGGTCGTGGTCCGATCCGGGCCCCGCTACCTTGTGGAGTGGAGCGCCGGTTCCTTCCGCTTCGGCGAAGGAGTCGCGGCGGATCCGCGGTCGAGCGGGGTCCGGATCCGCGTTCCGGACGAAGCAGGGGCGACGGAGGACTGATCATGGGGAGGCTCGCATCATCAGGGGTCACCGGGGCCTGCGCGGCGATGCTTGCCCTGGCGTGCATGGCTCCGCCGGCGCCGGCGTCGGCCTCCGTCGACCCGCCGCGTGCCGTTGCGGCGCCTGACACCCTCGGAGCCGCCGTCACCGGGCTCGTGCGGGTCTCGGGGTTCCGGGGCGGGGAGGGGCTCCCCGGGGTGATCATCGAGCTCAGGCAGGACGGGCGCCTCCACCGCGCCTTCACGGACGCCAAGGGCCGCTACACCATCGGCGGGCTCCGCCCTGGGCGCGCTCGCCTCCACGTGTTCCACATCGCCGCGCTCCCGGTCGAACTCGAAGTCAGCCTTCCGGAGCGGGGCGTCGTCTCGCTGGACCTTGCCCTCGAGCGGCGCATCCTCGCGCTCCCCCCGGTCCAGGTCCAGGCCACCCTCCCCGACCTGGACGAGGTGGCGCCCACCTCTCCGTTCCGGGAGGGATCCGTCCGGACGGGGCGTCTCCACATCCCCGCACTGGCTTCGACGAGCGGGTTCCTGGAGTCGGGGCTCTCCAGCTCGGCCCGGACCCCCCCGGGAGAGGAACCGGGTGACGCCGGACACGTGCTCTTCATGCGGGGCTCCACGGTGGACTCCCGGCAGGTCCGACTGGACGGCGCCCCCATCCTCACACCCTTCCACCTGGCCGGACTCGTCCCCTCCTTCGACACGAGACTCCTCGGCGATGCCCGCCTCCATCTCGGGGGCGCGCCCGCCCAGTACGACGGTGGGCTCGCGTACATCCTCGACGTGGAAACCCGTGACCCGCGGAGAGACCGGGTCCGGGGGGAGGCAGCCGTCGATCCGGTGGCCGCCCGGGCCGTACTGGAGGTCCCCCTCGGGGCCCGTGCCGGCTTCCTCGGCGCGGTACGGGGTGTCCACGGGTTCGGGGTCTCCGGCACCTTCCCCTACGACTACGGAGATGCCCTCGCGCGGCTGTCGCTGGAACCCGCACCCGATCACCGCATCGGGCTCACCGTCTTCCGCAACCGGGAGGGCGTCCAGCTCGGCACCATCGGCGAGGCGGGATTCGGCCGCGCGCGGCGCGACGATCTCGCCTCGTGGGGGAACCGCGCGATCTCGGGCCGCTGGAGCTGGCGGGCCCCCGGGGAGGAAGCACGGGTGCGGGGGTGGGAACTCCTCGCGAGCCACTCGCATTACGTGGCGTCCCTCCCCCTTGCCTGGCCGGATCCCCTCGTGGCGGGGACGACCGCCTCCCGCTCCCGCATCGAGGCGACGCTGACCGGTCGCGGGTTCCGGGCGGGAGGGAGCATGGAGCGGCAGCACTACGGGTGGTCCCTCGAGGCACTCGGGCCCGGCCTCCAGACCCAGGCCCAGCCCGGCGAAGCGGAGCGTTCCGGTGACCGTGCCGGGGTCTTCGTGGAGGCCGAGCGTGCCCCCTCGACCCAGGTTCTCGTCCGCGGAGGGCTCCGGGTCGACGCCTTCGGGGTCGACCGCAGCGTCCGCATCGCACCCCGGGCCTCGGTGCGTCTGCACCTCTCCGACGAGGCGTTCCTCACCCTCTCCGCCGGTCGCTTCCACGAGGTGTTTCCCGTCTCGAGCATCGCCTCGGAAGGCGGCGTGCTCGCGGAGGCACGGGTCTTCCTCGCCCCCGAACTCGCGGTGGCCTCGGCAAACCACGCGGTTCTCGCCCTCGACCAGGCGCTGACCCCCGACATCCGCCTCGAGGTCTCCGGTTTCCTCAAGCGATTCGAGGGGCTGGATCCCTCGCGGGGCTCCAGGTCCACCCACGCCTCCGGAACCGACCTCCGGGTCACCCGCGAAGGGGACGGGATGGAGGGCTGGCTCGGCTACGCCCTGTCCTGGGTCTGGAGTTCGACCGGTGGGCCCGCGGGAGGTCAGCCGTCGCCGACCCGTGACTTCGCAGGCCGGCACCTCCTGTCGGCGGGAGCGCGGGTTACCCTCGCGCCGGGCCTCGAGGTTGCCGCGACCCTGGGCTACGGGGCGGGACTCCCGCTCCAGGCCATCCCTCTCGCCTCCGACGTGCCCAATGTCGGGACCGGGCCCGTGATCCCGGCCCTCCGGGAGTCGGATACGACCTCCCGCTTCGCCAACGCTTCAGCGGCGAATCCCCTGGAGGTAGCGGCGGAAGACGAGTTCCTGCGCCTCGATCTGGAACTCTCGTGGGGACTGAACCCCCGCATCGGGGGGAGGGACACGGAGCTTCGGCCCTATCTCAGGGTTCTGAACGCCCTTGACCAGCGGGACGCCCTCTTCCACTACTTCGATCGGTGGCGGGACGAGGAGCTCCGTCCCGTGGCCACCCGACCCTTCCTGCCGCTCCTCGGGGTCGAGTGGCGCTTCTGAGCCGGGGGCGGCGCACGGCGGGGGCAGGGGATACAACGGATTGGAAGCGGGGCGGGGCGGGGCACCGCCGTCGCCCTTGGCCTCGGGGGTACGCTGGCCCTGGCAGGCACCGGAGCCGGCGAACTCCAGCGGAGCACCGACCCCCACATGGAGAAGGCGCTCCGGGTGCTCGCCTCGACTCCTCTCATTGACGGGCACAACGACCTCCCCTGGCAGATCCGCATCCACCCCGACCACCCCATGGACGTGGCGACCTCCCGGGTGGCGGTCCGGGAGGGGCGGGTCGGCGGCCAGTTCCGGTCGATCTCCGTGCCGGTGGACGCGATGGAGACCGGCGCCGCCCGCTACCTGGGGCTCACCCACAGCGCCCACCTGGACTGGGCGGATGCGGCCGTGGGTGAGCCGCGCCACCCTGGCCCAGGTGGCGGACCACGTGGACTGCGTCCGGCACCGCATCGGCGTCGAGTGGGTCGGGATCGGCGGGGACTACGACGGGATCACCACCGTTCCCGAGGGATTCGAGGACGTGTCCACCTACCCGGCCCTCTTCGCCGAACTCTATCGCCGGGGGTGGACCGGGGCGGAGCTCCGGATGCCTGCCGGCGAGAACGTGCTCCGCGTCATGCGCGAGGCCGAGGCGTTGGCACGTCGCCTCCAGCGCGAGCGGGGCCCCTCCACCGCGACCATCGAGGGGCGGGACGGAAGGTAGCCCCCGGGCGGCGGCGGGGCGGTTCGATCACCCCCCGCTTCCGGCGTACTTCTCCTCGATGGACCGGAGCCCCGCCTGGATCAACCCCCGGGGAACCCAGCGCCCCTCCACGAAGACCCCCACCGGGTCCTGGAGTCGCCCCAGGTCGGCGAGGGGGTCGCCGTCCACGAGGATGAGGTCCGCCCGCTTGCCCACCTCCACGGTCCCGAAGTCGCCGGGCTGCCCGAGGGATCCCTCCACGTACTCCGCCACGGAACGGGTCCCGGAGAGGAGCACCTCGTAGGGCGACATTCCGGCGTCGAGCATGAGGACGATCTCCCGGTGGAGCGCGAAGCCCGGGACGTTGAAGAGCTGTGGCGAGTCGGTCCCCATGAGGATCGGAACCCCCGCCGCGTGCGCCGCCCGGAGGAAGTCCTGCCGCATGGCCCGGTGCGCCCGGTCCGACTCCGGCGTGAAGTTCGGGTTCTGCCGGCGCTGGTTCGCCTGGTTCCGGTACCCCATCCGCTGCCCCTGGGAAATGTACCGGAACTCCGGGAGGGCGAGCATCGAGTCCGGGTCCACGTAGCCGTTCAGGTGGTTCCAAAGGTACTGGGTCGGCACCTGCCAGACGCCGGCATCGGCGAGCCGCCCCACGAGGGCGTCGAGCTTCGCCGGATCGGTCGCGGCGAACCGCTCGGCGGGGGATGCCCCCTCGGGGAGGTCATCGCGGCGCGTCGCCTCCAGGAACCCGTCCAGGTGGTCGATGGTGGCCATTCCGGTTGCCACCGCGTGGTCGATCCCCACGTCGGCGGGCACATGCCCGGCGAAGGTGATCCCCACCTCCCTGGCCACCTCCACCATCCGGTCCCAGGCGTCCCGGGGCACCCCGGGGTGGATCTTCAGGAAGTCGTACCCCGCCCTGGCGTGCGCCCGGACCACCGCCTCGGCCCGCTCCGGGTCCGGGGCCGAGTTCCCGTTCACCGAGGGCGCACCCACGTAGAACCGTGGCCCCAGCACCTCGCCGCGACGGATCTCTTCCCGGAGGTCGAGCTGGTAGGGCGCCCCGAGCATCCCCCGGATCGTCGTGATCCCGTTCGCCACGTAGAGAAAGAGGTACTCCTCCACCAGTTCCCGGGGCGGGTCCTGCCCCGGCGGCACGTGGGCATGGATCTCGGCGAGCCCGGGGAGCAAGGTCCGGCCGCTCCCGTCGATCCGGGTCGCCCCGTCGGGGACGGTGGCGCTCCCGGCGGCGCCCAGGGCCGTGATCCTTCCTCCGGAGACCACCACCGTCTGTCCGGTCAGGGCCGGCTCCGCCTCGGAGCGGTCCGCCGTCATCGGAAGGACCGTCACGTTCTCGATGACGAAGGTTCCCTGCGGGGGCACGGGGAAGGAGGGGCCCTCCTGGGCGGCGATGCCGGCAGGGGACG
>JBJHCE010000047.1:0-19879 GCA_050485865.1 Gemmatimonadales bacterium | reverse complement strand
CGATGCCGGCGTGGTGCTCTCCTTCGGAAGCGACTGGCCCGGCACCCAGGCCTCGTGGTACACGGCGAACCCCCTCATGGGGATCTACGCCGCCGTCACCCGCCAGACCCCCGACGGCGAGCCCGAAGGCGGATGGATCCCGGAGGAACGGATCGACGTGGAGACCGCACTTCGGGCCTACACGGTAAACAATGCCTTTGCCGAGGGGAAGGAGGACCGGAAGGGGGCGATCCGCCCCGGGTTCCTCGCCGACCTGGCGGTCCTGGACCGGAACCCGCTGGAAGTGGAGATTTCGGAACTCCAGCACATACGGGTGGACTATACGGTGGTGGACGGCCGCATCGTCCACGAGCGCCGCGGGGGAGCCTGAGCCCCCGCCCCCCCGGCCTCCTCCCGAACCCCCGTTCCACCCTGACGCCCCCCGCCATGACCCTCCGCCGCGCCCGACTCCGCTTCGTCCCCCTTCTCGCCGTGGCCACGGGGACGGTGATCCTCGCCGGCTGCGGAGACTCCCCCCTCGAGCCCCCCCTCCGCTTCGAGGAGGTCCAGTGGGCACCGTCCCTCGGGATCGACCCGGCGGACTTCACCGAGCTCACGACCGGCGTCTGGATCCGCGACGACCAGGTGGGGTCGGGGACCGCCGCCGCCGACGGCCTCCGGGCCCAGATGCACTACCGGGGATTCCTCCCGAACGGCACCCGCTTCGACAGTTCCCTGGACACTCCCGGGCGGGGCCCCCTCGACGTCCTCCTCGGCGCCACCCCGCGCCAGCTCATTCGCGGCTTCGAGCTCGGCGCCCGTGGCATGCGGCCCGGCGGCGTCCGCACGGTGCTCATCCCCCCCTTCCTGGGGTACGGGGCCAACCCCCCGCAGGGCTCTGCCATCCCCCGGAACTCCTGGCTCGTCTTCGAGATCCACCTGCTGGGGGTGAGCCAGCCCTGAGCGGGTGCGCAGGTCCCCGTCGCGGGCCGCCCGGCTCGGGCGGGGCGTGGGAGGGACCTGGAGGTCAGAGCCGCGGCAGGGTGACCCCCACCTGGTTCTGGTACTTCCCCTTCCGGTCGGCGTAGGTCACCTCGGGCTCCTCGTTCCCCTGGAAGAAGAGGAGCTGGGCGATCCCCTCGTCGGCGTAGATCCTGGCCGGAAGGGGCGTCGTGTTCGAGATCTCCAGCGTCAGGAACCCCTCCCAGCCCGGCTCGAGGGGCGTCACGTTCACGATGATCCCGCACCGGGCGTAGGTACTCTTCCCGACGCACAGCACGAGGATGTCCCGGGGCACCCGGAAGTACTCGACGGTGCGCGCCAGCGCGAAGGAGTTCGGGGGGATGATGCAGCTCTCCCCGTTCACGTCCACGAAGGAGCGGTCGTCGAAGGACTTCGGGTCCACGACCACGTTGTGCACGTTCGTGAAGACCTTGAACTCCGGGGCCACCCTGATGTCGTAGCCGAAGGAGGAGACCCCGTACGAGATCGTCCCCTCCCGGACCTGGCTCGGCGAGAAGGGCTCGATCATCCGGTGCTCGTCCGCCATGCGGCGGATCCAACGGTCGCTCTGGATCGTCATCGTTCGGGGTCTTGGGGGTTCGGGGGATGCGAGGGGAAGGGTGCGCTGCGTGGGCCTGGTGCCTCCGGGGGCGCACCGCCCCGGGGGGCGGGCGACGCGGGAGTATAGGTCGGGGAGGGGAGGGGGGAAACCCCGGGGTCCCGCAGGGTGCACCCCGGCCCGGGAGGTGGGGGCCACGGAGGGGGCGTGAAGCCCGAAGGAGGCCCGAAGCACGCGGATTTCCGCACCCGCGTTCGGGTTGACACTCGAAGCCGTTTCCGGGTACATTTCGGCGCTGAAATCCTGCCATTTTTCAACGTCTGACGCCGCCTCAGCGCCATGTCCCAAGCCTACCTTCCCATCCTCATTCTCTTCGGCGTTTCCGTCGTGAACGCGGTGGGGATGGTGGTGGCCTCGCAGATCCTGAATCCGCGCCGCGCCACCCCGCAGAAGGACATGCCGTACGAGTCCGGGATGATCCCGCTCGGCGACACCCGGGCCCGCTTCTCGGTCAAGTTCTACATGGTGGCGATCAGCTTCATCATCTTCGATCTCGAAGCGATCTTCCTGATCCCGTGGGCCGTGGAGATGCGGGCCCTGGGCTGGGAAGGATTCGTCGCCGTGTCCATTTTCGTCATGGTCCTGGTGGTGGGCTTCGTCTACGAGTGGAAGAAGGGAGGGCTCGACTGGGAATGAGCGAGCTTCACGAAACGTCCGAGGCCCGGGACGAGGGATCCGCTACCGGCCCCGAAAGGGGTGGGCTCATGGAGGGAATCTTCGGCCAGGGGAGCCCCACCTTCCTGACCACACGCGTCGACTTCGTGGTCAACTGGGCCCGCCGGAACTCCCTCTGGCCCATGCCCTTCGGGACCGCCTGCTGCGCCATCGAGATGATGGCCTCCGCGGCGTCCAAGAACGACCTGGCCCGGTTCGGAATGGAGCGGATGTCCTTCTCTCCCCGGCAGGCCGACGTCCTGATCTGCGCCGGACGGGTCCCGTACAAGCTGGCGCCGGTGCTCCGGCGCATCTGGGACCAGATGCCGCAGCCCAAGTGGGCGATCTCCATGGGGGCCTGTGCCTCCTCGGGGGGCGTGTTCGACGTCTACTCCATGGTGCAGGGGATCGACACGATCATCCCGGTGGACGTGTACGTGCCGGGGTGTCCGCCCCGCCCCGAGGCCCTGATCTACGGCCTCATGATGATCCAGGAGAAGATCCGGGGCGAGTCGCTCTCCCGGCACGGGGAGCACCGGTTCGAGTCCCCCCTCGACGTGGGGCGGCCCCGGGCCACCGCCGAGGAGGTGGAGGCCCTCTCCCTCCCGTTCGGCAACTCCACGAAGCAGAACCGGGCCTCCGGGCTCGTCTCCACCCTCGCCGTCGAGCGTACCGGCGACCGGATTCCCTGACCCGGCCACCCCGGCTTGAGGCACGCATGAGCGACCATTCCCTTCCGGAGTCCGCGGGCTCCGGGGAGTCCGGAGCGGGCACGGGCCACGGCCCGGTGATGCCTGCCAACATGGGGGCGACCCACCCGAGCGTCCCCGCTCTCGAGGAGCGGTTCGGCGACGCCATCCTCCGCCACGAACTCGTGGCCGGAGACGAGCACGTCGTCTACGTGGAACCGTCCCGGAGCTTCGAGATCCTCCAGTGGCTCAAGGAGGACCCGGACCACCTCTACAACTACCTCTCCGACGTAACCGCCGTGGACTACGGTGGGGGGAGGCCGATCCAGCTCGTCTGGCAGCTCTTCTCGATTCCTCACCGCAGGCACCTCCGGGTGAAGGCCGAGCTTCCCCTCGATGCCCTGGAGGCCGACAGCGTCGTCCCCCTCTGGCAGGGCGCGAACTGGCTCGAGCGGGAGGTCTGGGACCTCTTCGGCATCGTCTTCCGGAACCACCCGGACCTCCGGCGGATCCTCATGCCCGAGAACTACGCCGAGGGACACCCCCTCCGGAAGGACTTCCCCCTCCGGGGTCGCTTCTCTCGCTCCGAGCAGACCCGCCGGGCGCTTTCCCAGGAGCCGGAGGACCACTACGTACCCACCGACATGGGCCCCGGGCGGGAACCCCAGCTCGTTCGTTGGCGGGAACTCGTCGGGCCGGACCCCTCCCCGGACGCCCACCCCGAATCCACCTCCACCCCTTCCGGAGCGGAATCCGGCGACGCCTGACTCCGGCACCTGCTGCCCGGAGTTCCCCGTCCGCCCGGATCGGAACGAGGCCATGACCAAGCGAACCCTCGAACTCGAAGTCTCCCGCAACCCGGAGCTGGGAACGGACTTCCGTCCGACCCAGGGGCTTCTCGCCCCCACGGATCTTCCGGAGCCCGTCCTCGACTCCGAGAACATGCTCATCAACATCGGACCGCAGCACCCCGCCACCCACGGGGTGCTCCGCCTGATCCTCGAGCTCGACGGCGAGACGGTGGTGCGCTGCGTTCCCCACATCGGCTACCTCCACTCCTCCTTCGAAAAGCTCGGCGAGTACCGGGACTGGAACCAGGTGGTCCCCCTCACCGACCGGATGGACTACCTGGCCCCCCTCATCTACAACTGCGCCTACGCCATGGCCGTGGAGAAGATGGCGGGGATCGAGGTCACCGAGCGGTGCCGGGTGGTGCGGGTGATCTGCATGGAGCTGGACCGGATCTTCTCCCACCTCCTCTGGCTCGGGACCTGGGCCATCGACGTGGGCGCGTTCACCCCCTTCCTCTACGCCTTCCAGGAGCGCGAGAAGGTCTACTCCCTCCACGAGGCGTACACCGGGGCCCGGATCACCACGTCGGCTTCCCGCATCGGCGGGATGATGGCCGACATCCCCGAGGGTTGGGACCAGGGGGTCCGGGACTTCGCGAACGGGGTCGTGAAGACCCTCGACGAAATCGAGTACCTCCTCTCCACGAACGGGATCCACCTGGGGCGCACCCAGGGGGTCGGGGTGATCTCCGCCGAGGACGCGGTGAACTACGGCTTCTCGGGTCCGAATCTCCGGGCCTCCGGGGTCCCCTACGACGTCCGGAAGGACCGCCCGTACTACGACTACGAGTCCTACGACTTCGACGTCCCCATCGGGGAGCACGGAGACTGCTACGACCGCTACATGGTCCGGGTCGAGGAGATCCGCCAGTCCGCGCGCCTCCTCCACCAGGCCCTGGACCGGCTCCCCGACGGGCCCATCAACGTCGAGGACCCCCGGGTGATCCTTCCCTCCAAGACCGACGCCATGAACGACATGGAGTCGATGATCCACCACTTCAAGCTCGTGATGGAGGGGGTCAAGACGCCCCCCGGCGAGTCCTACATGGCTGTGGAGGGCTCCAAGGGGGAGCTCGGCATGTACGTCGTGAGCGACGGAGGGACGAAGCCGGTGCGCTGGCGGGTCCGCCCCCCCTCCTTCGTGAACCTCTCCGTGATCCCGAAGCTCGTCGAGGGAGGGCTCCTCGCCGACGTGATCATGGTCAACGCCAGCCTGGACATCGTCCTGGGAGAGATCGACCGGTGAGTGACGAGACCCGCGAGCGGAAGGGCCCGAGCGGCCCCGTCCCCTTCCGGAACCCCGGGTGGGCCGGGAACACGGGGACCTTCGAGCTGACGGAGGAGCAGGTCCGCGGCGATGACTACGTGGGGACGCGCCCCGCCGACGGCGGACACCCCGGAGGCTCCCCGACCTACCCGTACATGCGGGTGGAGAAGGACCCGGAGGCGCCGATCTTCGAGGGGCCCTACCGGGAACGGCTGGAGAAGATCCTCTCCCGCTATCCCGAGCCGCGGGCCGCCCTCCTCCCGGCGCTGAACATGGCCCAGGAGCTCCGGGGGCACATCTCTCCCGACACGATGCGGGAGGTGGCGGCGGTGCTGGGGCTTCCCGAGGCGTACGTCCGCGGGGTGACCTCCTTCTACACGATGTACAACAAGCGCCCGGTGGGCCGCTTCCTCGTCCAGGTATGCACGAACATCTCCTGCAACCTGTGCGGCGCCGACGACGTCCTCGCCTCCTTCCTGGAGCACACGGGCACCGAGCTCGGCGGCACCTCGGAGGACGGCGACTTCACGGTGATGGAGGTGGAGTGCCTCGCCGCCTGTGGCACCCCCACCGCGGTCCAGATCAACTCCCGGTACTACGAGAACGTGACCCCGGATTCCGTTCCGGCGATCCTCGAGCGTCTGAAGGAGCGAGGGGAGTAATGGCCTTTCCGTACGAGCACGAGCGCGAGGTCCGCGTCCTTTCCCGGGGGTTCGGTGACCCCCGGACCCGGACCCTCGAAGGGTGGAAGGCACTTGGCGGATATCGCGCTCTCGAGAAGGCGCTCCGCATGTCCCGGGAGGAGGTCATCGAGGAAGTGAAGGCCTCGGGGCTCCGCGGTCGGGGCGGCGCCGGCTTCCCCACGGGGGTCAAGTGGTCCTTCATGCCGAAGGAGAAAAGAGGGCCCCACTACCTCTGCTGCAACGCCGACGAGTCGGAGCCCGGGACCTTCAAGGACCGGGAGCTCCTCCGCTGGACCCCGCATCAGCTCATCGAGGGGTGCCTGATCGGCGCCTACGCGATCCAGGCGGAGCACGTCTACATCTACTGCCGGGGCGAGTTCTTCGAGGCGGTGCAGGTCATGGCGAAGGCCGTGGAGGAGGCCTACGCCGCCGGGCTCATCGGGAAGGACATCCTGGGCTCGGGGGTGGACATCGACGTGACGGTCCACAGCGGGGCCGGGGCGTACATCTGCGGCGAGGAAACGGCGCTGATGAACTCCCTCGAGGGGCGGCGGGGACTCCCCCGCGTGAAGCCCCCCTTCCCGGCGGCCATCGGCGCCTTCGGAAAGCCCACCACGATCAACAACGTGGAGACCCTCTGCGCCGTCCCCCACATCGTCGAGCACGGGGGCGCCTGGTACCGGGAGCAGGGCACGGAGAAGTCGCCGGGCACGAAGCTCTTCTGCGTGAGCGGCCACGTCGTCCGCCCCGGGAACTACGAGCTCCCCCTGGGCTTTCCGCTGAGGGACCTCATCTACGACGTGTGCGGCGGCTTCCAGCCCGGCCGGACACTCAAGGCGGTGATCCCGGGCGGGTCCTCGGTCCCCATCATGAACGCCGAAGAGTGCGAGTCCTGCACCCTGGACTACGAAGGCGTGGTGGAGGCGGGCTCCATGCTCGGCTGTGCGTCGGTCATCATCATGGACGACTCGACGAACATCGTGAAGCAGGTCCGCAGGATGGTGGACTTCTACGCCCACGAGTCCTGCGGCCAGTGCACGCCCTGCCGGGAGGGGACCCAGTGGATGGCCCGGATCCTCCGGCGGATCGAGGACGGGCGGGGGACCGAAGAGGACCTGGACACCCTCCTCGACCTGGGCAACCAGATGACCGGCACGACGATCTGCGTCCTCTCGGACTCGGCGGCCGCCCCGGTGGCCTCCTCCATCGAGAAGTTCAAGGACGACTACCTGGCCCTGATCCGGCGCGGAGAGCGGGTGGGCGCGGCCTGAGGCCGAGCCCCTCCCGCACCCCCCGCGTCACGCGCACCCGAATCCCGAACGGACCCCGAGCATGGCGGACCAAGCGACGATGACGGAGACCGTCACCCTGACCATCGATGGCCGGGAAGTGACCGTCCCCAAGGGCACCACCCTCCTCGAGGCGGCGGAGCAGATGGGGAACCGGGTTCCCCACTACTGCTACCACCCGGGGCTCTCGGCCCCGGCCCAGTGCCGGCTCTGCCTGGTGGAGGTGGAAGGTGCCCCGAAGCTCCAGGCCTCGTGCGTGACCGTGGCCATGGACGGCCAGGTCGTCCACACCCAGAGCGCGCCGGCGAAGACCCAGCGGCAGGGGGTCCTCGAGTTCTATCTCAAGAACCACCCCCTCGACTGCCCGATCTGCGACCAGTCCGGCGAGTGCAAGCTCCAGGACTACGTGCACGAAGAGGGGCGGGCCCACGGCCGGAGCCGGGAGCCCAAGCGGGTCTTCGGGCGGGACGATTTCGGGGGCGACGTCCTCTTCTACGGTGACCGCTGCGTCATGTGTACCCGCTGCGTGCGCTTCATGAACGAGGTCGCCCAGGACCCGCGCCTCACCGTGGTCGAGCGCGGAAACCGTTCGATCATCGACACCTTCTTCGAAGAGGGGCTCCAGGATTCCCCCTACGCCGGAAACATCGTGGACATCTGCCCGGTGGGGGCCCTCGTCTCGAAGGACTTTCTCCACAAGGCCCGGGCCTGGGACCTGGACCGGACCCCTTCGGTCTGCCCGAACTGCTCGCAGGGGTGCAACATCGAGCTCCACGTCCGCGACAACCTGGTGCAGCGGCTGAAGCCCCGGGACAACCCGGAGGTGAACCAGCACTGGATGTGCGACTACGGCCGGGAGCGGTACGAGTGGATGAACCGGGGCGGCCGGGTGGTCGCACCCGCCCTGGGCCGGGGCCCCGACCGCGCCGCCACGGACTGGGACCGGGCGCTCGCCCACCTCGGGGCCGAGGCGGCGCGCCTTGCCGAGGGAGGGAAGGGGGTCAGGGCCGTTGCATCCCCGTTTGCCTCGAACGAGGACCTGGGGGCGCTCCGGCGGGTGGTGGACGCCCTCGGCGGTGGAGAGATCCTCTTCCGCTCGGCCCGGGCCGACGAGGAGGTGCCCCTTCCCGGATTCCCCAAGCTCGTGCGACGGAAGGACCTGGCCCCGAACCGCCGGGGCGCCGAGCTCGTGGGTGGGCGACGGGTGGGCGGCGATGACGCCCGGGGCGGCCTCGAGGGACTCGAGGGCTTCGACGGCCTCCTCCTGGTGCTGGGAGACGCCCTCGCGGACGCCGGGGCGGGGTTCGGCGCATCCGCCGGGTGCTTCGCCTGGCTCGGCACCCACGACGCCCCTGCCGGTGCCGACGTGGTCCTCCCGATCACGACCCACGCCGAAGGTGAGGGGACCTTCACGAACCACGAGGGACGGGTGCAGCGCTTCTGGCCGGCGCTGCGCGCTCCCGGGGAGGCACGGCCCGCATGGCAGGCGCTCTCCGGCGTCGCCGGCGTCCTCGAGGGTGAAGGTGCCCCCGAGCCTGCCCTCGCCGCCGACGCCTTCCTCCTCCTCGCCGGGCGGGTTTCCGCCTTCGGGGGGCTGAGCTTCGAGGCGCTCGGCATGCGCGGCGCCCTCGTGAACGATCCCGTTCCCCTCCCGGGCGCCTGACGCGCTCCGGCCCGACGCCCTCGACGAACACGCGAACCCAGGATCCACCCGCATGCACGAGCTCTCCACGACGGCCTTCGTGATCTCCTCGGGGATCAAGGTCTTCCTGGTCTTCTCCGTCAGCCTCGCCGTGGTGGCGCTGATGACGCTGACCGAGCGGAAGGTGGCCGGCTTCATCCAGGACCGGCTGGGACCGAACCGGGTGGGGCCCCTCGGGATCCTCCAGCCGGTGGCCGACGGGATCAAGAACTTCCTGAAGGAGGAGACGATGCCGGCCACGGCAAACCGTCCCTTCTTCGTGCTGGCCCCCATGCTGGCCCTCATTCCGGCGGCGGTGACCTTCGCGGTGATCCCCTTCGCCGCGCCCCTGTCTACCCCCTGGGGGGTGGTGGACATGGTGGTGGCGGACGTCCCCATCGGGATCCTCTACATCCTGGCCCTTTCCTCACTCGGGGTATACGGCCTCTTCCTCGCCGGATGGGCCTCGAACAACAAGTACGCCCTCCTGGGCGGAGTGCGCTCTTCGGCCCAGATGGTGAGCTACGAGGTGGCGCTCGGGCTCTCGCTCATCCCGGTCTTCATGCTCGCCGGGAACGTGACCCTCACCGAGATCGTGTGGCAGCAGCAGCAGCTCGGGATGTGGTACCTCTTCCCGCTCTCGCTCGCCTTCATCTTCTTCGTGATCTCGGCCTTCGCCGAAACGAACCGACTCCCCTTCGACCTCCCCGAGGCGGAGTCGGAGCTCGTGACCGGGTACCACACCGAGTACTCGGCCATGAAGTTCTCCATGTTCATGATCGCGGAGTTCTCGCACATCCTGACGGCCTCGGCGCTGATGGCCACCCTCTTCCTGGGCGGGTGGAGCATCCCGTTCTGGAGCGGGGACCACATGTTCTGGCACGAGGGGCTCCTGATCTCCGGGTTCGCCGCCGACGGCACGCCGATCCTCGCCGCGCCGGCCCTCTGGATCACCCTGCTCACCCTCCTCACCTTCATCCTGAAGACGGCCTTCTTCGTCCTCGTCTTCATGTGGGTGCGCTGGACCCTCCCGCGTTTCCGCTACGACCAGGTGATGCACCTGGGGTGGAAGGTCATGCTCCCGGTCTCGCTGGCCTACGTGATGATCGTGGCCGCGACGATCCTCGTCCTCGACCAGGTGGGGATCACCGGGTTCGCATTCGGCGCGATCCTCACCCTCGTGAGCCTCGTCTGCACCGGGGTCTTCGTCTTCGCCATGGACCGGGACCGGATCATCTCCGGAAGCCCCGGCACCCAGGGCGGCAGCGGCCCCCGTACTCCTGTCCCGGGTTCGACCCGGGTTCGCCCCATCCTCGCCGCCGGCTCCTCGCCGGTGGCGTCCGGATCCTGATCCACCCGGCCTGTCGACTTCCGGCAAGGACAACCGAGCCATGCCCGCAACCGTAAAGGTGCTTCGGCGCCCCGATCCCGGGACGACCTCCTACCTGAGGTCCGCCCTGAAGGGAATGGGGCTGACCTTCCGGCACATGGTGAACCCGCAGAAGGTGACCCTCCAGTACCCGGAGGAACCCCTCGAGCTCTCGCCCCGGTGGCGCGGAACCCACGTCATGGAGGTGCACGCCGACGGTAGACCGAAGTGCGTGGCGTGCGGGCTCTGCCCCACGGTCTGCCCGGCGAACTGCATCCGCCTGGTGGGGGGCGAGGACGACGAGGGGAACCGCTATCCCATCGTCTACGAGATCGACGAGTTCCGCTGCATCTTCTGCGGCATGTGCCAGGAGGTCTGCCCCGTGGAGGCGATCCACGTGGGCGTCCACTTCGAGAACGCGGAGTACACCCGGGAGCGGTTCGTCTACGACCTGGACCGCCTCATGGAGCAGGACCACGCCTCCACCCTCCTCTGGGACCCCTCCGACCCCCGCTCCGAGTGAGGCCGGCACTCCATGGCTGACATCCTCTTCTACGTCTTCGCAGCGGTGGCCCTCGGGGGCGGCTTCGGGGTGGTTCTCTCGAAGAACCCCATCGGGAGCCTCCTCTTCATGATCGCCACGCTGGGCGCCATCGCCGGGATCTTCGTGCTCTTCGAGGCCCACTTCCTCGCGGCGATCCAGATCATGGTCTACGCGGGGGCCATCATGGTCCTCTTCCTCTTCGTGATCATGCTTCTGAACCTCGGGCACGAGTACCGGAAGGACTTCCGGCTGGGCGTGGGAATGATCACCGCCTTCGCCGTGGCCGGGCTCTTCGCGGGGCTCCTGGCCCGCCAGTTCGCCGGCGCAGACGAACACCCCCTCATGGCCCGCTTCCCGGGGCCCGAGGGAATGGACGCCCTCCTGGCCGAGCAGGGCGCGGTGGGGGCGATCGCCCACCCGCTCTTCACCGACTACGTCGTGGCGTTCGAGCTCACGGGGATTCTCCTCCTCGTGGCCCTCGTGGGCGCCATCGCAATCGCGAAGCGGAGGGTCTGACCCATGCTCGTCGAAGCGCTGGTTCTGAGCGCCATCCTCTTCACCGTGGGAACGGTGGGCGTCCTCGTCCGGAGGAACGCCATCATCATGTTCCTCTGCATCGAGCTGATGCTGAACGCGGTGAACCTCTCCTTCGTGGCCCTCTCCCGCTTCCTGGGGATCGAAGGGCAGCTCTACGTCTTCTTCGTCATGACGGTGGCGGCGGCAGAGGCCGCAGTGGGGCTCGCCATCATCATCGCCATTTTCCGGCACTACGAGACGGTGAACGTGGACAACTTCAACCTCCTCAAGTGGTAGGGCGATGACGACGCCGGCACCCACGATGCCCGAGGCCCTCGAGGCCGTCGCCCAGGCCGGAGGGGGGTTCGAGCCCTTCCTTCCGGGACTCATTCTCCTCCTTCCCCTCCTGGGATTCGCCCTGAACGGCGCCCTGGCCCTCGTGGCCGGGTCCCGCTCCGGGAAGGCGATCCGGCTGGCCGCCCTGGCCGAGCCGGAGAGCGAAGAGGAGCGGGTCGACCACCAGCACGAGCTGGAGGAACCCCGGCGGGCGACGCACACCCTTCCGACCTGGATCGGACCCGGGGTGATGCTCCTCGCCTTCCTCCTCACGGCGGTGAATTTCCTGAGGATGCTCGGGACCGAGGCCCACGACGCGGTGGTCCTCTCCTACTGGAGCTGGATGCCCACGGGCACCCTCTCCGTGGATGCGGCGATCCAGCTCGATCCCCTCTCCCTGCTGATGATGATGATCGTCACAGGCGTGGGGTTCCTGATCCACGTCTTCAGCGTGGGGTACATGAAGGAGGACCCGGGCTACCCCCGGTACTTCTCCTACCTGAACCTCTTCGTGTTCTTCATGCTGGTGCTCGTCGCCGGCGCGAACTTCCCCGTGATGTTCGTGGGATGGGAAGGGGTGGGGCTCTGCTCGTATCTCCTGATCGGGTTCTGGTTCCAGGACCGCGAGAAGGCCGACGCCGGGAAGAAGGCCTTCATCGTGAACCGGGTCGGGGACTTCGGCCTGCTCATGGCCATGTTCATCCTCTTCGCGGTGTTCGGCACCCTGAACTACCAGGAGATCTTCGAGGCGGCGCCCACGACCCTGGTGTACGGCGGAGGGATCGTCACCGCGATCACCCTCTTCCTCCTCCTGGGTGCGGCAGGAAAGAGCGCGCAGATCCCCCTCTACGTATGGCTCCCCGACGCGATGGCCGGCCCGACCCCGGTTTCGGCGCTGATCCACGCGGCCACGATGGTCACCGCCGGCGTGTACCTCGTGGCCCGGGCCTCGGTCCTCTTCGCGATGGCCCCGGTGGGAGCCGCCGCGGTGGCCACGATCGGGGCACTCACGGCCCTCTTTGCGGCGACCATCGCCCTCAAGCAGTACGACATCAAGAAGGTCCTCGCGTACTCCACCGTGTCGCAGCTCGGTTTCATGTTCATGGGGGTGGGGGTCGGGGCCTACGCCGCCGGGGTCTTCCACCTGATGACCCACGCCTTCTTCAAGGCACTCCTCTTCATGGGGGCCGGCGCCGTCATCCATTCCATGCATCACGCCCTCCATCACACGCACAAGGACTGGGACGCCCAGGACATGCGGAACATGGGCGGGCTCCGGGCACCCATGAAGTGGACCTGGATCTTCATGTGGATCGCGACGCTGGCCATTGCGGGGATCTGGCCCTTCGCCGGGTTCTTCTCGAAGGACGAGATCATCTGGTACGTGGGGACCTCGGCGCCCTTCGGTCCGCTCTACGCGGTACTCTGGGGAATGGCCGTGGTGACGGCGGCCCTCACCGCGTTCTACATGACGCGAATGATGATCCTGACCTTCCATGGCCCCAACCGCACCGGCGAGGAGGAGCGGAAGCACCTCCACGAGGCCCCGCTCAGCATGACGGTCCCCCTGGGGATCCTCGCGGTCCTCTCGATCTTCGGCGGATGGGTGAACGTACCCGAGTCGGTACGGAATTCCCTGTTCGGTGGCTTCGGGATGCTCCCCATGTCCGAGTGGCTGCACGACTGGCTCGCCCCCGTCACGGCGGCGGCAGACGCCATTCGCCTGGAGCAGATGGGGGCGTACGCCTACCAGTCCCCCATCGGTGGGGGACACGTGACCTGGGGCTTCATTGCCACGGGGATCGCCCTCGCGGTGGTGATCGCGGCCTCCCGCGTCTTCCTGTCGCGTGAGGTTCGCCCCGCCCTCGAGGAGGGCGAGCCGACCTCCGGGATCGGGAAGATCCTCTACAACAAGTGGTACGTGGACGAGCTCTACGACCGGATCATCGTGCAGCCGGTCATCGGGATCTCCCGGTTCTGCTGGCGGTTCGTGGACCGGGTCATGATCGACGGAACCGTGAACGCCGTGGGCGCCGTCTCGAGGGGGACCGGATGGTTCGGGTCCCTCTTCCAGACGGGTCAGCTCAACACCTACGCCTTCATCCTGGCCCTGGGTGCGCTCGCGCTCCTCGGGGCCCTGATCCTCTGAGGCCGGGGCCATGACCGGACTTCTCGACGCACTCGGGTTCGAGGCCTGGATCCTCCACGCCCTCATCTGGCTCCCCATCGCCGGCATCCCGGTGATCCTCGCCGCGGGAGAGGAGCGGGCGAAGGAGGTGGCCTTCGGGTGGACCCTGGGCCTCTTCTTCCTGAGCATCGGACTCTGGTGGGCCTTCGACCCTGCGGGCCCCCTCTTTCAGCTCACCAGCCTCACCCCCTGGGTCGAGCTCTGGGGTGTGAACTACGCGCTGGGAATCGACGGGATCAGCCTCTTCATGATCCTGCTCACCACCTTCACGATGCCGATCGCCATTCTCGGCTCGTTCCGCTACATCCGCGAAAGGCAGCGGGCCTTCTACGCCCTGATGCTCCTGCTCCAGGCGGGGATCGTCGGGGTTTTTGCCTCGATGGATCTCTTTCTCTTCTACGTCTTCTTCGAACTGACCCTCGTCCCGATGTACTTCATCGTGGGGGTCTGGGGGGGCGAGCGGAGGATCTACGCGGCGGTGAAGTTCTTCCTCTACACGGCGCTCGGGTCCCTCCTGATGCTCGTCGGGATCCTGTACCTGTACTGGCAGGCATGGCAGGTGAACGGGTTCGCCTCCTTCCACTTCCTGGACCTGGTGGGCACCCCGCTCTCCCTCACGGAGCAACTCTGGCTCTTCGCGGCCTTCGCCCTCGCCTTCGCCATCAAGGTACCCATCTTCCCCCTCCACACCTGGCTCCCCGATGCCCACGTGGAGGCGCCGACCCCGGGATCGGTGGTCCTGGCCGCCGTGCTCCTGAAGATGGGGACCTACGGGTTCCTCCGCTTCGTCCTCCCCTTCTTTCCCGAGGCCTCGGCCCACCCGACGGTGGTGCTCGTGATGCTGACGCTGGGGGTGATCGGGATCATCTACGCGGCGCTCGTGGCCGCAGTGCAGCCCGACGCGAAGAAGCTCGTCGCGTACACCTCGGTGGCACACATGGGCTTCGTGATCCTCGGGATCTTCGCCCTCACGGTGAACGGGCTCCAGGGAGGGCTCGTGGTGATGATCTCCCACGGAATTTCCACCGGCGCCCTCTTCCTTCTCCTGGGCATGCTCTACGAGCGGCGCCACACCCGGGAGATCGCCGCCTTCGGGGGGCTCGCCCGGGTGGCGCCGCTCCTCGCCACGGCCCTCGTGATCACGGCCATGGCCTCCATCGGGGTGCCGGGGACGAGCGGATTCGTGGGCGAGTTCCTGGCCCTCCTGGGCACCTTCGAACGCCACCCGGTCCTGGCCTTCCTGGGGGCGACCGGGGTGATCTTCGCCGCGTTCTACATGCTGCCCATGGTGCAGCGCATCCTCTTCAACCGCCTCGAACCCGGCGAGAACCGGACGATTCCCGACCTCTCCGGCCGGGAGATCGCCGTGCTCGCACCCCTCGTCTTCCTGATGATCGCCCTCGGCGTCTACCCGGCTCCCGTCCTCGAACGGATGGAGCCCGGGGTGAGGGCGGTGGTCGAATGGGTAGATGAAGGGCAGGGCGGGGCACTCCGCTCCGCCGCCGAGGCGCACACGGGCGCCCGCGCCCCCACCGCCGTCTTCGCCGACGAACCCGACGCCGGGACCCCCGGGGACCAGGACTGAGCCGACATGGAACTCGCCTTCACTTCCCGCATCGACTACGTCTGGGCGCTCTTCCCCGAGGTCGTCCTCTCCATCGGTGCCATGGCCGTCCTCCTGGTGGGGGTCTTCCGTACCGGAGATGCGCCTCCGGCCTCGGGCGATGCTTCTCCCCTCGGCTGGATCTCCCTCGCGGCGCTCGCGGCCGCAGGTGTAGCCAACGGGTGGCTCCTGGGGATCCCGGTCACCGGCGCTTCCCCGATGATCGCCGTGGACCCGTTCCGACTCTTCGCGAACTGGGTTCTCCTCGGGGGGGCGGCGCTCACGATCCTTCTCTCCTTTCCGTACGTCTCGCGCCAGAAGCTCCAGGCAGGGGAGTTCTACGCCCTCCTCCTCCTCGCCACGGTGGGGATGATGTTCATGGCGGCGTCCCGGGACCTGATCCTCCTCTTCCTGGGAATCGAGACGATGTCGGTGGCGGCCTACGTGCTGACCGCCTTCAACCGGAGGGACCGGAGGGCTTCGGAGGCCGGGCTCAAGTACTTCATCCTGGGCGCCTTCTCTTCCGCCTTCCTTCTCTACGGGATCGCCCTCACCTGGGGAGCCACCGGAAGCACGAACCTGGTCGAGATCGGTGCCGCAGCTGCCGCCGGAGAAGCGATCCCCGGGCTCCTCGTGGCCGGAATGGCCCTTCTCGCCGTGGGGTTCGCCTTCAAGGTGGCGGCCGTCCCCTTCCACATGTGGACGCCGGACGTCTACGAGGGGGCACCGACCCCATCGACCGCGTTCATGGCAGCCACCGTGAAGGCGGCGTCCTTCATCGCCTTCGCCCGGGTCTTCCTCGAGGCCTTCCCGACGCTCTGGGAGGCGTGGTCCACGGCATTCTGGTGGCTCGCGGCGCTCACGATGGTAATCCCGAACCTCGTTGCGCTCTCGCAGTCCAACGTGAAGCGGATGCTCGCCTACTCCTCGGTGGCCCACGGGGGATATCTCCTGGTGGCGCTCACCGCCGCGAACGAGATGGCCACCGCCGGACTCCTCTTCTACCTGCTGGTCTACACGGTCATGAACATCGGCGCGCTTGCCGTCGTGATGATCGTGTCCGGCCACGGCGAGGAGCGGCTCCACGTGGAGGAGTACGCCGGTTTCGGCCGCCTCCAGCCCCTCTTCGGGGTCGTGTTCACGATCTTCCTCCTGTCGCTCGCGGGCTTCCCGGGAACCGGCGGGTTCATGGCCAAGATCTACCTCCTCTTCGGAGCCGTGGAGAGCGAACTCTGGTCGCTCGCCGTGATCCTGGCCCTCGCCACCGTCGTGTCGTACTACTATTACCTGAGGGTCGCCTGGTTCATGTGGATGAAGGAGGCGCCCGAAGGATCGCCCCACGCCCGGGTCTGGGCCCCGCTCCCGCTGCGCATGGGGCTCGTGGGGGCCGCCGCCCTCCTCATCTGGCTCGGCGTCTTCCCGTCCGGCGTCCTCGAGGTTGCCCGCGCTGCGGCCATGGGCCTCCTCCCCATGGGGGGTGCCCTGGCGGGCCTCCTCCCCTGACCAGGGGGCCGCCCCTGGCCCACCTCCGCTGAACCGCCCCCGGCCCGGGGCCCCGAGGATCTCCGGTCCCGGGGACCCCGCCGCACATCCCGAGACCGAACGATGGCCCTTCCCGAGCACATCTTCCGACAGTACGACATCCGAGGGATCGTGGGCCGGGACCTGGCCGCCGACCTGGCCCGCGAGGTGGGTCGCGCCTACGCCGCGGTCCTGCGGGCCGAGGGGGAAGGGGGGCCGGCACCGACGGTGGTGGTGGGGATGGACAACCGGCCCTCCTCCCCGGATCTCACCGACGCCCTCGTCGAAGGGCTCACCGTGGGCGGGATCGAGGTCCTCGACCTCGGGGTCGTTCCGACCCCGGTCACCTGGTGGGCGGAGAAGACCCTTCCGGTAGATGGGGCCATCCAGGTCACGGGATCGCACAACCCGCCTGAGTGGAACGGAATCAAGATGACCCGGGGCGGAAGGTCGGTGTATGGCGAGGGAGTGCAGGAGCTCCGGCGCCGGATCCAGTCCGGAATCCCCGACGAAGCAGAGACGGGGGTGGCCCCCGGATCCCGCACCCCCTATCCGGTCCTGGACCGGTACGTGGAGGACGTGGGGGGCCGGTTCGACCTGGGCGGCCGGGTGCGCGCCGTCGTGGATTGCGGAAACGGAACCGGTTCGGTCGTGGCCGTGCGCCTCCTCGAGCGCGCCGGGGCGGAGGTCATCCCCCTCTACTGCGAGTCCGACGGGACCTTCCCGAACCATCACCCGGATCCCACGGTGGACGAGAACGTGGTGGACCTGGCCCGCCTGGTTCTCGAGCACGAGGCCCACGTGGGGATCGGCTTCGACGGGGACGCGGACCGGATCGGGGTCGTGGACGACCGGGGCAGGATCGTCCGGGGCGACGTCCTCCTCCTCCTCTACGGCCTGGACCTGATCCGGAGAAGCGGGCCGGGGCAGCTCCTGGTCTTCGACGTGAAATGCTCCCAGGTCCTGCCCGAGGTGTACGAGGCCGCGGGCGGCCGGGCCCTCATGTGGAAGACGGGTCACTCCCTCATGAAGGAGAAGATGCGGGAGACCGGAGCCCCCCTCGCCGGTGAGCTTTCGGGCCACATCTGCTTCGCCGACGAGTACCTGGGGATCGACGACGCGCTCTACGATGCGCTGCGCCTCCTGGAGCTCCTGGACGACGGCGGTCCGGCCCTCTCGGAGCGGGTCGACGCATTCCCGCAGTACGTCTCCACCCCGGAGCTTCGCATCGACGTCTCCGAGGAAACGAAGGTCGAGGTGGTGGAGCGCGCCGTGGCCCACTTCTCCCGGGACCGGAAGGTGATCGGCGTGGACGGCGCCCGGGTCCTCTTCGGAGACGGGTGGGCGCTCCTCCGCTCCTCCAACACCCAGCCGGTGCTCGTGGCCCGCTACGAGGCCCGCACCGCCGAGCGCCTCGCCGAGATCCAGGGCGAGGTCGAAGGCTGGCTCCGTGCGCAGGGGGTCGATGTCTGATCGGGGTTTCGGGGGAGTCCCCCGCGGACGGGCCCTCCTCATCGGGTTCGTGTCCTTCCTTGGCGTGCTCCTGCTGAGCCGCTGGGGTGCGTCCCTCTACGTCGACCACCTCTGGTACCAGGCCGAGGGAGCGAGCCGGGTGTTCTGGACCCGAACGCTCTGGGAATGGGGAGCACGGGTTCTGACCGCCGTCGTGGCGGGAACCGTGGTGGGGCTCAGCCTCCGGCCCGTGGCGCGCACCTACCGGAACCTCCAGATCCGCCGGCGCCTGGGGGACCTGGTGATCCAGGAACGGCTTCCCACCCGGTACCTGCGCTGGGCAGTCCTCGGCGCCTCCACCCTCGCCGGGTTCTGGTTCGCCGCCTCCCTTCCTCCCGGCTCCGGGCTCCAGGCCATCCTCGCCCTCCGGGGACCCGAGACCGGCGTCCTCGACCCGGTGCTGGAAGCGGACCTGGGGTTCTACCTCTTCCGGCTCCCCTTCCTGGCCGGGCTCCTCACCTGGGGGATGGTCCTCACCGTGTTCACCGCGGCCGTGGTGGTGGCCGGGTACGCCGGATCCGCGACCCTGCGCGTGGACCGGGGTCGGGTCGCGGTGGACCCACCGGCGGCCCATCACCTGGCGGGGCTTCTCGCGGCCCTCCTTCTCCTCGTGAGCCTCCGCCTGGTCCTCGCCCCGTACCTTCTCCTTGCCGACGGCACCTCGGCGGTGCAGGGGATCGTGGGCGCCACCGACGTGGGAGCCCGGATCCCGGGCCTCCGTCTGGTGGCGTTCCTCGCCTTCGTGACCGCCGCCGCCGCCGCCTGGGGGGCGATCCGTGGACGCCTCCTTCCGGGGATCGCAGGGACCGGCGCCCTCGCGCTCCTTTCCGTCGTCCTCCTCCAGCTCTGGCCCGGCTTCGTCCAGCGGTTCCAGGTGGCCCCGAACGAGCTGTCCCGGGAGACGCCCCACATCGAGCGGGGAATCGCCGCAACCCGGGCGGGCTTCGGGCTGGCCGGGATGGAACGGGAGCGCCTCGCCTACCAGCCCCCTTCGGCATCGGACTGGGAAGCGGCGGAGGCGGCGCTTCAGCGCATCCCACTCTGGACCGATAAGACGCTGTCCGAGACCTTCCAGCAGGTCGAGGCGCGCTTTGCCTACTACGGCTTCGAGGGAATCACCTTCGACCGCTACCCGGTGGGTGACTCCCTCGTCCCGGTGGGGCTTTCGGTGCGCGAGGTGAACCCGGCAGGGATCCCCGCCGAGGGAAGGGCGTGGCAGAACCTCCACCTGAGGGAACGGTACGTGGCGGGCGTGGGCGCGGTGGCCGGCCCGGCAAACCGGCAGACCCCGGAAGGGCGCATGCCCACCTGGCTGGGTGCCCTCCCCCCCGAGTTCCGCGACGGTCCCGAGGTCCCGGGAGCGCTCCGCCTGGAGCGACCCCAGGTCCACGTGGGCAGCACCCCCCAGGTCTACTCGGTCATCACGCCGGGCCCCGACGCCTTCGTCGCCCCCGACGGCACCGCCGGACGACCGGGCGAGGACTTTCCGGAGGGGGTACGCATCGGGTCGTTCCTTCGCCGGCTCGCCCTGGCGTGGCAGTTCCAGGATGCGAACCTCCTGATTTCGGGCGAGGTC
>JBJHCE010000046.1:0-19996 GCA_050485865.1 Gemmatimonadales bacterium | reverse complement strand
CGGTAGAGGTCCAGGTCCGGCATCAGAGCGCGAGGGTTCCCTGGGCGGTCCCCTCGAGGGGCGCGTCGAAGTGGGTTCCCCCGGCGGAGAACCCCTCGAGGGCCAGGAGCGCCACCTTCCGGTCGAGCCCCCCGGAGAAGCCCCCGAGCCGCCCATCCCCCGCCACGACCCGGTGGCAGGGCACGAGGATCGGCACCGGATTCGCGCCCACGGCCTGGCCCACGGCGCGGGGGGAACCTGATCCAAGTTCAAGACAGACTTCGCCGTAGCTCCGCACCTTTCCCCTCGGGATGCGGAGGAGAAGGTCCCACACCCGGCGCCGGAACGGGGTCGCCCCGGCCAGGTCCAGGGCCGGAAACGGGGGCGGGGCGGGGGCGCCCCCGGAGGGGTCCGGAGGGGCGAGGGCCACCTCGAGGAAGCGCCGGGCACGGTCCAGGTGGGCGAGGGCCTCGGGCCCCGGGCGGCTCGACACGCCGGGCTCGGGACCCGCGGGGAGCCCGAACCGGAGGGCCCGGACCCCCTCGGCCGAGGCGACGAGGGTCAGGGGGCCCACCGGTGTCCCGGGAAGGACCAGGCGGGCGAGGGGATCGACTTCGTCAGCGGACCGCATGGGCCTCCACTCCGGTCTCGAGGGCTACTCCGCCCGGGACTTCCTGATTGCCTCCTGGAGGGCGTCGAATCCCAGGAGCGCACATTTCACCCGGACCGGGAACTTGGCAACCCCGGCCAGGGCCCTGAGGTCCCCGAGAGTCCGGTCCTTCGCGGCCTCGGGATCGCCGCGCATCATCTCGGTGAAGCGGGCGGCGAGCGCGAGCCCCTCCTCCACCGTAGCACCCTTGAGGCGCGAGGTCATCATCGAAACCGAGGCCTGGGAGATGGAGCATCCCTCCCCCTCCGCCTTCACGTCGGCGATCCGGTCGCCGTCGAGGAGGAGCTGGAGCCGCACCTCGTCCCCGCAAGTGGGGTTGTGCACGTGCGCCTCGACCGTCGGGTCCGGGAGCTCTCCCCGGTTCCGGGGCCTCCGGTAGTGGTCGAGGATGAGCTCCTGGTACAGTGACGACAGCCGGACGTCGGTGCTCATGGCGAGACCGTGGCGGTAGGGACGGTGAGGTCAGGAAAAGAGATCGACGACCTCGTGGACCCCTTCGACCAGGAGGTCCACCTCTTCCCGGGTGTTGTACAGGTAGAAGGAGGCCCGCGCCGTGGCGGCAACCCCGAACCGGCGCATGAGAAGCTGGGTGCAGTGGTGTCCGGCGCGGATCGCAATCCCCCGGGCGTCGAGGATCGTGGAAATGTCGTGGGCGTGGGCGTCGGCCACGAGGAAGCTCACCACCCCCGCCCGGACGGCGGGGTCCCGCGGTCCGAAGAGGCGGATTCCGTCGATCTCCCCCAGGCGCTCCAGTGCGTACCCCACGAGCGCCTGCTCGTGGGCGAGGACCGCGGCCGGTCCTGCCTCTTCGAGGAAGTCGAGGGCTGCGGCCATCCCGATCGCCCCCCCAATGTTCGGGGTGCCGGCCTCGAAGGTGTGGGGGAGGGGTGCCCAGGTGGAGTGGTCCCGCTCGACAACGGAGATCATCTCCCCGCCCCCCATCCAGGGGGGCATGGCCTCGAGGAGCTCCCGGCGTCCCCAGAGCGCCCCGATCCCCGTGGGGCCCATGAGCTTGTGCCCCGAGAAGGCGTAGAAGTCCGCGCCCAGGGCCCCCACGTCCACCGGGCCGTGGGCCGCGCCCTGGGCCCCGTCCACGAGGAGGAGGGCCCCTGCGGCATGGACCCGGTCGGCGATCTCCCGGATCGGGTTGATCGTTCCGAGGGCGTTCGAGACGTGGGTGAGGGCGGCGATCCGGACCCGCCCCTCCGCCAGGACCGCGTCGAGCTGCTCGAGGGAGAGGGTCCCCTCGTCGGTCAGGTCGAGGTAGCGGAGGCGGGCCCCGGTCCGCGCCGCCACGAGCTGCCAGGGGACCAGGTTCGAATGGTGCTCCATTTCGGAGAGGAGGATCTCGTCCCCGGGGCCCAGGTTCGCCCCACCCCAGCTCGACGCCACCAGGTTGATCCCCTCGGTGGTTCCCCGGGTCCAGATCACCTCCCCGGGGTCGGCCGAGCCGACGAAACGGGCCACCCGCTCCCGGGCGGCCTCGAAGGCCTCGGTGGCCCGACGGGAAAGCTCGTGGATCCCCCGGTGCACGTTCGCGTTGTCGTGCTCGTAGTAGCGCCGGATCGCGTCCAGGACCGCCACGGGCTTCTGGGCGGTGGCGGCGTTGTCCAGGTACACGAGGGGGTGGCCGTTCACCTCCTGCCGGAGGACCGGAAAGGCCTCGCGGATCGACCTCGCGTCGAGGGGGCGGGTGGGTGCGGCGGGTGCCGCCATGGGGTCCTCCTCCCTTGGGCCCGGGCGCCGTCGGCCCCGGGGTGATTCTTCCGGTCAGTCCACCTGGATGAAGATTTCGTCGCCCTCGATCCGCACCGGGTAGGTGCGTACCGGACGGATGGCCGGAAGCTGGGTGGCCTTCCCGCTCCGGACGTCGAACTTCGCCCCGTGGAAGACGCACTCGATCTGCCCGTCCTCCACCGATCCGTCGGAAAGGGGAAAGTCCTGGTGGGAGCAGTTGTCCTCGAGGGCGAAGACCTCGTCTTCCCACCGGACGATCACCACCTCGTGCCCCCGCCCGGAGGCGGCGTGCACGCACCCGTTCCCGGCGCACTGGGAGAGGGCGGCGACCCGCACCCAGGTGCCGTCGGCGGTCCCGGCGACGCCGGCCTTCACGCCACCGTTCATCCCTGCTGGAGCCGCGCTTCGATGATCCCCGTGACCTTCTCCACCACGCCCCCGAGGGGGAGGCGGGAGAGGACCTCGCCCAGGAACCCGAGTACC
Organism: Gemmatimonadales bacterium; assembly: GCA_050485865.1. GTDB lineage: Bacteria > Gemmatimonadota > Gemmatimonadetes > Longimicrobiales > Gaopeijiaceae > SKNW01. Next base: position 17,127 of record JBJHCE010000046.1, on the reverse strand, counting down.
ACCAGGCGCTCGGCCTGCGTCCGCGAGAGCCCGCGGCTCATCAGGTAGAAGAGGTGCTCCTGGTCGAGCTGCCCCACCGTGGCGCCGTGTGAGCAGCGTACGTCGTCGGCCTCGATCTCCAGGTTCGGGAGGGAGTCGGCCCTGGCGTGCTCCGAGAGCAGGAGGTTCCGGTTCGTCTGGTACGCGTCGGTGCCCTGGGCACCCTTGTGCACCTTGATGATTCCCCGGAAAACCGAGCGCGCGCGTTCGTCGAGGGCCCCCTTGTAGAGGAGGTCGCTCTTGGCGTTCGGCGCCACGTGATCCTGCGAGGTGTTGTGGTCGAAGTGCTGGTCCGCCTCCCCGAAGGAGAGTCCGAGCATGTCGGAGTTGGCCCCCGGCCCGAGGAGCTGGGCGTTCAGGTCAGTCCGCGCCACCGAGGCGCCCAGGGTCACGTTCAGGGTGTCCAGGGTCGAGTCCCTTCCGGCCAGCGTCCGCTGCTGCTGCAGGTGGAACGCACCCCGCCCCATGCGCTGGAGGGAGACGTACTGGACCTGGGCCCCGTCACGTGCGATCACCTCCACCGCCGACGAGAAGAGGGTCCGGGCCTCGAAGTCGTCGGAGAGGATCTCGTCCACGAAGGAGACCTGGCTCGCCGCCTCGGCCACGATCAGCGTCCGGTTGAAGGTCGCCGTCCCCGGCCGGGTCGCGTAGCGGGTCACCCGCACCGGGAGGTCCAGGCGTACGCCCCGGGGAACGTGCAGGAAGATCCCGTCGGTCCAGAGAGCGGCGTTCAGTGCCTGGAACTTTCCCCGGTCCCCCGGAAGGGCCTGGGTCGCCAGGTGCTCCTCCAGGAGGGCCGCGTGCTCCTTCACCGCCCGGCGGAGGGAGGAGAGGACCACGCCGGCTTCGGCGAGGGACGGGTCCAGGTCCACGTGCACGACCCGTCCGTCGAGCTCCACCACGTGCCCCGAGGCCGCCCGGTCCTCCTCCATCGCGGCGCGGAGCGCGGCGGGCGCGCTCGAGGCGTCGAAGGGCGCGGCCCCCGCCTGGTCCGAGCGCCCGGCCAGCGTCTCGTCGATCCCGGCGGCCTCGAAGGAGAGGGCGCCCAGGTCCAGGAGCTTGTTCAGGTCCGTGTAGCGCCACTCCTCGAGCCGGGTCGTGGGGAGCGGGGTCCGCTCGTACATGGACCACGCCCCCCGCCTGCGGTCGAGAAGCCAGGCGGGCTCACCCCGGCCGACGGATTCGACGGCGGCGGCGTTCAGGGCGTCGGTGACTCCTTCCATGAGTCCCGGAGGAGCGGTGATGGCGTTCGGCGTGTCGGCCATGGGATGGGTCGGTGCAGTGCGAAGGCGAGGGTTCGGAATCGTGTCGGGATCGTGGGGGATCGCGGGCCGGTCAGCCCACCGACCCCTCCATCTCGAGCTCGATCAGGCGGTTCAGCTCCACCGCGTACTCCAGGGGAAGGAGCTTCGCAATGGGCTCGATGAAGCCGCGGACGATGAGGGCCATGGCCTCCTCCTCCGACATTCCCCGGCTCATCAGGTAGAAGAGCTGCTCGTCTCCCACCTTCGAGACGGTGGCCTCGTGGCCGATGTTCGAGCGGTTCTCCTCGATCTCGATGTACGGATAGGTGTCGGTCCGCGAGGTGTCGTTGATGAGGAGTGCGTCGCACTCCACGTTCGACTTCGCATTCACCGCGCCCTCGTAGACCTTGCAGAGGCCCCGGTAGGTGGAGCGGCCGTGCCCCTTCGAAATGGACTTGGAGACGATGGAGGAGGTGGTGTTGGGCGCCGCGTGAATGACCTTCCCTCCCGTGTCCTGGTGCTGCCCGTCGCCGGCGTAGGCAATGGACATGATGGAGCCGTGGGCTCCCTCCCCAAGCAGCACGCACGAGGGGTACTTCATGGTGAGCTTCGAACCCAGGTTCCCGTCGAGCCACTCCATGGTGGCGTTCTCGTGCACGACCGCCCGCTGCGTGACGAGGTTGTACATGTTGTTCGACCAGTTCTGGATCGTCGTGTAGCGGAAGTGGGCCCCCGGCTTCACGATGATCTCGATGACCCCCGAGTGGAACGACTCGGTGGAGTAGACGGGCGCGGTGCATCCCTCGATGTAGTGTGCCCGGGATCCCTCGTCGGCGATGATGAGGGTCCGCTCGAACTGCCCCATCTGCTCCTGGTTCACCCGGAAATAGGCCTGGAGCGGGGTGTCGAGCTCCACCCCCTTCGGGATGTACACGAAGGAGCCACCGGACCACACCGCGGCGTTCATGGCGGCGAACTTGTTGTCCGACGCGGGGATGACCGTTCCGAAGTACTCCCGGAAAAGCTCCGGGTGGTTCTTCAGCCCGTCCTCGATGGAGTCGAAGATCACCCCCTGCTTCTCCCACTCCTCCTTGAGGGAGTGGTAGACCATTTCGGACTCGTACTGGGCGCCGACCCCGGCCAGCACCTTCTGCTCCGCCTCGGGAATGCCGAGACGCTCGAAGGTCTCCTTGATGCTCGCCGGGACGTCGTCCCAGGAGCGCTCCATCTTCTCCTGGGGGCGCACGTAGAAGTAGATCTGGTCCAGGACCTCTTCCAGCTTCGAGAGGTCGCCGCCCCAGGTGGGCATGGGCTTCCGGTTGTAGATCTCCAGCGCCTTCAGCCGCGACTGGAGCATCCACTCGGGCTCACCCTTCTGCGCCGAGATCTCGCGCACCACCTTCTCGTTCAGCCCGCGGCCCGACCGGAAGACCGGCTCGTCCTCGGTGATGAAGTGGTACTTGTAGGTGTCCAGACCCAGGTCCTGGATCGTCTCGTTCTGCGGCATGGCTCAGACCTCTGCTTCGGCGGTGCGGTACTCCTCGTAGCCACCCTCTTCCAGCGCCAGCGCGACCTCGGGTCCGCCGGAGCGAACGATCCGCCCGTCGAGCATGACGTGGACCCGGTCGGGCTTGATGTAGTTCAGGAGGCGCTGGTAGTGGGTGATGATGAGCACCGTCATGTCGGGGTTCTCCTCGTGGAGCCGATTGATCCCTGCGGCCACGACCTGGAGCGCGTCGATGTCGAGCCCGGAGTCGGTCTCGTCCATGAGCGCCAGGCTCGGACGGAGCATGGCCATCTGGAGGATCTCGTTCCGCTTCTTCTCACCCCCGGAGAATCCGTCGTTCACCGGACGTTCGGCGAAGGTGGGGTCCATCTCGAGCATTTCCATGCGGGCCAGGAGGTCGTCCTGGAAGTCGAAGAGGTCGAGCTCCTCGCCCTCGTCCAGGCGCGCCTGGAGCGCGGTCCGGAGGAAGTTCGCGATGGAGACCCCGGGGATCTCCACCGGGTACTGGAAGGCGAGGAAGACCCCGGCACGGGAGCGCTCGTCCGGCTCCATCTCGACGATCTCCTCGCCGCGGAAGGTGGCCGTCCCCTCGGTGACCTCGTAGCCGGGATGACCCGCGAGTACCTTGGTCAGGGTGCTCTTGCCGGAGCCGTTGGGCCCCATGATGGCGTGGATCTCCCCCTTGAAGAGGTCGAGGTCGACGCCCTTCAGGATGTCGATGTCCTCGTCCGCGACCTTGGCATGGAGATTCCGGATCGAGAGAATGGGGGTGTCGCTCATGCGTTCGACGCCTCGTGAGGGGGGCCCGTGGGCTCCGCGGGGAGAAAGAAACGGCGGGCCCGGACCTTCCGCGCCCGCACGATCGTTATCAAGAATCATTCTTGATTCTTTCGGAAGCTAGGAAGGCGCCCCTGGGGCGTCAACCCGTTTCCGGGCCTGCCAGACAGAACTCGTGGCTACCCGCACTGGAGGAGGAGGTTCACCAATGGGACCCATCTGGCCCTGGCGGCGGAGGAGGGGTGCGGGGGGCACGACGCTCGGGGGTGTCGAACTCGGCGACAGGCCCTGGCTCGTGCTCGGGGGAGGGGGGCTCAAGGGGCTCGCCCACCTGGGGGCCTGGCGCGTCCTGGCCGAGGCCGGGTTCCGCCCAACCGGGGTTCTCGGCACCTCCATCGGGGCCCTCGTGGGCGCCCTGGTCGCCGGCGGTCGCTCGGTGGAGGAGCTGGAGCTCCGGGCCCGGGCCCTCACCCGGGCCCAGGTGGCCCCCATCTCGCGGCGCGCCCTCTGGGTGAACGGGGTGCGGGCCCCGGCCCTCTTCCGGGAAGGCGCCCTCCGTCGCACCATTGCGGACCTCCTGCCTCCCGGGGGATGGGAGGCCTACCCGGTCCGCTTCCAGGTGAACGCCGTGGAGCTCGGGAGCGGGCGGTGCGAATGGTTCGGCCCCGGAGCCCGCACCGACGTCTCCCCCCTGGACGCCGTCTACGCGTCGGCGGCCCTTCCCGTCTTCTACCCCCCGGCGCGCCTCCCCGGGGGCGTCTACGTGGACGGGGGAATGCACGACGCCCTTCCCATGGCCCGGGCGGCGGAGCTCGGCGCCACCGGGATCGTGGCCGTGGACGTGGGGGCCGGGGGGAGCACGGACGGGCAGCGGGTGGCCGACCAGGGAATGCTCTCCGTCTACCAGCGCGTCTTTTCCCTCATGGTGGCGCGCCGAAGGACCGAGTCGGTGGCGGGGTGGACGACCCCCGCACTCCTCTACATCCGCCCGGCGGTGGATGGCTACGGCTCCTTCGACTTCGAGCACATTCCCCACTTCCTCGATGCCGGGGCCCGCGCCGTGGAGGAAGCGCTGGCGGGGGCGGAGGGGTAGCGGCGGGGGCTGCCGGCTCAGCGCGGGGCCATCCCCACGTCGAGGAAGGCGGCCCGGAGGGTGGAGCGCCCGCCCCGCTCGGCGGCGGGCTCGGTCCAGGAGAGGAGCACCCGGTCGTCCAGGCGGGCCATGCGGGGGAAGCCCGAGGCCCGGACCTGGCTCGTGAGGGCCAGCGTCCGTGCCGCTTCCATGGTCCCGTCCGGGTGAATGCGCCGGGCCAGGAGGGCCGCGTCCTCCTCCGTGGCCTCGAGCCAGACCAGGAGCGCGCTGCCGTCGGCCAGGAGGACCACGTCCACCCGCCCGAGGGGTGCGCCCTCGTCCGCCTCCACCGGCTCCGACCAGCTCGCCCCCGCATCGCCGGAGAAGGCCACCCGCACCCGGGGAACGTCGCCCGCGCCGGTGAACCATGCGGTCACGACCTGGCGCCCCTCGGCGGCCACCGCCGGGCCGTTCACCGGGCACGCCGGGATCGTCCAGCCGTCGTCATGGATCGGCACGGGCTCCCCCCAGGCGCCGTCCACCCGCCGGACCGCCAGGATGTCGCGGACCTCCTCTCCGCTCCGCCCCCGGTAGACCGCGACCACCCCTTCCGAGGTGACGGCGGCCCCGGTCTGGCAGCAGTCGCAGATCCGGTCGTCCAGGAGATGCTCCTCCCCCGGCACCCCGTCGAAGGAAAGATGCCCCCCGCGAAGGGTCATCGGGCCCCCGGCCACCGTCTCCCGGCCGTCGAGCCAGACCGCCCCGAACCCCCCCTCGTCGGGGAAGAACGACACGAATCCGTGCTCCGCCGGCACCCCCCCGGAATGGAGGACCGTGGGCTCGGACCACGATGCCCCCCCATTCGCCGAGGTGGCCACGACGATGTCGTAGTCGTAGGTCCCCGCACCGCTCCGGGCGAGCCAGTGGGCCGCAAGCCTCCCCTCGCCCGCCGAGGCGATGGAGGGAAAGTCCGCCCAGTTCACGAAGAAGCGGTCCGAGGCGGCGAGGGTCCCGGCCTCGCTCCAGCCCCCGTCCGGGCCCACTGACGCGAAGCGCACCGCGTGGACCTGCCGCCCCGTGGGGCCCTCCTCGCCGGTGGGCTCGGTCCAGCTCAGCCAGAAGCGGCCGTCCCCTGCGGCCACGTAGGGCATCCCGGCCCCGGGCGCCGCCGGCGGCGCCACGGCCTCGAGGTCGAGGGCGAGGGGCCCCCGGGGCACGGAGGGAGCACCGGGATCACATGCCACGAGGCCCCCGAGGGCGAGGACTCCGAGTGCGGGCACGAGCGGGAGGGTGTGACGCATGAGCGGCAGGGGTTCAGGGTCGGCTGAACTCGAGCACGAGCAGGTCCATCGCCTCCCGGACCTGCGCGGCAGGGAGGTTCCCCGTGTTCGTGAGAATGCTGAAGATGACCTCCCGGCCGTCGTCGCGCACGAGGTACCCGGAAAGGGCGTTCACGTGGCTGATGGATCCGGTCTTCGCGTGCACCCGCCCGGCGAGGGGTGCGAGCCGGGTCCGGAGGGTCGAGTCGTTCCGCCCCGGCTCCGCCTGCGCCGCCCGGTACTGGGCAAACCAGGGGCGGGTGCGGGCATCGTCCAGGATCCGGACCAGCGCCCGGGGGGAGATGAGGTTGTACGCCGAAAGCCCCGACCCGTCGCGCCAGTGGAGCTCCACCGGGTCCACCCCCACCTCGTCCACGAGGAAGGTGGTCAGGACCTCGAAGCCGGCGTTCCAGCTCCCTTCGCGGCCGAGCTCGGCCCCCAGGGTCCGCACGAGCTGCTCGGTCATCCAGTTCTGCGACGGCTCCATGATCGCCCGCACCACCTCCGCCAGGGGGGGTGAGGGGAGCCCGGCAACCCGCTCCGCCTCGGGGCACCGGTCCACCCGCCCCGCGGCGCATCCACCCAGGAGGGGCTCGTCGCGATCCCAGGCGATCCGCACCCCGCCGCGGACCTCCACCCCTGCCGCCATGAGCGCCCGCTCGAGCGCCGCCACCGAGTGCCCCACCGGGTCCCGAACGGCGTGGGTCCGGGTGACCCGGGCCTGGGGCGCCACCGCCCCCTCCACGATCCAGCGGCGCGCCTCGGGGAGGAAGTGGGCCCGGATGTCGGTTCCGGAGGCAGCCCCCCCCGTGACCACCCGGTTCTCCACGAAGTCGCTCCACCCCATGGGGGTCCACCCGAGGCGGGCGGGGTCGCCGGGTCGGAGCCCCCCGACGATCTCGAAGTCGATCTCCCCCGCGCCCACGGTAAAGGCCCCCCCGGTGGCGGCGAAGCGCGACCCCAGGTTTCCCACCATCCAGGCCGAGGGCACGGTGGTCGAGTCCCACGCCGCCACGTCCACGACGAGCTGCCCCTCGATCCGTCGCACCCCGGAGGCCACGAGGGTGGCGGCCAAGGAGCCCAGGGCGGCTTCCGCCGAGGCGTGGAAGGGCGCCCCCAGCGTCGGGTCGCCGGTGCCCACCAGCACCAGGTCGCCGTCGAGGGTCCCGCGGGTGTCCGGGCGCACCCCGGTCCGGGTCCAGAAGGCGGTGTCCCAGCGCCACTCGGGGCCCAGGAGCGCCATGGCCCCGTATGTGACCGGGATCTTCATGTTCGACGCCGGCACGAAGGGAAGCTGGGGGTTCCGGCTGTACAGGGTGTCGCCCGACACGGGGTCGTAGAGGAGTACGCCCCAGTGCACGCGGTCCATGGGGGATGCGGAGGTCACCGCCTCCACCCGGGCGGGCAGGGGGAGGCGAGCCCCCTCCCCGGCCATGTCGCCGCCCCGGCGGTCCGCGCCGGTGGGCGGGGCGACCTGCCCCTCCGCACCCCCCGCCCCGGGGCCCGCGGCGAAGAGCCCGAGAAGGGCGAGGAGGGAGAGGGGGCGGCGGAGCGTCATGGGGGGCTCGGGTGCGGTCAGGCGGGTTCGGAAGCGCTCCGGTGGGCGGCCTCGGGCTCGAGGCGGACGGCGGTCCCGTAGCAGAGGATCTCGGAGGCGCCCCGGAGAATCATGGATGTCTGGAAATGTACGCCCACGATGGCGTTTGCGCCCAGCGCCTCCGCTTCCTCGATCATCCGGTCCAGGGCCTGCTCCCGGGACTGGGCCATCATCTTCGTGTATTCCCGGATCTCTCCGCCCACGAGGGCGCGGAGGATCGCCAGGATGTCCTTTCCCAGGTGCTTGGTCCGGATCGTGTTTCCGCGCACGAGGCCCAGGGTGCGCACGGCCCGGTATCCGGGGATCTGGTGGGTCGTCGTGACGATCATCAGCGTTCCACGTCGCGGTACGGGTCGGTGAGCCATTCACGGTAACGCTCGTGGATCACCGACGCGAAGAGGAGGAGCACCCCGATCACCACCGCCGCCGACATGAGCTTCTCGAAGGTGGGCGTGGCCGAGGAGAAGTACACCCAGGTGGCGAAGATGAGCCAGGCCGCCGACCCGGTGCAGAGGAAGATCCACCCCATGGGGCGGGTGATCCGCGCATGGACCCGGTCCCAGACGGAGCGGCGCCCGCCCCCGGTGCGGAGGCGGAGGTTCGAGAAGTCCTCGCGGATGTGCCGGTAGACCAGGAGGTCGCGCTGGACCTCGGTGGCGCCGGCGAGGGCGGCATCGACCCGGGCCCGCTCCTCGGGGGTGAGCTCCCCGTCGACGAAGCGCATGAGGAGCTCGGGCGTGATCCCGTCGGGGAGGTCGGCGCCGGGATCCGGCGCCGTGGGGGCAGCTCCGCTCATGGGTAGGTCACTCCCATTTCGTCCAGGACGCCTTTCAGCCCCTTGCGGGCATGGAAGAGCCGGCTCGCCACCGTTCCCTCGGGTACGTCGAGGATCGAGGCGATTTCCTGGTAGCGGAACCCTTCGAGTTCCTTCAGCACGAGAATCTCCCGCTGGTCTTCGGGGAGTCGTTCGAGCGCCTTCCAGAGGAGGCGCCGTGCTTCGCTGCGCTGGTGGCGGCGAAGCACGCTCCCGTCGTCGTCGTCAGACCGGAATTCCAGGATCCCGTCGTCCACCACCTCCACCTTGAACCGGGCCTGTCTCGACCGGAGCAGGTCCCGGCACTGGTTCCGGAGGATCTGGAAGAACCAGGGGCCGAACGCCCGGTTCGTGTCGAACCGGGAGAGGTTCTGAAACGCCTTCACGAAGGCGTCCTGGAGCGCATCGCGGGCGTCGTCGGCATTTCCCATCATCCCCATGGCAAGGCGGAGGCCCTGTGGCTCGTAGGCGCGCACGATGGGTTCGTAGAACCGCGCGTCCCCTCCGATGCACTTCAGGATGAGTTCCCGCTCGATCTCCGGTTGCAACCTGGCTCCTTCCTGTCTGTGAGGAGGCTACGGACGTGGGCCCTGAATCCTTCAGCGGGGGATGCGGACGAGCTCGGCGAGGGCCGAACGGGCCGCCTCGAGCTCCGCCTCGGTGTTGAACACGTGGGGAGAGATGCGGAGCGCGCCCTCGATCCCCCGGGCGTCGAAGTCGAGCACCGCCGAGCCCCGGGAAAGTGCCGAGGTCCGGATTCCCCGCTCCCGCAGCTTCGCCACGAGCCCGGAGGGCGTCCAGCCTTCCACGGTGCAGGTCACGATGGCCGAAAGCTCCGGGCCCCGGTCCAGCACCCGGACGCCGGGGACCTCTTCCAGGAGGTCCCGGAGCCTGGCCGCGAGCCCCGAGGCCCGGTCCCGGATCGCCTCGAGCCCCGTTTCCATGGCGTAGCGCGCCGCCGCCCCGGTCCCGAGGACGAGGGCCCACGAGAACTCCCAGTTCTCGAAGCGCCGGGCGTCGGGGGCAGGCTGCATCAGGTCGGCCTCGATCCAGTCGGCCCCTCTCAGGTCCGGAAAGAGTGGCAGGAGGCCGGCGGCGAGGGCGTCCGGGTCCACGTAGAGAAACCCCGCACCCCGGGGTCCGCGCAGGAACTTCCGGGCGGTGGCGGCGACGAAGGTGGCCGGGATCCGGTCCACCCGGACCGGCATCTGCCCCACCGACTGGCAGGCGTCGAGAAGGAAGGGGATCTCCCGGGCCCGGGCCTCCCGGGCCACCGGCGCCGGGTCCTGGACAAGCCCCGAGTTCGTGGGAACGTGACTCATGGCCACGAGTCGGGGGCGCCTCCGGTGCATGAGCTCGACCATCGCCTCGAGGTCCACCCCGCCTTCGGGGGCGTCGGGGGCCCGGACCACCTCCACGCGGAAGCGCTCGGCCAGGGAGAGGTACATGAGCTGGTTCGAGACGTAGTCGTGCCGGGTGGTGAGGAGGAGGTCGCCCGCCCGGAAGGGGATGCTCGAGAGCGCCTGGCTCACCGCCACCGTGGCGTTCTCGACGAAGGCCACGCTCCCTTCCGCCGCACCCAGGAGCGCCTCGACGGAGCGGTAGGCCCCCTGGATCCCGTCCTGGCAGGCCTCTTCCGCCTCGTAACCGCCCAGTTCGAGCTCGGCCCGGAGGTGCGCCTCGATGGCCCGGTGCACCGGCTCGGGGGGGAGGGAGGCCCCGGCGTTGTTCAGGTGCATGCCGAAGGCGACCCCGGGCGTCTCCGCCCGGAGGCGGTCCACGTCGAGGGGGGTGGCGACGGGGGTCGGGGAATCGCTCATGCGCGCCAATGTAGGGAACGATGGGGCCCCTGCCTACCGGGGCGCCGGGTTTCGTGCACCGAAGTGGTGCAGGGCCCCCCGTTCCGCCCGCCCGGGGGGGCGGACATATTGGGGGGCACGAGGAGGGGACGGGAGGACGGGGCCTCCGCATCCCCCGAAGGGAACAAGAACCCTCCCCGGGGACCGGACCCCATGCCCACTGCCCATCCCGACGTCCACCGCGAGATCGAGGAGCTCCGTGCCCGGATCCGGCACCACGACTACCTCTACTACGTGGTGGGGACGCCCGAGGTGTCGGATGCGGCCTACGACGCGCTCTACCGGCGGCTCGAGGCCCTCGAGGGGGCGCACCCGGAGCTCGTGACCCCGGATTCGCCGACGCAGCGGGTGGGGGCCGAACCCCGGAGCGACCTCCCCACCGTGGCGCATGCGGCGCCCATGCTCTCCCTCCAGTCCTCGCAGGACCCGGGCGAGGTGCGGCGCTTCGACGAGCGGATCCGGAAGGGGGTGGAGGGGCACGAGGTGGTCTACCTGCTCGAGCCCAAGCTCGACGGAGTGTCCATCGAGCTCGTCTACGAGGAAGGGGTGTTCGTGCGCGGGGTGACGCGGGGGAATGGGCGGGAGGGGGAGGGGGTCACCGAGAACGTGCGGACGATCGCGTCGGTGCCGCTCCGACTGAGGGACGAAGCGCGAGGGGTGCCTCCCTTTCTCTCGGTCCGGGGCGAGGTGCTCATGCGGCTCTCCGCCTTCGAGCGGCTGAACGAGGCGCTCCTGGAGCAGGGGTCCGAGCCCTTCGCGAACCCCCGGAACGCCACGTCGGGGGCGCTCCGGCAACTCGACTCCTCGATCACGGCGTCGCGGCCCCTCGAGTGCCTCGCATACGACGTGCTGGCGGTGGAGGGTGCGGACTTCCGGCGGGACTCCGATGCGGTGGAGGCGCTCAGGGACTGGGGGCTCCCGGTGCCCGAGCGAATCGAGACGGCGCGGACGGTGGAGGAGATCCTGGCGTATCACGCCGCCTTCGATCGGGACCGCGAGACGCTGGACTACGAGATCGACGGGGTGGTGGTGAAGCTCGATTCCCTCGAGGACCGGGCCGAGCTCGGGAGCACCTCGCACCACCCGCGGTGGGCCATGGCCTTCAAGTTCGAGCCGCGGAAGGAGGTGACCCGGATCGACCGGATCGCCGTGCAGGTGGGGCGGAGCGGGGTGCTGACCCCGGTTGCGCTCCTGAGGCCCGTGGAGGTGGGGGGGGTGACGGTGTCGAGGGCCACCCTCCACAACCGGGAGGAACTCGAGCGGAAGGATGTGCGCGAGGGAGACCGGGTGCGGATCCAGCGGGCGGGAGACGTGATCCCCCAGGTGGTGGAGGTGCTGCCGCCGGAGCCGGGGCCGGATGGGGCGGTGCCGGAGCGGGGGGCGCCCTTCCGGATGCCCGACGCGTGCCCGAACTGCGGGACGCCGGTGGAGGAGCGGGGGCCCTTCACCTACTGCCCGAACCGCTTCGGGTGCCCGGCGCAGCTCAAGGGAAGGATCGTGCACTTCGCGTCGCGGCAGGGGCTCGACATCGAGGGGCTTGGCGACGAGACGGCGTCGCTCCTGGTGGACCGGGGGCTCGTGGGGGGGCTTGCCGACCTCTTCGCCCTCGGGGTGGAGGACCTCCTGCCCCTTCCCCTCTTTGCCGAGAAGAAGGCGGAGAACCTGGTGGCGGGGATCCAGGCGCGGAGGAGGACGGAGCTCAGGCGGTTTCTCTTCGGCCTCGGGATTCCCGAGGTGGGGGTGGCGGTGGCCCGGGACCTGGCGAACCATTTCCGGAGCCTCGAGGCGGTGCGGAGGGCGAGCCGGGAGGAGCTCGAGGCGGTCCACGGGATCGGGCCCCGGATGTCGGAGGCGATCACCGCGTTCTTCGCCGAGGAGGCGAACGCCCGGGCGGTGGACCGGCTGGCCGAGGCCATGGAGGCGCTGGAGGTGGAGGAGCCCCGGGGAGCCGGGGGGCCCCTCGAGGGGATGACGATCGTCTTTACCGGGACCCTCGATACGATGACCCGGGGGGCGGCGAAGAAGCTCGTGGAGGGGGCGGGGGCGCGGTCCCCCTCGTCGGTGAGCGGGGAGACGGACCTCGTGGTGGCGGGACCCGGGGCGGGGTCCAAGCGGGCGAAGGCAGAGGAGCTGGGGGTCGAGGTCGTGGACGAGGAGGGGTTCCTCGTGTTCCTGGGAGAGCGGGGGGTGGTGGTGGGCGTCTGACGGGCGGGCGGAACCCCCGGAGCCTTCGGGGGCTCTGAAGGAACGCCCCCCCATTCCGCCGCCCCGGAGGTACCCATGCGCTGCGCTCACCCCCCCTTCCTCCGTCTGGGTGCTGCCGCTGCGGTGGCCATGGGTGCCTCGCTCGGCCCCGTCAGTCCGGTGGGCCCCGCCGAAGTGCTCGCCCAGGAGGCCCCCGCGGAGTTCGTGTCGGTGGAGGTGGCCACCGTGGGGGTGGAGCTCTCCACCGGAGCTCCCCTGGCGTTACTCCGCTCCGGGTGGGACGAGGTCCTCCCCATCTGGATCGGCGACAGCGAGGCGGCGGCCATTGCCCGGGCCGTCACCGGGACCTCCGTGCCCCGCCCCATGACCCATGACCTGATGGTGGGGATGCTCGGAAGCCTCGGCGCCACCCTCGAGGAGGTGCGGGTCACCGAGCTCCGGGACGACACCTTCATCGGGCTCCTGGTCCTCCGTGTCGGGGGGGAGCGGATGGAGGTGGATGCGCGCCCCTCGGACGCCCTCGCGCTGGCGGTGCGGACCGGAGCCGGGGTGCGGGTGGCCCGGGCGCTTCTCTCGAACCTCCCGGACCTGGACTTCATCTCGCTCGAGGGGGCCGGGAGCGTGGCCCGGATCCGCGGAATCACCGTGGGCGAGGCCGAGGGTGGGGTGGCGGTGCTTCACGTGGCGCCTGAGGTGGCCGGGCGCGGGCTCGAGCCGGGGGACCGGATCCGCTCGGTAGCCGGCCGACCGATCGCCTCGCCCTCGGACCTGGTGCAGGGGGTGGCTCGCTTTCCGGAGAACGCCTCCATCGAGGTGGAGCGGGTCCGGGGCGGCACGGTCGAAACCGTGCGTCTTCTTCCCCGCCTGCCGCCGGGGCGGGTCGGGGCGTAACCGAGCCGGGGCCCCCCGCGGGACCTGGGGGGGCCGGGAAGTGTGGCATCCTGCGGCACTCGGCGCAGCACTCCCGCATCATTGTGCATTGCCCCTCGGGCGTGCGCCTCGGAATGGTGCAGGCACCCGACCTCCACGCGGGGCCGTCGGGGGGGGTGGTTCGATCCGTTCCAGGTTTCCGCATCCGGCACGCCGTCTGCCCCGAAATCCCGCCAGAAGTTCCAGGTCCTGCCCCTGCGCGGTGGTGGGACCGCTCCCGAAAAAGGCACCCCGGCCGCGAGGCCGGTCCGCAAAGAGACGGGCGTCCGCGCATCCCCTGAAAGGGACGCGGAGGCGGCCGCTTCCGCCGAAGGAGCTGGGCAATGGCCCCGGAATGGATCCGGGCCGTTCGAAACCTCAGGCGGAGGCAGGTATGCGGAAATTCATGATGATCCTTGCGGTGGGCGCTTTCGCGGTGGCCTGTACCGACCAGGATCCGGTGTCCATGGCGACCGATCCGGTCACCCCCGGGCCGGCGGTCTCGAGCTTCAGCGGATCGCTGGGGGGCATCGCCGGGGACCCCTGGGACCTGAGACAGCCCAACGTCTGGGCCAGCCTCCCCGGAGGCGCCCAGGCCCAGTCGGGCGGTGTGCAGGGGACTGGGGCCGGAACCTTCCCCTCGTTCCTCCTCTTCGGTACCGCGCAGGGCCGCGACGACGGAAAGGGGTACAACACGGACGCGGGCGGACCGAACCGGCAGTACGAGATCTCGGGGGGGAGCAACACCCGGTCGGTGCCGCTGAATTCGATCCCGACGATCGCCAGGGAGGGGACGGTCTTCCGGGAGTTCCGCTTCGACGGACAGGCCCCCGGGGCCCAGGCGAAGAAGGAGTATTCGGTCGACGACATCCGGATCTACCTCGTTCCGAACGTGGCTCCAAACAACGCGATCGCGAACTTCCTGCAGGCGGGCGTCGTGGGCCCCCGGCCGGAAGTGATGTTTGGGGATGCCCGGCTGGTCTGGGACATGAACCCGACGGTCCCGACCGGCCAGAACCCCGATCTGACCGGCTTCCGGTGGATCTGGATCAGCTCGGATCTCTCGTCCGGACAGGGGGCGAGCGACATGCGGCTCCTGGTCCCGAACCAGCTCTTCCTCGACCAGATGCCCCAGTCCGACTGGGCCGCATGCGCCTTCGACGGGTACGATTACGCCGCGACCGGCAGCACGACCTCGCTGGGGTCGGACTGCCCGTGGGCGCTCTACTTCGTATCGGCCCATGGGTACGCGGAATCCAAGCAGTCCGGAAACTCCGAGTGGTCCGTGGCCTTCCGCCCGACCCTTCTCGTGACGAAGACGGCGGAGGGCAAGTACGACCGTTCGTTCGACTGGGAGGTGGAGAAATCCGTCGACCAGGACGCCTTCGACATGTTCCGGGGCGACGAGGCCGTGGCGAACTACACGGTGACGGCCACCAAGGGTGACCCGGTCGATTCGAACGTGCGGATCGAGGGCGTGATCACCATCGAGAACGTGGCTTCGAGTGCGGTCACGATCACCGGGGTGTCCGACATCCTGAGCCTCGAGGGGAAGGACCCCATCGCGGTCGACGTCGACTGCCCGTGGTTCACCGCCGCTACCCATTCGATCCCCGCCGGGGCCACGCGCACCTGCACGTACAGCCATCCCCTCGACGCGGCCGATCGGGGCGTGAAGGGTGTGAACGACGTGATCGTGACGGCAGATGACCCGCTCGACGATGCCGACGACGGAAGTCTCGCCTTTGCCGGCTTCGCAGCGGTGGAGTGGGACGAGGAACCGGGGAGCGTCGTGAACGACCAGGTCCAGGTGGAGGACGTGCTCGGAGCGATCAAGCAGATCGACGAGACGATCTCGGACAGCAAGACCTGGAACTATGCCCACACCTTCGCCTGCGACGCGGACGAGGGCTCGAACAAGAACACGGTGACGCTGACCGGGGACCTGGGGTTCCAGAAAATGGACTCGGCTACCGTCGAGATCGACTGCTACGCCCTCACGGTGGAGAAGGACGCGAAGACGAGCTTCACCCGCACCTTCGACTGGGCCATCGACAAGTGGGCGGGTGAGCGCCTCGACCCGACCTTCGAGCTCGGACCCCTGGCGCCGGGCGAGCACGCGCTCCTGACGTACTCGATCGAGGTCAAGACCACGGGGTACACGGACAGCGACTGGGCCGTGGCCGGGAAGATCACGGTCACGAACCCGGCTCCGATTTCGGTGATGATCGATTCGGTCACGGACCTCGTGTCGCCGGACATCGGGGCCACCGTGGTGTGCATGGACGGCGACGAGCCGATCGCGTTCCCGTGGGAGATGCCTGCGGCAGCCGACGAGGAGACCCCGGCGGTGCTCGAATGCACGTACACGGCGGACCTCCCGAACGCCGACACGCGGACGAACACCGCCACGGCCACGATCCAGAACCGGCTCTGGAGCGCCGAAGGGAGCGAGGAGCTGGAGGATGGCGAGGGTGAGCTCGTGACCACCGCCTTCTCCGGCACTGCCCAGGTGGTGTTCGGAAACCCGACGGATCTGGTGGATGCCTGCGTGGACGTGTCCGACGTGTTCTCCGGAATGAACGGAGTGCTTCACTCCTGGGATCCGGCTGAGGAGGTCTGCGTCACGAACTTCACGGGCGCCACGAAGACCTTCACCTACACGGTCCAGTTCGGCGGCGACGAGGACATGGGCGCCGACTACTGGTACGAGCTCGAGTGCGACGAGAACGAGTTCTCGAACACCGCGACCTTCGTGAGCCAGGACAACGAGGACAAGACGGGCTCCGCGACCCATGACCTCACCGTCACGGTGAACTGCGCCGTCGGGTGCACGCTGACCCTCGGGTACTGGATGACCCACAACCAGTTCTTCAAGGACCGGATCCCGGGTCAGGGCCCGCCGCGTGACGATACGTGGGACTGGGTGGGGCTCTCGCTTGACGGGGGTGTCACCGACCTGGGCGAGGCGTCCCCGTTCTTCGACTCGGGGCTCGGCTGGGCCGAGGCCATGTGGTCCGGCGACAACAGCAACCTCTACTACCAGGCCGTGCGGCGCTGGGTGGCGGCGTACCTGAACATCATCGCCATTGCCCGGGTCCACGCCGGAGACGACGAGACCTTCGTCGCGAACCCGGAGCTCTGGTGGGACGAGGCCTTCGCTTCGCTGAACCAGGAGGTCCGTGACGCGTACGAGGACGGGCTCGCGTTCTTCAAGGGGAGCACCCCCGGCGATTTCGACCCGGAGGGCGTCCGCGACTGGATGTCGACCCTGAACTCCTTCAACGAGGGGAACGAGGGGATCCCGCACTGCGACGGGGATCCGGTGCCTGAGCCGGAACTGGGTGCCATCCAGATCTGATGGCGCACTGACACCCTGACCCGGGGGCGACCCCGGTGAACGAAACGGCCCCCCGGACATCCAGTCCGGGGGGCCGTCTTCGTGGGAAGTGCGTTCGTGGGTGGGGCCTTCACGCCACGTATCGGTCGCTCACCACGCGGAAGGGGTGGGGGGCCCGGTCCAGCTTGATCGTGCGGAGGAGGGAGCCGGTGCGCTCGAAGAGCTCCTCGCCGCTTCCCGAGGCGCGCTCGGCGCTCACGGCGGCGATGGCGATGGAGAGGGGGCGGTCGTAGCGCTCCATTTCGGTGAGCATCCGGGCGCGGAGGCGCTCCATGTACGCCTGGGCCTCCTCGTCGCCGATCCCGAGGAGGACCACGGCGAAGGTGGTGCCCCCGACCCGGAAGAGGAGGTCCTCGGGCCGGAGGAGCTCCTTCAGGGTGTGGGC
>JBJHCE010000045.1:0-20171 GCA_050485865.1 Gemmatimonadales bacterium | reverse complement strand
CCCGGGCCGCCGAAATGCCGGTCCGGGGCTGGCTCGCCCTGGAACACCTCCGCCTTCTCGCCGAGTGGCAGGAACGGGATCCGGAAGGGGTGCCGGCGCTCTTCGACCTGGACCGGATCGGGCTCGTGGGGCACTCCCGGGGCGGCGAGGCGGCGGCCCTCGCCGCCATGCTGAACCAGCTCGAGCGCTACCCGGACAACGCCGCGATCCCCCTCTCCTTCGGCTTCGGGATCCGCTCCGTGGTGGCCCTCGCCCCCACCGACCGCCACTACCGCCCCACCGGGCGGTCCACCACGATCTCGGACGTGAGCTACCTGGCGGTGCACGGGTCCCACGATGCGGACCTGGGCTCCTTCCTGGGGGCGGGTCAGTACCACCGGGTCCTCCTTTCCGGGACCCCGGACCGGTCCGGCACCTTCCCCTTCCGGGCATCGGTGTACGTGGAGGGGGCGAACCACGCGAACTTCAGCTCCGGGCGCGCCGGGTCGGACCAACCCGGCCTCGTGGCGCGCCTCGTGGACCGCCGGGCCCTCCTTCCCCCTGAAGCCCAGCAGCAGGTGGCTGCCGTCTTCACCTCGGCCTTCCTCGATGCCACCCTACGGGGCGACGACGCCCTCCGGGGGATTTTCCGCGACCCGCGGGTCGTGGGGGACTGGCTCCCCCGGACCCGGTTCGTGACCCGCTACGACGACGGCAGGACTCTGATCCTCGCGGACTTCGAGGCGGACCTGGACCCGGTTTCCGGGGCCTTCGAGGGGGTGCGCCTCGAGGGGCGGAGCCTCGACCTCTGGCGCGAGGAGCCCCTCCGCCTCCGGACCGGAGACGGTGCGGGCCAGGAGACGATGGTGGTCCGCCTCGGGTGGGACCGGCAGGGGATCGCGGCTCCCGAGCCCTCGTTCGAGGTCCACCTTCCGCACCCGGCGGAAGGCGGCAACGGGCCGGCGTCCCGCCTTGCCGAGGTCCTTGGCGGCGGTTCGAGCCTGGTCTTCTCCCTGGGCCTGGGCGTCGCCTCGCCCCGGGACGAGGCGACGGACCTCTCGGTGGAAGTGGAGGACCGGGGCGGCGTCCGGGCCCGGATCGCCCTCGACTTCCTGGGCCCGGTGCCCGAGCCGGTGGAGACCCGGATCTGGCGTCTCCCCTTCCTGGACTCCCCGCAGAGCCGGGGGGCGGAGGAGCTCCTCCAGACCTTCGAGGTGCCCCTCGCCGTCTTCGAGCTGGCGGAGCCGGGGCTCGATGCCCGGGAACTCGCGGTGGTCCGATTCGTCTTCGATCGCTCGGCGTCGGGGGTCATCCTCCTCGACGACATCGGGATCCGCCCCCCCGCCATCGCCCCCTGAGGGGCTGCGCTACCTCAGGGGCCGGACCCGCTCCCGGGTGACCCCTTCGGCGGGTGCCGTGGGGAGCGCCCGCAGGCGGTGCACCGGAAGGAAGCCGCCCACCCGCTTCTCGGCGGCGAAGCGGCCCTCGCTCGCGAAGGAGTCGATGTCCTCGGGCTCGAGGAGGGCGAAGGCGAGCCCCGCCATGGGCTGGGCGGCGCGGACGAGCCAGGCGCCCCGGGGAAAGGCGTGGGCGCGGAGGGTGGGAGTCGTCCAGACCGCGCGCTCGAAGTACCCCTCCTGTGTGGCCGACGCCACCTGGACCGAGTCCACCCGGAAGCTCTCCACCTCGTGTGCAAGGGGCCCCGCGATCCATTCCACCTGGAGCCCGTGGCGAAGGAGCTCCTCCACCAGGTCGCCCCGGTGCGCCTCCACCAGGTACCCCACCGGGCGGGGGCGGACCACCACCCCCTCGATCCGGTCGCGGAAGGGAACCCGGAGCTCCAGGATCCGCCCCGTGGGCTCGAAGCCCGGACCGTCGGCGCGGGGCCGCATCTCGGGGGAGCGGTAGTCCACCGTGTCGCCCGGGGTGAGCTCGGCCCGCACCACGATCGTGTCGGCGGGGTCCCACCGGCTTCCCAGCCGCTCGTTCTCGGCGACCCCGGCGGCCACCGCGGCCAGGACTTCGTCGGCGTTCTCGACGGCCCACCGGGAGAGCCCCTCCATGGCCAGGTGCTGCCACCGGGCCCGCTCCTCGATCCGGAGGCTCGGGTCGTCGTCGCGGCGGCTCTCGTAGAGGAGGCTCACCGCCCCGCGCACCCCCCCGTAGCTCCGGAGGATCCGGATCCCGTAGCCGGCGCCGGTGATCCCCTCCTCCGGGATCCGGGTCGGATCCGAGGGGAGGAGATGGTAGGGAAAGTAGGTGTACCCCGCACCCTCGATGGCGCGGCGCACGGCGTCGGTGGCGGCGCCCGCGGCGAGTTCCCGGACCGGGGCCGGGGTTCCCATGTGGCTCGGATGCAGGGCGTAGAAGTCGTAGGCGTGGGCCCCGGTAAGCTCGTGGGCGTCCACCACCACGTGGGGGCGCCACGGGGTCAGGATCTCCTCCACCACCGCCCGGGACTCGGGGTTCACGAGGCGGGAGTAGTCCCGGTTCACGTTGTAGCCCGCCACGTTGGCCCGGGTCCCGCCCACCCCGGCCTCGGCGGCATCGGGATTGATCTGGGGCACGAGCACGAAGACCGCGCCCCGGGCGAGCTCCCCGGACGCGCCAACCGCGAGCTCCCGGGCGAAGAGCATGAGCCCCTCCTTTCCGGCGGGCTCGTTTCCGTGCACCTGCGCCCCGATGAAGATCACCGGGCGGCCGGAGCGGTGCGCCTCCCAGGGCTCGGAGACCGCGGGCTCGGCGATCGTCACCCCGAGGATCGCCCGGCCCTCGCGGCTCCGGCCGATTTCCCGAAGCCGCACCCGGTCCGAGTGACGGGCGAGCTCCGAGTAGAAGCGGACCACCTCGTCGTGGGGGGTGAGTTCGGTCCACCCGGACCGTTCGGCGTGGGTCCGGAGGGCGTCGGGGAGCTGGCCCGACGCGTCCCGGGGCGCCGCTCCCAGGAGCACGGCCGCGGTGGCCAGGAAGAGGGCGGTGGAAGCGGCGTGAGGCCGGAACCAATGCGGGGCAGGGAGGGGGGTGGGCATCGGGGCCATGGGGTGCTTCGGAAGGGACCGGACGCCGGGGCGTCCGGGCGGATGGATCGGGAGTCGAAGACGCTACCGCGAGGGTGGGGTGCGGGGCAACTCCGACCCCTTCGCCCGGGGGGTCGAGATCGGTACCTTGGAGGGCGGTCCACCCCCCCCGAAGACGACCCCCCGAACCACCGGAGCCTCCGGCATGTCCGACGACGTTCGCATCGAAAAGGATTCCCTCGGAGAGGTACGCGTTCCCGCCTCCGCCCTCTACGGCGCCCAGACCCAGCGGGCCTTCGAGAACTTTCCGGTGAGCGGTCAGCGGTTCGGGCGGCGGATGATCCAGGCCCTCGGCACGGTGAAGAAGGCTGCCGCCGAGGCGAATGCCGCCCTCGGGACCCTCGAGCCCGACGTGGCCGCCGCCATCGCCGCCGCCGCCGCCGAGGTGGCCGAGGGACGGTGGGACGACCAGTTCGTGGTGGACGTCTACCAGACCGGCTCGGGGACCTCGTCCAACATGAACACGAACGAGGTGGTGGCGACCCTCGCGAACCGGCGCCTCGAGGGGACCGGCCGGAAGGTGCACCCGAACGACCACGTGAACTTCGGGCAGTCCTCGAACGACGTGATCCCGACGGCGATCCACGTGGCGTGCCGGCTCGCGCTCGTGGAGGAGACGATCCCCGCGCTGGAGGCGCTGGCCGGGGTGCTCCGGCGGAAGGCCCGGGACTTCGACGGGATCGTGAAGTCGGGGCGCACGCACCTCATGGATGCGACCCCGCTCCGGCTCGGACAGGAGTTCGGGGGGTACGCGACGCAGGTGGAGAAGGGGGTCGCCCGGCTCGAGGCTGCGGCGGAGGCGCTGGCCGAGCTCGCCCTCGGGGGCACGGCGGTGGGGACCGGGATCAACACCCACCCCGAGTTCGCCCGGCGGGCCATTGCCGCGATCTCCGAGGCCACCGGCCTGGCCTTCCGGGAGGCGGCCGACCACTTCGAGGCGCAGGGGGCGCGGGACGCCCTCGTGGAGGCCCACGGGGCGCTCAACACCGTGGCCGTGTCCCTCATGAAGATCGCCGACGACATCCGGTGGATGGCCTCGGGGCCCACCTCGGGGCTCGCCGAGATCCAGCTCCCCGCGGTGCAGCCCGGAAGCTCGATCATGCCCGGCAAGGTGAACCCGGTGCTCTCGGAGGCGCTCATGATGGTGGCCGCCCGGGTCATGGGAAACCAGGCCACGATGACGGTGGCGGGGAGCCGGGGGAACTTCGAGCTCAACGTGATGATGCCGGTCATGGCCCATGCCTTCCTCGAATCGGCGGAGATCGTGGCGGGGGGGGTGCGGGCCTTCACGGAGCGGTGTGTCGAGGGGATCACGGCGAACGAGGACCGGGCGCGGGAGCTCCTGGAGCGCAACCCGGCGATTGCCACGGCCCTGAACCTCCACCTGGGGTACGACGTGGCGAGCGAGGTGGCGAAGCAGTCGGCGAAGGAGGGGCGGTCGGTGCGCGAGGTGGTCCTGGAGCGGGGGCTCCTCTCGCCCGAGGTGCTCGACGAGGCCCTCGACGTGCGCGACATGACGGAGCCCGGGCTTCCGGGGGGGTGAGGGCGAGGCCCGCCCGGGGGGGGCTTCTCCTCGTTGGACACTTTGCCCCACATTGGTGCAGATTGCAACGGCGTCGCCGGTGCCCCCGGAAGATGGCGGGGCCCCGGCGTGGGGAGGGACGCGCAGGCGCCGTCCCATGGACGGGGCGGTCCGGAAGTTGCACTTTGTCCGTCGAGTTGTCCCTGCGGGTGGCCCCGACCCCGCTGACGCGACGAGCACCCTGACCTGATCCGGTGCCCTTGGCGGCCGCTCCCGGCCGCGCGAGGCAGACGGGTCCTGAACCCCGGAGTCCATGAATCACTGGGAGGAACGCGCCCTCCTGAGGGAACAGGAGGACCCCCGGCGCCGGGCTACGGTCATGGAGCACCTGGTCCAGGAGCTCGTGAACCAGGTCTCGCCCCTCCTGGGGGCCATGGCGGCAATCTACCTGGTTGTGGGCGCATGGCACCTCCGGTTCTTCGCCACCGGGGGCGATGCCCGGACCCTGGCCGCCGTCTCCCTCGGGGTGGCGGTGCTGTGTGCGTTCGGGGCCTGGCGCACCCGGGGGGGGAACGTGGCTCCGGAGCGGGCGCATATCGCCGCCTTCGCGGTGGCCCTTGCCGCCGCCGCCGTGAGCTTCGCCCATCTCGCCATCACCCGGGACCCGCTCCACTCCGCCGGGTTCATGATCATTCTCATGGCAGCGGGCGCCTTCTTCCAGGACGGCCTCCGACTGGCGGTGGCGGCGTGCATCGTGCTCCTGGCGTGGGTCGTGGGGTTCCTGATCGCGGATCCGGGTGCCGCCGCCTGGCCCCCGGCGGCCATGGGCATCCTGGCCTCCCTCGTGATGACGGCGATCATCAGCACGAACCGGCTCCGGGGGTTCCGGCGCATGTCGTCGCTGAACCTGGAACTCCAGGCCCAGATCGGCTTCGATCCCCTGACCGGAATCGCGAACCGGAGGGCTTTCCACGAGCGCCTCGAGGCCCTCTGGGAGCGGCTCGCCGGCGAGGGGGCGTCGCTGGCGCTCATTCTCGTGGATCTGGACCATTTCAAGAACCTGAACGACACCCGGGGCCACGGCGAAGGCGATGCCGCCCTCCGCCAGGTCGGCGGCGTGCTCCGCATGGCGGTCCGGAGCACCGAGGACCTTCCGGCCCGCCTGGGGGGAGAGGAGTTCGCCGTGCTCCTTCCGAGGACGAAGGAGGAGCACGCGATCCTCGTGGCCGAGCGTATCCGCGATGCCGTCTCCTACACCCGGATCCCGAACCCTGGCACCGCGAACGGCGACACCCTCACGGCGAGCCTCGGGGTGGCGGTGGCCTGGCCCCAGGACGGCGGGAAGGCCACGGACCTCCTGGACCGGGCCGACACGGCGCTCTACAAGGCCAAGAACGAGGGGCGAAACAAGGTCGTGGTGGACGAGGGTGTGAAGCCCCCGCCTCCGCCGGCGCCGTACCAGGCCCACCTGGAACGAGAGTTCCTCGTGTCCGATGTCGACGAGGAGGCGCTCCCCCCGGCGACCGACGACCCCTTCGCCCGAAGCCCGCAGTGACGGTGGCGCCGGAGCCGGCGGACCTTCCCTTCACCGACCTGGACGACGAGCTCGGCGCGCACGTCTCCACTGCGGGCGGGGTCGAGCACGCGCCGGAACGGGCCCGGGACATCGGGTCGGTGACCCTCCAGCTCTTCACGAAGCAGCCGAACCGCTGGGCCGAGCCCGAGATCGATCCCGACCGGGCGGCGGCCTTCGCCTCCGAGCGTGCCGGCCGGCGGATCCGGGTGGCCGGGTCGCATGACTCCTACCTGATCAACCTGGCCTCCCCGGACGACGGCCTCCGGGCCCGATCGCTGGACTCCTTCCGGAAGGAGCTGGCCCGGTGCAGGGCGCTCGGGCTCGACTTTCTCGTGACCCACCCGGGAAACGCCACCGACGGTGACGCGGCCTCGGGGATCGAGCGGAATGCCGAAGCGGTGGGGCGCGCCCTCGAGGCGGTGCCGGGGCCGACCCGGGTGCTCCTCGAGATCACCGCGGGATCCGGGACCTCGGTGGGGGGGAGCTTCGAGGACCTGGCGGCGATCCTCGGGCGGATTCCCGAGGGCGTGCGCGGCCGGGTGGGGATCTGCTTCGACACCTGCCACGCCTACTCGGCGGGGTACGACCTGGTAGGGGACTACGACGGGGTCTGGGCTCGCTTCGACGACCTGATCGGCCTCGAGCGCCTGGGGCTCTTCCACCTGAACGACTCGAAGCACCCGTTCGGGTCGCGGAAGGACCGCCACGAGCACGTGGGGCTCGGGTCCCTCGGTGACGCGCCCTTCCGCCGGATCATGACCGACGACCGGTTCACCACCACGCCGAAGGTGCTCGAGACCCCGAAGGGCGACGACATGGTCACCTTCGACCGGCGGAACCTGGCCCGGCTCAGGTCCTACCGGGACTGAGGGCCCGGATCCCACCGCCGGGCCTCACCCCGCGGGACCTGCCCCCGGAGCTCCTGCGCGGACACCGTCGTCAGGGGGTCTTCGCGAGCTGCGGGAAGGCACCGTCGTCGGGGTCCATCACCCGGCAGGTGAGCTGGGCCGGGTCCTCGCCACCGTCCGCCGCCGGTGCCGCGCCATTTGCCCGGACCCGCCCCGACACCGCGCATCGGGTGATCGATACCGGGTGGGTCCCCCGTGCGATCCAGGAGTCGTCGTCCTCGCGGACCTCGATCTCGAGGGCGAGCCCCGGAACCGGGGGCGAGAACCCCAGGGCCTCGACGCTCGCCGCCCAGCGCCCGTGTTCGGCACGGAAGCGCTCCTGGAGCCCGTGGATCTCCCGGAGTGCTTCGTCCAGGTGGTGCACCCCCGACGCCCGGGTGGTGATGTACATTCCCTCCCACGCCTCCACTCCGAGGCGGGCAAGGTGTGCCGAGCAGATGATGTGGACGGAGTGGACCGCATCCGGGTCGAGGTCCAGGGCGTCCCGCGCCTCGTCGTTCACCGGGCTCCAGGCCGGGCCGGCCCATGCCACCGTTCCGTCCACCAGGATGGCGACGGGAAGCTCCGCGGAACCCGGTGGGCGCGGTCCGCACTTGAGCGTCGGTGCTGCGGGGTTCACGGCCGCGAACCCCGGCGTCACGGCCGCGAACCCCGGCGTCACGGCCGCGAACCCCGGCGTCACGGCCGCGAACGCGGGGGCCGGACCGGTGGTGAGGGTACCGGCGGCGAGGAGGGCGGAAAGGGTCAGCATGGGGGCTCCACGGGGGGAAGGGGGCGGCGGCCCGAAAGCAGGTCGAGCCGGGTGAACGGCCTCCAGCGCGTTTCCAACGTGCGGCTCTTTCCCGCGGGGGCGCAAGCTTCTTCGTTTTCGGCCCTCGCGCCTGCCCCCGGCTCCCGCCGCGCCTGCCCCGGCCCCCGCCGCGCCTGCCCCGGCCCCCGCCGCGCCTGCCCCGGCTCCCGCCGCGCCCCCCGACCCCCGGCACCGATCAAGATTCAGCCCTCGAGGGTGCCGGAACTGTCGAGTACCCGAAAACGCCCCGGAATCCGGGAACAATTCAGCGCTCGACGCCCGGAGTCGCGTCGAGATCGCGAAACGCCCCGGAATTCGAGAACAATTCAGCCCTCGACACCCCGCGAAGGCTCGAAAGGTGAATTGTTATCGGTGCCCGCTGGTCGCGGGCCCGTTCCGGGGGGGCCTGGGCACACCCGCCGGTCCCACCGGCCCGGCACACGGACCGAACCCGCCCGCCCCACTCACCCGCCCGCCCCACTCACCCGCCCGCCCGCCCCACTCACCCGCCCGCCCACGCACGCGACCCGGCACATGCCCCAAGACACGCGAAACGGGCCGGCGCCCCGGCGCCGGCACCACACCCCCGCCCCCGAAACCCTTTGACACGGGACCTTCTGACCGATACCTTGCAAGTCCGGATGTGTCGGAGGGCCTCGTTATTGAGCCAACACATCTGAAGCCGGGACTGACTCCCGCGACTGACGACCCGCCCCGCGAGGGGACTTCGGAAGACGTGGGGAAGTCACCAGAGATTGTACCCGGGCTTCAATACAACCCCTCCGACACGATCCGGAGCCGGCGTCCTCCCCCGCATGGGGGCAGGACGCCGGCTTTTTTCGTGGGGCCTGCTCCGGCCCCTCCCGTCCCCGCACCGCCCCGCCCCCCGTTCTTGACAATGTCAAGGCCCTCGGCGGAGGCGGGTGCCCCCATCCTTGACATTGTCAAGAACCCCCGCGCGGGCGACCTCTGCCATCCTTGACAATGTCAAGGCGCCCGCGGCACCCAACGGGGCGGCGCCACCCCGCCCCGCGCCGCGCCGCCTCCACCTCTCCCTCAAGGCACCCGCGGCGCCCCCCGGTCCTCCGCCGGCGTGAGCACCCGCCCGGGAAGCGCCCCGGTGAGTGCACCCTCCTCCACCACGAAAACCCCGTTCACGAGCACGTACGGGATCCCGTCGGGGAACCGGTGCGGCTCGAAGAAGGTGGCCCGGTCGGCGATCTCGTCGGGGTGGAAGACCACGAGGTCGGCGTGGAACCCCTCGCGCACCATGCCCCGGTCGCGGAGCCCCAGCACCTGCGCGGGGAGCGAGGTGGCGGAGCGCACCGCGTGCGGCACCGTGAGGACTCCCCGGTCGCGGGCGTAGTAGCCGATCTTCCGGGGGAAGGTCCCGTAGAAGCGGGCGTGCACGAACCCGTCTTCCGGCAGGGCGATCCCTCCGTCCGACGCGGTAAGCATCCAGTCGAGGGCGGCGTAGGCGGCAATGTCCATGTCGTGGAGGGAGAACCCCCGCATCCGCACGCCCCCGCGCCGCCCCGGGTCCCCTTCCGCCTGGAGCCGGAACGCCGCTTCCACCGGCGGCACCCCCCACCCCGCCGCCACCTCGGCGAGCGACCTCCCGTCGAAGGAAGGGTCCCGGGGGTGCTCGAGGATCACCACCCGGTCCGGCCCCCCGCGCCGGCGGATCTCGTGGGTCACGTCGGTCCGGAGGTCCCGGGCGAGCTCCGCGTCGGCGAGCACCGCCGCCACCGCGTCCGCAAGCGTCCCCCCCTCCACCCGGCGCCCCCCCTCGGCGAAGGCCCACGCCGGGATCAGCACCGTGTTCCCGTCGCTTCCGGTGGTCTCGTACGGGTACTGGTCGGCGTAGATCGGCACCCCCCGCCCCCGGGCCTCCTCGATGAGCCGGATCACCGCCGTGCTCGTCCCCCAGTAGTGGGCCCCCTTCGCCTTCACGTGCGAGGCCACCGTCGGCACCCCCGTCGCCTCGGCGATCTCGATGGTTTCCAGGACCGCATCGATCAGGGTCGGCGGCCCCGGCTCGTCCCGTGACGGCCAGTACCACATGGGGTCCGACCCCTCGCTCCGCTGGTGCGCCACGTACACTCCACCCCCCGCCGCGACTTCCGCCACCGCCGCCGTGACCTCGCCCGTGGTGCTCCACCGCCCCGGGTTGTACTCGAGGGCCGAGGAGATCCCCCACGCCCCGTCAGCCATTCCCTCGCGAACGAGGCCTCGGATCCGCTCCACCTCCCCGGGGTTTGCCGGGCGCTCGACATCGCCCTCCATGGCCCGCCGCCGGACCTCCCCGTGCCCCACGAGCACGATGGCGTTCGGCCCGTGCCCCCGCGCGCGGAGCTGCGCCACCTGGTCCCGGATCGGCCAGGGCGAGCGCCCGTCCTGGTTCACCACCACCGTCGTCACCCCCTGCGCCACCAGGCTCGGCGCCGCCCGCGCCCGGGGGTTCGTCCCCGAGAGCCGCGCGTCGGCGTGGGAGTGGATGTCGATGAACCCCGGGGCCACCACGTGCCCCGTGACGTCGACCACCCGCGTCGCCTGGGCCCCCTCCAGACTTCCGATTCGGGAGATGCGACCCTCCCGGATCCCCACGTCGGCCCGGAACGACGGGTTCCCCGTCCCGTCGAGGACGTGCCCCCCCACGAGGAGGAGGTCGAAGGACTCGGCCGCCCCCTGGGCCGGCCCCTGGGCCGCCCCCTCGACGGGCCCCGAAGGGGGGAACCCGGCCAGGGCGAGGCCCAGGGCCAGGAGGGCGGCGGCGGAGCAGGCGGCGGAGCGAGGCGCGAAGACTGCGGCGAGGCCAGGCGCGGAGGCGAGAGCGGAGGCAAGGGCGGAACGGGAGCGCATGGTCGTGGCGGGGTCGTGGGGTGGGGTGGGGCGCGGGCGCGGTCGTGGCTGACCGCGGCAACGTACCCCCGAACCCGAAAGCGCGCGACCGCCTCCGCCCGTCAGCCCGTCCGCCCCGTTTCCTCGTCGGGGCGAGCCCGGAGCGCGGCGATCCGCTCGCGGACCGAGTCGGGGAGGAGGAGGTCGTCGGAGATCGCAGCGAGCGCCTCCGCCTCCGCCCACTCCCGTTCGATCAGGTCCATTTCTCCCTCGATCGCCCGCCGCTCCGTCTCCTCGTTCGCGACCATCTCGAGGGCCAGGCGGATCACCGGGTTCGCGCCCACCACCAGGTGCCGTGGCCCGGCCGCGCGAACCCCCCGGAAACCCCTCCCGGGAGCACGGCCGACCGGCTGCCACGCATCGTCGGCGTCGAGCTCGTCGGCGGCGGCGCGGAGCACCGCGCCTGCCGAGCCGAGGCGGACCACCTCGGAGGAGGCGTTCGCGATGACGGACCTGGCGTAGCCGAGAAACCCGATCCCCGGCAGTACCGTCCGGAGGACCCGGAGCCCATCCGCATCGCGAAGGGTCATCCGGGGTGCCTCGACCGGCGGGACGCCCCACCCGGGCCCCCACTCCTCCACGGGAACCCGGACGCACCATCCCGCCGTGGAGGCAGGGTCCCGCCGGAGCTCGCTCCAGTGGAGCGTGTCGGGGCCCAGGGTCCGGTCTCCGACCTCGATCGGTCCCACCGACCCCATCACGCTCGGACGAAGCCTCTCGTGCACGAGTGCCCCCACGGGGCCCACCGCGAGCGCCCCCACCGCGAGGAGTGGCGCCGCAGGCCAGGCCACTGCCGTACCCACGGCGGCCGCGGCCCCGGCCGCACCCCACCCGGCGTGGCGACCCGCGAATCGCCGGAGCCTTCCCCGGACCCGCCCCTGGAAACGCCACCCGGCAAACTCCTCGCGCCCGACCTTCTCGCCCACGCGCACGAGCTCGGTCCCGTCGGGAAGCCGGACCAGGGCCACGTGCTCCGTCGACGACCCCACAACGCCCCGGGCCGAGGCCGCCTCGGCCTCCTCCAGCGCCTCCCACCGCTCGAGGAGTGGAGCCAGGTTCCAGGCACGGAACCGGTGGCAGACCGCCCAGAGGCGACCCCGATCGGGGTCGTACGCCAGCCGGCGCCCGACGGGGAACGCCGGAAGCGCCTCGTTTCGTCCAAGGTCACCCCGGCAGGCGGGGCAGCGCGTGTACATGGGGGGTGCGTCAGGCGGGCGCGGGTTCATGGGCAAAGGGTGCAGGCCGCCTCACCCCGACGCAAGGCGACCGCATCGCATGGACCGCACGGTGCAGCCTGCACCATCCAGCCCGCCCCACCCCCCGGGGCGCGGCGCCCCGCCCCGGTGGACCCCGGGCGGCCGATCCGGGTACCCGCGCCCCGGAACGTACCGGCCCCGCGGGTCCGCCCGCCCGGTGCGCATCCCCCGAAGGAGCCCCTCGAACGAACGCCCACGAACCCCCGAACCGCCGGGGCCCACGACCCATGACCGCACCCCCCCGGGTCCGCGTGACCCGAAGCCTCCATTTCAACGCCGGCCACCGCCTCATGAACCCGGCGTGGTCCGACGCGCGCAACAGCGAGGTCTTCGGACCGTGCGCAAACCCCCATGGCCACGGCCACAACTACGAGCTCGACGTGACCCTCGAGGGCCCCGTGGACCCCGACACCGGGTACGTCATGGACCTGGGCGAGCTCAAGCGGATCGTGACCGAGGTCGTGGTGGACGACGTGGACCACCGGAACCTGAACGTGGAGGTCCCCTGGCTCGCCGGGGTGAACCCAACGACCGAGAACTTCGTGGTCGCCATCTGGAAGCGGATCGAGCCCCGGATCCCGGAAGGGGTGCGGCTCGTGCGCCTCGTCCTCCGCGAGACCCCCCGGAACTGGGTGGAGTACGAGGGCGGCTGACTTCGCCCTCACTCCCCGCCCGCATGCCCTCAATGGAACACCCCATGACCCCCGACATCCCCACCGGCGTCGCGCCCGTACTGGACGGAAGCGGCGCCCTCCCCCCCCTGCACGGCCCCGCCTCGCCGGAAGACGCCGCCGCCCTCGAGCGCGTTCCCTTCACGGCGCTCATCCGCGAGACCCTCCGCCGCATCGGCGAGGACCCGGACCGGGAGGGGCTCCTCAAGACCCCGGAGCGGGTCGTGAAGGCCTGGGACCACCTGGCCCGGGGCTACCACGTCTCGGCCGAGGAGACGATCGGCGATGCCCTCTTCCAGGAGCGGCATCACAACATGATCATCGTGAAGGACATCGAGATGTACTCCCTCTGCGAGCACCACATGCTCCCCTTTTTCGGGAAGGTGCACGTGGCGTACATCCCCGACGGGCAGATCCTGGGGCTCTCGAAGGTGGCGCGCCTGGTCGAGGTCTTCAGCCGGCGCCTCCAGGTGCAGGAGCGGCTCACCGAAGAGATCGCCCAGAGCTTCTGGGAGGTGGTCCAGCCCCAGGGGGTCGGCGTCGTGATCGAGGCCCACCACCTCTGCATGATGATGCGCGGGATCGAGAAGCAGAACTCCTTCACGATCACCTCGGCCATGCGCGGGGCGTTCCTCGAGGATCCGGCGACCCGGGACGAATTCCTCCGCCTGTGCATGCACTCGCGCCCCCCGGTGGGATGAGGGAGATGCAGCCGGGCGGGCTTGCCGGAAGGACCGCCCTCGTGACCGGCGCATCCCGGGGAATCGGCGAGGCGGTGGCGCGGGTTCTCGCCGGTCACGGCGCACGGGTTGCCGTGGCCGCCAGGAGCGAGGGGGTGCTGGGGGGGCTGGCCCGGGAGCTCGGCGGGTGGGCCCTGCCGGGAGATCTCGCCACCGAGGAGGGGGTCGAGGGGATGCTCGCCGCGTTCCGGGAACGCTCCGGGGGGGCGGAGCCCGACATCGTCGTGGCTTCGGCGGGGGTGTTCACCCTGGGGGCGGTGGAGGAGATGACGGCGGCGGAGCTCGATCTCAACTGGACCCTGAACGTGCGGGCGACGGCGCTCCTGGTGCGGGGGGTACTGCCGGGAATGAAGGCCCGGGGGAGCGGGACCCTCGTCCTCGTGGGGTCGGTGGCCGGGCGGAAGGCCTTTCCCGGGAACGCGGCCTACTCGGCGTCCAAGTTCGGGGTGCGGGGGTTCCACGAGGTGCTCCTGGAGGAGCTCCGGGGGACCGGGGTGCGGGCCACCCTGGTGGAGCCCGCGGCCACCGACACGCCGATCTGGGACCCCATGGACCCGGACACCGACCCGAACCTCCCCCCTCGAGCGGCGATGCTCCGTCCCGCCGACGTGGCCGAGGCGGTATCTTTCGTGGTGACGCGGCCGGAAGGGGTGCGGATCCCCTTCCTTCCCATCGAGCGGGGGTGAGGCCGCGGTCCGCCCCCCACCGAGCTGCCACCCGACCCGCCATGCACGTCTACACGATCTCGAGCCAGGCCCACTACGACGCCGCCCACTTCCTCCGGAACCACAGGGGGAAGTGCGCCCAGCTTCATGGCCACCGGTACGTGGTGGAGGCGGCGGTGCAGGCCACGGAGCTCGACGAGGCCGGGATGGCCTTCGACTTCGGTGACCTGAAGGGGGTGCTCCGGGAGCTCGCCGGGGGGCTCGACCACACGAACCTGAACGACCTCCCCCAGTTCCAGGGGGTGGAGACGAGCGCCGAGAACCAGGCCCGCTGGTTCTTCGAGGAGCTCGAGCGGCGGCTTCCCGAGGCGATCGCCCGGGGGCTCCTCTACGCCCGGGTGTGGGAGTCTCCCACCCAGTGGGCCCAGTACGGACCGGCGTCGGCGGGGGGCGGGATCCCGGCGTTCCGGGCCCCCGGGCTCTGAGCCCCGGGTCCGCGCCCGTACCCCCCCAAAAGGCCATGCATCTCCTCGTCACCGACCGGCTCGCCTGCCCCCGGTGCGGGCCCGAGTTCGGGCTCATCCTCCTCTCCGACGTGGTCCGCGACCGGCGGATCCTCGAAGGGCACTTCGGGTGCGCGAACTGCCGGGAGCGCTACCCGGTGCGGGGGGGGTTCGGGGACTTCCGCCCGCCTCCCGCAGCACCCCTGGAGGAGGAGCCCGAGGGGGCGGATCCCGGTCCGGACGATGCCGAGGGGGGGCTCCGGCTTGCGGCGATGCTCGGGGTGTCCAAGGGGCCGGCGCACCTTCTCCTGGTGGGAGCTCCGGCCCGGCAGGGCGAGCGGCTCGCGGCCATGATCGAGGGCGCCGAGGTGGTGGCGCTCCACCCCGGGCTCCGGGGGCGCGGCGAGGTGGAGGGGGTCTCGCGGCTCCACGCCGGGTCGCGGCTCCCGTTCTTTTCCATGACCTTCCGGGGTACGGCGCTGGGTGCGGCGTGGGCCCGGACGCACCTGGACGAGGCCTTCCGGGTCACCGCCCCCGGGGCCCGGGTCGTCGTCGAGCTTCCGGACCCCGATGCGCCGGGGGGCGAGGCGGCCCGGGGCGAGGTCGTGACCGCGGTCACGGGTCAGGTCCGGGAGGTCCTCCTCGAGACCGATCGGCACCTGGTGGGGGTACGGTGAGGGGGGGGGAGAGGAGAGGCGGATTCGGCGTTGCGTACGCGTGCGTGCGGCCGCTACCTTCGGACCCGAAACCAAAAGACCTGGGCCCGGGAGCCGTATGAACTTCTGGAAGAAGATCCTCGGCGGAGAGGGGGATGCCGAGCGGGTGGACTACTACGAGGAGGGGATGGCCCTCCTCCGCGAGGGGAAGTTCCACGATGCGCTCACCTCCTTCCGTCTCGCCCTCCGGGACGAGCCGGGGGACGCGGTGATTCTCCAGCAGATCGCCATCGCGTACACACGGATCGGCATGGTCGAGGAGGCGATCCGCACCTACCGCTCGGTGCTCGAGAAGGAGCCCGACGCCCACGGCGCCCACTACGGGCTCGCCTTCCTCCTTCTCCGGAAGGGAGAGAACGCCGAGGCCGCCCGGCACCTGGAGCGCTTCCTCTCGAGTCCGCCCCGGGGCCCCGAGGCCCGGGAGCACATTGCCCACGCCCGCACCACGCTGGCCCAGCTTCGCGGAGAACCCGACCCGCATGTCGACGCCTGAGCACCCGAACCGCCGCACCGCCCACCTCACCTGGACCGGAGAAGGGCTCCGCTTCGACGGGACCACCGGAGGCGCGGGGCCCGATCTCGTGGTTCGCATCGACGGAGACAGCGAGACGGGGCCGGCCCCCATGGAAATGCTCCTCCTCGCCCTCGGGGGATGCATGGCGATCGACGTGCAGGTGATCCTCGAGAAGTCCCGGGTGAAGCTCGACGCGATCTCCCTCGACCTCGTCGGCGAGCGCCGGGGCGAGGAGCCCCGCTACTACGAGGAGATCACCCTGCACTTCCGCCTGGAGGGCCCGGAGGAGCGGGACCGGGCCCGGGTCGAGCGGGCGATCCGCCTCTCGGAGGAGAAGTACTGCAGCGTGCACCACACGCTCCGCCCCGACCTCAGCATCCGGACGTCGTTCGACCTGGCCTGAACCCGGCCCGCCGGCGGCCCCCCCATGGCGGGGCGCGCGCGCCGGGCCCCAGCCGAAGGAGCCGACCCCATGGCGACCGATTTCGCCTCGAATCCGGCCGATCTTCCCGAAGCGACCCTCGTCGAGTTCTACTTCGAGGCCATGGACCGCTTCGAGGAGGCCCCGGCCTTCCGGTACCACGACGGCACCGGGTGGCAGGATCTCTCGCACCGGGAGGCGGGGGACCGGGTCCGGCGCGCCGCCGCGGCCCTCCGGGCGGCGGGGCTCGAGCGGGGCGACCGGGCGGCGATCCTCTCGGACAACTGCCCCGAGTGGGCCATGGCGGACTACGCCTGCCTCGCCTCCGGGGTCGTGGATGTGCCCATCTACGCCACCCTTACCCCCGGGCAGGTCGCCTACATCCTGAACGATGCCGGGGCGAAGCTCGTCTTCGTGGCCGACGGGGCGCAGATGGAGAAGGTCCTCGAGATCCGGGACCGGCTTCCGGCCCTCGGGCAGGTGGTGGTCTTCGACCCGCCCCCGGGGGACCTCCCGGCGGGAGTCGTCTCGTGGACGGGGTTCCTGGCCTCGGGGGTGGAAGCCGGCGCGGACCGGGATCCGGACGCCTTCCGGGAGGAGGCGCTCTCGGCCCGCCCCTCGGACCTGGCCACGATCCTCTACACCTCGGGAACCACCGGCGACCCCAAGGGGGTGATGCTCACGCACCGGAACCTCTCGTCGAACGTGCTTGCGGCGAGCCGGGTGCTCCCCATCGACGAGCGCGACGTGACCCTCTCGTTCCTGCCGCTCTCCCACGTCTTCCAGCGGATGGTGGACTACCTTCTCTTCAGCCGGGGGTGCCTCATCGCGTATGCCCGCTCCATCGAGACGGTTCCCGATGACCTGAAGGCCATTCGCCCCACGATCGTCGTGTCAGTGCCCCGGCTCTACGAGAAGGTCTACGCCAAGGTCACCTCGGCCACCGGGGTGAAGGGGGCGCTCATCGGGTGGGCCAAGGGGGTGGGCGAGCGGTGGGCGAACGCGAAGCTCGCCGGAACGACCCCGCCCCTGGGGGTGCGCCTCCAGTACGGGCTCGCCTACCGCCTCGTCTTCTCCAAGATCGCCGCCGGGGTGGGGGGGCGGCTCCGCTACTTCGTGAGCGGCGGGGCCCCCCTTGCCCCCGACATCAACCGCTTCTTCTTCTCGGCGGGGATCGTCATTCTCGAGGGGTACGGCCTCACCGAGACGAGCCCGGTCACGAACGTGAACCACCCGGGCGACTTCCCGGCGAACTTCCGGATCGGCACCGTGGGGAAGCCGGTGGCGGGGACCGAGGTCCGGATCGCCGAAGACGGCGAGATCCTGATCCGGGGACCCCAGGTCATGAAGGGGTACCTGGACCGCCCCGACGACACCGCCGAGGTGATCGACGCGGACGGCTGGTTCCACACCGGCGACGTGGGCGAGATCGACGCCGACGGATTCCTCCGGATCACCGACCGGAAGAAGGACCTGATCGTCACCGCGGGCGGAAAGAACGTGGCGCCCCAGCCCATCGAAAACCGGCTGAAGAAGAATCGCTTCTTCGACCAGCCGGTCCTCGTGGGGGACCGGGAGCGCTTCATCACCCTCCTGGCGGTGCCCGACTTTGCCGCCCTCGAGGGATGGGCGGCGGAGCAGGGGATCGACACCGGCGACCGCAGGGCCATGCTCGCCGAGGGGCGGGTGCAGTCGCATCTCCTGAACGAAATGGAAAGGGAGCTCTCCGACCTCGCCCGCTACGAGATGCCGAAGAAGCTCGTCGTTCTCGACGAGCCCTTCACCATCGAGGACGGCTCCCTCACGCCCACCCAGAAGGTGAAGCGGCGGGTGGTGCAGGAGCGCATGAAGGAGGTCCTCGGCCAGGTGTACGACGAGGCCAACGACGGGCAGGCGGTGTTCACCGGATGGTGACCCCGGGGCCCACTTCCGTCCGCGTGGTTCTCGTGACCCTCCCGAACGCCGAGGCGGCGCGGGCCATGGCGCGCATCCTCGTGGACGAGCGCCTCGCGGCGTGCGGGTCGGTCCTGCCGGGGATGACCTCGATCTACCGGTGGGAGGGCGCGGTCCACGAGGAGGCGGAGGCGCTCCTCGTGCTCAAGACCACCGAGGCGGCCCTTCCCCGGCTCCTCGCCCGGGTGCCGGAGCTTCACACCTACGACGTGCCCGAGGTCCTCGCCCTTCCGGTCGGAGAAGGGCACCCGCCCTACCTGGCGTGGGTAGGGGAGTCGGTGGGCGACTGAGCCCGCCCTCCTCCGTTCCTTCCGGCCCCGCCTTCATGCCCCTCGAGATCCGCGTCTTCGTGGCCGACCCCCTGCGCGTGCAGGGGGGCGCCCTCGTGCGTCCGGTGAACGGGGCCCTGGAGGGGATCACCCCCTGGTCCCGCGAGGTGGAGGTGGCGGGGGGCGAGGAGCTCCGCGCCCGCCTGGCCGCCATGGAGGGGCTCCCCGCCGGGGGCGTCATGGTGACCCCGGGAGGGGCGCTTCCCTTTGCCCTCCTCCTCCACGCGGTGGTCCTCGCCCCCGAGGAGGGGGTGAGCCGGGGGGTCCTCGTGCGGGCCCTCGGAAACGCCCTGCGCCAGGCGGGGGAGTGGGGGGTGGAGGCGCTGGTCCTCCCACCGCTCGGGGTAGGGCCCGGGCAGCTCCCGGTGGAGGAGGGGGCGGAGATCCTGGCCGACGTCCTCGCCGGGTGGACGGAGGGGGCGCACCTTCCCGCCACGATCCTCGTGCCTGCCGCCTCCGGAGACGAGGCGGAGCTCCTGGGCGCCACCCTCGCCCGGGGGCTTCCGGAGGTCTCCGTGGCCGTGGCGACGGGTGCCCCGGAGGAGCCCCGGTGAGCCGCCGCGCCGCCCTCGGGGTCCTGGTCCTCGCCCTCTGGCTCGTGGCGGTGGGATGGCAGGTGCGCCGGGAGTACTTCCAGCCCGAGCTCACCCGCCTCGCCGAGGCGCTCCTCACCCTCGACCCCGGCACGCACTTCTACGCGATCCGGATGGGCGAGCGCACCATCGGGACCTCGTCGTCGCGCCTGGACACGATTCCCGAGGGGTTCCGCCTCGACGACCTGACCCAGCTGGACCTCCTGGCCATGGGCGAGGAGGGGCAGGCGGTGATCCGCTCGTCGGCCACCATGTCGTCCACCCTCCGGCTCCTGGACTTCACGTTCGCCCTCCAGTCTGCCGCAGGCGCCTTCGACGCCGAGGGGAGGGTCGAGGGGGACTCCCTCCTCACGGTACGGATTTCCGCCGGGGGCACGGACCCCGAGGAGGTCCGCTTCCGCCTGGCCGAGCCCCCCCTCGTGGCCTCGATGCTCCCGATCCGCCTGGCCAAGGGAGGCGAACTCCGCGCGGGCCGCACGATCCGCTTTCCGGTCTTCGATCCGTCGACCGTATCGAACCGGGTGGTGGAGGTGGAGGTGCTGGAGGAGGCGAGCTACGTGGTGACCGATTCCGCCACCGTGGATCCGGCCACCGGGCGGTGGAGCCCCGCAGGCGAGCGGTCCGTGCCCGCCTGGCGGATCGTCGAGCGCTACGGCGGCGTGCAGGTGGAGAGCTGGATCGACGGCGACGGCCGGATCCTCCGCTCCACCTCGCCCCTCGGCTTCAGCATCGAGCGCACCGAGTTCGAGCTCGCCCGGCAGGCCCGGGACGACGCCCGGGGGGCCGGCGCCGACCCCGCCACCGACCTCGTCTTCGCCACCGCCATCGCGTCGAACGCCCGCCTGGACGCCGCCGGGGGCTACGACCGCCTCCGCTTCCGCCTCACGGGGGTGGCGCTCGAGGGGTTCGACCTGGCCGGCGGCCGGCAGACCCTCGACGGAGACATCCTCACCGTGACCCGCGAGCGGTGGGCCGACCTCGAACCCGGCTACACGCTCCCCTACCCGCGCATGGGGCTGAGGGAGGCCCTGGAGCCCGAGCCCCTGGTGCAGAGCGG
>JBJHCE010000044.1:0-20337 GCA_050485865.1 Gemmatimonadales bacterium | reverse complement strand
GGGAGGACGGACGGCGGAGGTGGCGGCGTAGTCCAGGTAGTGCATGGCGCTCGAACGGATGGGAACAGGGTGCCTCCGGCGCCGGAAAGAGTACGTGATCCGGGGGTTCCTGACAACCTGGAGCTTCCGTCACGGCGTTCAGGGTTCCCGAAAATGCAGCGCCTCCGCCACGTGGTCCTCCCCCACCGTCTCCTTCCCGTCGAGGAGCGCCACCGTCCTTGCCACCCGGAGGGCACGCACGACACCCCGGCTCGAGAGGTGTCCCGTCTCCGCTGCGTCGGTGAGGATCCTGAGCGCCCGGGGCGAGGTCATGGCCTCCACCTCGGGTCCCGTGCGCCCCCCTGCTCCCTGGGCCCGTGCTGCCTCGACGCGGGCCCGCACGGTGGCCGAGTCCTCGCCCGAGCGCCGTGCCAGGAGTGTCTCGGGCGGGGTCGGGCGTACGCGGAGCTTGAGATCGATGCGGTCCAGGAGCGGACCCGAGATCCGTGCGCGGTACCGGGCCACGAGGGCGGGGTCGCAGCGGCAGGCCACCTCGTCCCTCCCCTCGTTTCCGCAGGGGCAGGGGTTCATTGCCCCGACGAAGAGGAAGTCCGCAGGGAACCGCGCCTGCCGCCCCGCGCGGATCACGTCCACGAAACCGGATTCGAGGGGCTCCCGGAGCGCCTCGAGGGCCGACCGGCTCCAGTGGGCGAGCTCGTCCAGGAAGAGAACCCCCCGGTGGGCGAGGGTGATCTCGCCGGGCCGGAGTGGACTCCCTCCTCCCACGAGGGCGGCCTCGGAGGCACCATGGTGCGGCGCGCGAAAGGGAGGGTGGACGAGCATTCCGCGCCCGGGGGGGAGGAGCCCAGCCACCGAATGGATGGCCGTGACCTCGAGGGCATCGTCAGGTCCGAGCGGGGGAAGGAGTCCCGGGAGGGCCCGGGCCATGAGGGTCTTCCCCGCCCCGGGCGGGCCGACCAGGAGGATCGGATGTCGCCCAGCCGCGGCGATCTCGAGGGCCCGGCGGGGCACCGCCTGCCCACGGATCCGCGAGAGGTCCACGGTGGATTCGCCCCGCGGGTCCGGTGCGCCCCGGTCGGCACCGAAAGGGAGCAGGCGCCCGCCCACCCGCCCCCCGTTGCCCCTCCTCCTTCCCACGGGGATCACCTCCCCCCGGAGCATGGCCACGACCTCGTGGAGGGACCTGGCCGCCACGAGCTCCAGGGATCCGGAGAGCGCCGCCGCCTCGGCTTCGTTCTCCTCGGGGATCACGAGGCGACGGAGCCCCGCACGCACGCATCCCACCGCCAGCGGAAGGACGCCCCGAACCGGATGGAGCCGGGCATCGAGGCCGAGCTCACCCACGAACCCGGTGTCCTCGAGGGACTCCGCCTCCACGACGCCGGCGCCTGCGAGGAGGGCCACCGCCATGGCGAGGTCCAGGGCCGAGCCCTCCTTCACGAGGTCTGCGGGAGCGAGGTTGATCGTGACCTTGAGTCCCTCGAATCCTCCGCCGAAGGCGCGAAGGGCCGCCTGGATCCGGTCCCGCCCCTCCCGGACCGCCCCCCGGGGGAGGCCCACGACGAAGAGGGAGGGAATCCCGGTTCCCACCTGGGCCTCCACCCGCACGGGCACCCCTTCCACGCCGTGTAGCGTGGCAGACCAGACCTGCCCCAGCATCGGCCGGACCTCCGACGAAATGGGGGGAGGAACCCGAGGGGACGGCGGTCGCCGCCCCGGTGCCCCGCCCCGTGACAACGCCGGGAATCTGGCAGGAGGCCGGGGCGCCTCCATGTCCGGAGGGGACGCGGAGGGGTCGTCAGCTACCCGGTTCGGACGCCACGCGCTTAAGCGCCCCTGACGCGGGGGCCGGTGCCGGGGCCGGCTCAGGCCGGGTCCCGAGACCGCCCCGGGCAAACTCCAGGGCCCTCAGCCTCACCGCCCTCGACCAGAGCCCCATGTCGTCGAACCAGGCGTAGAGGGTGGGGGTGAGCGCCAGGGTGAGGATCGTGGAGGTGGTGAGTCCACCGATCACCGCCTGGCCGATGGGGGCGAACATCTGTCCCTGCCCCTCGGTGGCCATGAACGCCATGGGAACGAGGCCGAAGAGGGTCGTGAGGCTCGTCATCAGGATCGGTCTGAGGCGCGCCGTACACCCGGACAGGAGCGCCTCCCGGCGGTCCACTCCCCGGGCACGGAGCTGGTTCACGAGGTCGATCATCACGATGGAATTGTTCACCACGATCCCCACCGTGATGAGGACCCCGAGAAAGGAGAGGATCGAGAAGCTCGACCCGGTCAGGAGGAAGATGAGAGCGAGCCCCGGGACCGCGAAGAAGATCGAGAAGTAGATGATGAGGGGGAGGAGGAGGCTCTCGAAGAGCGCCGCCAGGATCAGGTAGATGAGGACGAGGGCGAGTCCCCCTGCCATGACCATGTCACCGAACTGCTCCTGCTCCTCGGCAAAGCCGCGGCCCAGGTCCCACCGGTACCCCGGGGGAAGCTCGATTCCCGCCATCACCTCCTGGACATCGGCGATCACGTCCTCGCGATTGTAGCCGACAGCGACCTCTCCCGACACGTTCACGGCGGTCTGCCGGTTCTCCCGGCGGATGTCCTGCGGCCCCCCCACCACGATGATGTCGGCCACCGTCCCCAGGGGTACGGTCGTTCCCTCGAGGGTCCCAACGGCGAGGTTTCCGAGCTGGGCGATGGACACCCGGTCCTCGTCCCGAAGCTGGAGGAGGACATCGACCTCCCGCTCCCCCGACCGGAAGCGGGTCGCCACCTGGCCCCGGAGGGCGCCGGACACGGCCTGTGCCACCTGTTCCGAGGTGAGGCCCTGGCGCTCCGCCGCACGTCGGTCCACCCGGACCCGAACCTCCTCGTTGCCGGCCTCCAGGGAGTTGTCCACCTGGGAGATCCCCGGGACCCCCTCCTCGAGAGCCAGGGCCACCATCTCGGCGAGCCTCGCGAGCTCCGTCGTGCTCTCGCCGATGAGGCGAACCTGCACCCCGGACATCATCCCGAAGCCGCGGCGCTGCCGCCATTCCACCCCGGGGATCACCGGAAGGACCTCCTGGATCGCCTCGGAAATCTCCGCAGTGGAGCGCTCCCCTCCTTCGGAGAAGGGCTTCAGCGTCATGAAGACGTTGGAGAAGTTGCCCCGGGAGAAAGCCGACACGTTGGTGATCTCGAATTCCTCCTGCCGCTCGAGCAGGACCTGCTCTGCCCGGGCCAGGATCTCGCTTCGTTCCTGCACCGAGATCCCCCTGGGCGTGGAGATCCCCATGCGGATGAAGCGGTTGTCCTGCTCGGGCATGAGCTCCCGGGGAAGCTCCATGAGCACCCACCCACCGGCCACGAAGAGGGTGGTCGCGAAGAGGGCGGTGGCGAGCCGGTGGTCCAGGACCCGGTCCAGCATGCCCCGGTAGCTCCGGTTGAGCCAGCTCATGGCCCGCCCGGGCTCCGGCATCTTCCCGCGCAGGAGGCGCACGGCCAGGAGGGGAACCAGGGTGAAGGCGATGACCAGCGAGGCAAGCATCGTGAAGGAGATGCTCGTCCCGAAGGCACGGAACTGCGTCCCCATCTGGTTCGGCGGGAGGAAGAAGAGGGGCGTGAAGACGATGACGGTGGTGAGCGTTCCCGAAAGGATCGCGAGCCCCACCTCGTTCGCCCCGTCCGTCGCCGCCTCCTCCGGCTCCGCACCCATCTCCCGGTGCCGGAAGATGTTTTCCACCACCACCACCGCGTTGTCGATGAGCATCCCGACGGCCAGCATCAGCCCCGAGAGGGTGATGATGTTCAGCGAGTTTCCGGCCACGTACAGGATGATCACCGCGAAGATCAGCGATACGGGAATCGCGGCCGCCACGATGAAGGTGGGGGTGATCCGGCGCAGGAAGATGAAGAGCATGATCACCGCGAGGAGTCCCCCCACCGCACCCGCCTGCCCCAGGAGCCCGAGGACCTCGAGGATTCCCTGGGACTGGTCCTGCCAGGTCCGGAAGGTGATCCCCTCGAGGCCGGGCTGGGCCGTGATCTCGTCGAGGGTGGCCTTCACCGCCCGGGCCACCTCCACGATGTTCGCATCGGACTCCTTGTAGATCTCCGCCTGGCGGGCCGTGAGACCGTTCTGCCGGAAGAAGAACTGGAGTTCGGGGAAGTCGTAGGTGACGGTGGCCACGTCGCCGAGGCGCACCCCTCCCGACGTGAGGGGAAGCCGCTCGATGGCCTCCACCGAGGTGAGCTGCCCCTCCGCCCGGACCAGGAACCGCGTTCCGTCCACCTCGAGCTCTCCGGCGGCGTAGTCCTGGTTCCCCCGTGCCAGGGCCTGGGAGATCATCGCGATCGTGACCCCCTGTGCCCGCATCCGGTCCTGGTCCAGCTCGATGGAGACCTCCCGGGCCTCGAGCCCGGAGAACTCCACCTGGGCGACCCCCGGGACCTGGAGGAGTGCCGGCTCGATCCGCCGTTCCACGAGCTCGGTGAGGCGCGCAGGATCCCCGTCCCACGAGACGGCGGCCCTGAGCACCGGCTGTTCATCGGAGGAAAACCTCCGCAGGTTCACGCGCTGGACGTCGGAGGGGAGTTCCCTTCGGACCTGTTCCACCCGTTCCCGGACCTCGAGGGACGCCAGGTCCATGTTCGTGCCGGGCTGGAACTCGAGCTCCACCTGGGCCCGATTCTGGGATGCGGTGGAGCGGATCGTCTCGAGCCTCCGGACCGTTCCGAGCGCCTCCTCCAGCGGGCGGACGATCCTGCGTTCCACCTCGGCCGGCGACGCGTCCGGATACGGCACGGTCACCTGGAGGACCGGGCGCTCGAAGGAGGGAAACATGTCGAGGGAAATCCTGGAGATGCTCAGCATCCCCATGACCACGACGGTCACGACGAGCATCCCGGTGGTGACCGGGTTGCGAACCGAGAAACGTGGCAGGGACATGGGCATGGCCTCCGGTGGTCAGCTGCCTGCGAGGGGGGGCGTGGGCCGGCTCATGCCGGACCCGGTGCGGGGTGGGGCGAGGGGTCGGTGGCCCTTGGGACGGCGTCCCCCGCCTCCAGGCGGGCCCGCTCCCCCCGGAGCTCGAAGACCCGGTAGAGAACCGGCACGACGACGAGGGTGAGGAGGGTGGACAGGACGAGCCCCCCGATCACGGGTACGGCAAGCGGAACGCGGAGCTCCGCGCCTTCACCGGGAATGAGCGCCAGGGGGAGAAGGCCCAGGACCGTGGTGAGGGTGGACATGAGGATGGGCCTCAGGCGCACCCTTCCCGCCTCGACCACCGCCTCGTCCAGGGCCATTCCTTCCTGCCTCCGGAGCACGTTGATGAAGTCCACGAGAACGATGGCGTTGTTCACCACGATCCCCACGAGCATCACCATCCCGATGAGGGCCACCACCGAGATCGAATTCCCCGTGAGCCAGAGCGCCCCGATGGCCCCGGGCAGGGCCAGGGGCACGGACACGAGGATCACCCCGGGGAGGCGGAACGACTCGAACTGACTCGCCATGACCAGGTAGACGAGAAAGACGGCGAGAAGAAGGGCCAGGCGCATGGACTCCACCGACTGCTGGAGATCGCGCGACTGGCCCGCCACCGCCACGTGGACATCCGGGGGCACGGGGATCTCGCGCATCTGGTCCTCGATGCGGGCAATGATTCCGGCCAGGTCCGTCCCCTCGGGCCGGGCCTCCACGAGGGCCACCCGGGAGCCGCCCCGGCGGACGATCTCGGCGGGTCCGTCCTGGAACCCCAGCTCCGCCACGGCCGAAAGCGCGACGCTTCCGCCCCCGG
Organism: Gemmatimonadales bacterium; assembly: GCA_050485865.1. Lineage (GTDB taxonomy): Bacteria > Gemmatimonadota > Gemmatimonadetes > Longimicrobiales > Gaopeijiaceae > SKNW01. The sequence continues at coordinate 14,560 of JBJHCE010000044.1, read as the reverse complement.
GAATCTCGAGCCTCAGGCTGGAGAGGTCCTCGAGGGTGGCGCGCTGCTCCTCCCGGGCGCGGACGAGCACGGTCAGGTCCCGGTCCCGCTCGGTGAACTCGGTCGCGGGAGCGCCCCGGACCCGCGCCCGGACCGCCTCGGCCGCATCCCCCACGGTGAGCCCCAGCCGGGCCAGCCGTTCCCGGTCGAAGCGGATCGTGATCTCCGGGGTGCCCTGCCTCCGCTCCTCTTCCACCCCGGTCACGCCGGGGATGGCGCGGAGCGCGATGCGGACGTCTGCGGCCACCTCGTTCAGGAGCCTCAGGTCGAAGCCCCGGACCTCCACCTCCACCGGAGCATTCACGGTGAAGAGGCGGGGTCGGTCCACCCGGACCTGGACCCCGGGAAGGTCGGAGAGGCGCTCGGTCATGCGTCCCGCCAGGCGGTCCTCTTCCCGGGAGAGCCCCTCGAGGCGGACGAGAAGGGTGGCCGCGTGGCGCTCGCGCTCACCGGTGCGACCCAGCGTCCCGGCACCGCCCCGGACGCCCACGTTCGTGAAGATCTCCTGGACCTCGGGGAAGTCGGCCCGGATCATCGATTCGGCGCGGAGGGCCAGTTCCTCCATGCGCGGGAGGCTCGTGCCGGGCGCCGCCTCGAGCTCCACCACGAGCTCGCCCTGCGAGAGCTCCGGGACCAGCGACACGCCCACCCGGGGAAGGAGCACGGCCCCTCCGCCGAAGACGAGGACCGCCGCCACCAGCACGACCGCGGGCCTCCGGAGGGAAGCCTCGAGGAGGCGGGGATAGCGCCGGTCCACGCTTCCGTAGAGCCGGTCGAACCCGTCGAAGAGGGCTCCGAAGACGCGTCCCGGCCCCTTCCCGGCCGAGCGCCCCGCCCGGAGCGCCCCTCCGGCGCCGCGGGCCAGCGCCTCGCCGATGCGACCCGGCTGCGGGGTCCCGGCCTCCCGGGCGCCGGTCCGGGCCTGGACCCCTTCCCCCCGGCCCGCAAGCATGGGAATCAGGGTCAGCGAGACCACCAGGGACGCGAGGAGCGCGAAGGAAACGGTCCAGGCCTGGTCCCCGAAGAGCTGCCCCGCGATCCCCTCCACGAACACGATGGGAAGGAACACCGCCACGGTGGTCAGGGTCGAGGCCACCACGGCCCGGCCCACGATGGACGTCCCCTCGCGGGCCGCCTCCGCCGGTCCCTTCCCCCGGTCCCGTTCCCGGGCCACGGACTCGAGGACCACGATGGCGCTGTCCACGAGCATCCCGATTCCCAGGGCCAGCCCCCCCAGCGACATGATGTTGAGCGTGATGTCGCGGGAGAACATCAGCACGAAGGTCGCGACCACCGAGATCGGGATCGCGGTGGCGACGATGAGGGTGGTCGGGAAGTGCCGGAGGAAGAGGAGGAGCACCAGCATCGCGAAGATGCCCCCGAAGATCCCCGCCTGCCCCACGTCGCCCACCGCACGCTCGATGAACGTGGCCTGGTCGCTCACGAGGGTGGTGCGGATCCCCGCCGGAAGCTCGGCCTCGAGGGTCTGGACCCGCTCACGGACCACCCGGGAGAGGGCCACGATGTTGGCGGTGGACTCGCGAAGCACCGCGACCTCCACCGCCTCCCTGCCGTCCACGAGGGAGATGGTCTCCCTCTCCTCGGCCTCACGCCGGACCTCGGCCACGTCCGCGAGGAGGATCGACTGCCCTCCGGCGGTTCCGATCACGATCCGGAGCATCTCGTCGAGGTCCGCGAATTCGTTCACCGTGCGGACCACGTACTGGGCATCCCCCTCCTCGAGGACGCCTCCGGCCAGGTTGATGTTCTCGGCCTCGAGACGCCGCGCCACCTGCGAGAAGGGAATCCCGAGCTGGGCGAGCCGACGCTCGTCCACCTCCACCAGGACCTCTTCCACGAGCCCACCGGTGATCCGGACGGCGGCCACTCCCTCGATCCCCTCGAGCGACCGCCGCACCTGCTCCTCTGCGGTCCAGCGAAGGGCAATCAGCTCCTGCCGGTCGGCGGCAGAGCGGTAGTCCAGGGCCCGGTCCGCCACGAGGGCGAAGCGGATCACCGGCTCCGAAGCAGGATCGTAGCGCGCCAGCGTGGGGCGGCCTGCCGCCGGGGGGAGGTTGATCAGGTCCAGGCGCTCCCGGAGGTCCAGTGCCGCGAAATCCATGTCCGTTCCCCACCGGAACTGGATCGTGATATCGGAGCGTCCGGGCCGGGAGCGGGAAGTGACCTGCTGCACACCCTGCACCACCGAGATCGCCTCCTCGATGGGGCGGGAGATCAGGTTCTCGATCTCGCGGGGCCCCACCCCCGCGTACTCGGTCTCGATGGAGATCGTGGGGAACGAGAGATCCGGGAGGAGATCCACCTGGAGCCTCGAGAAGGAGACCGCACCGAAGACGAGGACGGCAATGAAGGCCATGGACACCGCCACGGGCCTCGCCACCGAGAAGTCGACAACCTTCACCGGGATCCCCCACCCACGGGCTGGCCGTTCCTCTGCATCACGCGGACCGCCGCCATCGGGCGCAGGTTGTCCTGACCCACGACGACCACGGTGTCGCCGGGTTCGATCCCGCTCCGGATCTCGACCCGGTCACCCCGGGAGTAGCCGAGCTCCACTTCCCGCTCGATCGCCACGTCCTCCTGGATCAGGTAGACCCGCGGTGCAGCGCCGTCTACCAGGACCGCCGTGCGCGGGAGGGTGATCCGGTCCGAGAGGGTCTCGGTCACCACGTCCACGTTCACGAACTGCCCCGGCCGGAGCGGAGCATCGCCGGCGCGGGCGGGCACGGAGACCGTGACCAGGACCGTTCCGCTCCCGGCATCGACGACGGGGCGGATCCGGTCCACCCGCCCCGTGGCCACCGGCGCCGCGCCTTCCTGGAGGAGGATGCGGGCCTCCTGCCCTACCTGGACCCGGGAGGCGTCCCGCTCGGCGATCCCCAGCTGGGCCTCGAGGCGGTCGAGGTCGGCGATCCCGAAGGCGGGGGCCGACGTCGTCACCTGCTGACCCCGGTCGATGTACCGATGGGTCACCGTCCCCGCGAAGGGAGCCCGGATCACCCCGTTCTCGACCCGGAGCCGGGCGAGCCCGACGTCGGCCTCCGCGACCCGGGCGTCGGAGGCGAGGCGCTCCACCTCCTGCTCGGAGATGAGATCCAGGCGGGCGAGCGCCCGGGCCCGCTCCACTGCGTCCCGGGCCGCCTGGGCCCGGGCCTCCGACTGGTCGGCCTGGAGGCGCCACTCGGCATCGTCGAGACGGGCGAGGGCCTGTCCCTCGGTCACCCGGGCGCCCTCCTCGACCAGGATCTCGGCCACGATTCCCCCCTGCTTCGGGAGGACGTCGACCTGTTCACGGGCACGGAGCGTGGTGGACGCACGGAGGGTCACCTGGAGGTCACCGGGCTGGACCACCTGGACGGAGACCGGCGTGGTACGCGCGCCCCCCCCTCCGGGGGCCCCCGCCCCCGGCGCACCCCCCGGGGCCCGGGCCATGGCCTCGCCACCGGACTCCTCCCCCCCGCCGCAGGCCGCGAGAAGGGGAAGTGCGGCGAGGGCCAGCAGTACCAGCGAGGTCCGGCCAAGGCCGGTCGGAACGGGGCCGTGGTGTCCGGAAGGGGAAGAAGCTCGACGAATCATGTATCGGTCCAGGGGCCCCGCGCCGTGACGCGGTCCAGGCCCCGTTCAGGGTTCAGGGGCGGACGGGACCGCCCACGAGGGCCTCGAGGGCCGCGATGGCCTTCTGGAAATCGTAGCGCGCGTTGATCTCGTCGCGCTCCGCCTGGGAGAGCGACGCCTGGGCGTCGGCCACCTCGATGGAGGAGGCGAGCCCCAGCCGGAACCGCTCCTGGGCGAGGCGCAACTCCTCGGTTGCAGTACTCCGGATCCGCTCCTGGAGCGCCACCACCTGGCGTGACGTCTCCACCGCCTGGACCGCGGTCGTGACCTCGGTCCGGAGCCGGAGCTCCTCGGAGCGGAGCTGCTCCAGGGCATTCGACACCTCGAGGTCCGCCTGTTCGAGGGCGCGCCGACGCTGTCCAGCGGTATAGACCGGAAGCGAGAGGGAGAGGGAGAGGGACAAGGGCTGCCGGCGGTAGTTGAAGGGGTACCCGGAGTTCTGCTCCTCGATGCTCGACCGGATGGCCTGCTGCACCTGGGGGAGCGCCGGGTCGAGAGCCGCACAGTCCCGCGGCGGATCCCCGAGAAGGGCACGGATCCGGTTGTCCTCCTGGCACGACTGGAAGCGGTTTCCCTGGGAGCCCAGCTCCTGGGAGACCAGGGGATCCAGGTCGCCGGCCACGAAGACGGACCCGGAAAACCCCGCCGAAATGGAAAGGTTCGGAAGGTACGCGGTCCTCGCCGACCGGGCCCCGAGGCGCACGGCCTCGGTGGACAGCCGGTTGGCCCGGACCACCGGGTTCGCCTCCAGGGCCCGGCGAATCAGATCGGATGCATCGAGGGTGGGAAGGGCGGGGTCGAACGCCGTCGTGAGCCGGACCCCGTCGGCAAGCTCCGTTCCGAGGATCCGCGCCAGCACGAGGCGGGTGGTCCGCGCCTGGTTGCGGCTCTGGACGAGCTGGACCTCCGCCTGGCCCTCCTGCACCTCGGCCCGGCGCACGTCCAGGGGGGTCGCCGCCCCGACCTCCACCTGGGCCTGGGCCTGACGCACCGTGAGCCGCGTCCGCTCCAGCGCCGTCTCGGCCTGGGTGACCTGGGCATCGGCCTGGAGGACCGAGAGGTAGGCGTCGGTCACCTCGGCCCTGAGCCCGATCGCCGCACCCCGGACCCTGGCCTCGGCTGCGTCCGCCTCGGTCCGCGCCTGCCCCGGACGGAGGAGGGTGGCGCCATTCAGGGAGTAGGAAACCCCGACCGAGTAGGACGACGAGTAGTACTGGGGCTGCACGCCCAGGACCACCGACCCCGCGCGCCGCTCCCCCGAGGCCTGGTAGCCGTAGGAGTTCGACAGGTTCATCGTGGGAAGGAAGTCGGCCCGGGCGGCCCGCACCTGCCGATCCGCGGTCTCGATCTGGGTGGACTGGATCCGGAAGTCGGGGTTGTTCCGCTCCGCCAGCCGGAGGGCCTCCTCGAGGGATAGCTCCTGCGGAGCGCCTTCCTGGGCGGAAAGGGGAGGCGCGTGGACCGCCGGCACGGCAAGAAGGAGCAGGGCACCGATGACGGCGGCGGTGCCCGGCAGCTCGAGGCGATCGAGCGATCGCATTGGGTTGGTCACGTTGTCCTCGAATGGCCCTCGGCCGGATCGGCTCGCGCTTTCGCTTCCTCGAGCGGAGTCCGTCCCCGGGCTCGTTGTTCGTTACCGTTCGTGAAACAGGGCACGAGCCGACGCGAGGGCCTCGTCCCTGGGCCCCTTCGCCGGCTCGTCGCGCGATCCTCGGCTCTCCCTCGCTTTCCCCCCCGTGTGCCCCATGGACACGCGAGGGCGGGGAGACGTTGGCGAGACACGCGTCATGGGTTGCCGCTCCCTACCCAGTCCCCGCATCGAGGGTCCCTGCCGAAATCGCCCGGTTCAGGAGAACCCGGGAGGACGCGACCGGTGGTGCCCGGTTACCTCCTGCCAGGCGCGGGCGAGGCGGAGCGCCTTCCCATCCTCGAAAAGCCCCGCGACGAAGGTGATCGAGGTCGGGGTGCCGTTTGCCCGGAATCCGGAGGGGACCACCACCGCCGGGTGCCCGGAGAGGTTCGTGGCCAGGAGAAGGTCGGAGGCAAAGGAGGGAGCCACGAGCACGTCCACCTCCTCGAAGAGCGCGTCCATCCGGTGCAGGAGAAGGGTCCGGGCCCGGTTCGCCTGGAGATACTCCACGGCGGGAACGAAGCGCGCGGTCCGGAAGGTGTTCGGCCACGCACCGGCCCCCTGCGACACGAGGAGCGCGTCACGCCCGCTCAGGGTGAGCGCGTCGAAGGCGGCCGCCGCCTCCACCGAGAGGATCGTGCGCAGGGCACCGAGAGGGATGTCGTCGGGAAGACGCACGGCTACCGGCTCCACTCCCATCTCCTCGAGGGCCCGAAGGGCGGCGCGCTCGAGCTCGCGCTCCTCACCGCCCCCGTCGAAGGCCCCCTCGAGCGTTCCCACCCGGATCCCGTCGACCGCCCGATCCGGCCCATCCCAGCTGAAGGCGGAATGCCGCACCGTGGGGTCCCGGCCATCCGGGCCCCGGATCGCGGCGAAGACGAGGGCCGCGTCCTCCACCGTGCGGGTCATGGGGCCCAGCTTGTCCATGGACCAGGAGAGGGCCATGGCCCCGTGACGGCTCACGGTGCCGAAGGTCGGTCGCAGGCCGGTCACCCCGCAACGGGCGGCGGGAGAGACGATGGAGCCAAGGGTTTCGGATCCGATGGCAAAGGGGACGAGCCCCGCCGCCACCGCCGCCGCCGATCCGGCCGACGACCCGCTCGACCCCTGCTCCGGGTTCCAGGGATTCCGGGTGCGCCCACCGAACCATACGTCCCCCTGTGCCAGCGCACCGAGGGTCAGTTTCGCCACGAGCACGGCCCCCGCGGCGTCCAGTCGCTCCACCACCGTGGCGTCCTCGTCGAGCACCTGATCCCGGTACGGCGCCGCCCCCCAGGTCGTCGGCGCCCCCGCCACCGCCAGGAGGTCCTTCGCCCCCCAGGGGATGCCATGGAGGGGTCCCATGTCCTGCCCCGCCGCGAGGGCCGCGTCCGCCTCCTCTGCCCGGGCCATTGCCCGCTCGGGAAGGAGGGTCACCACGCACTCGAGCACCGCCCCGGGCCCCTCGAGGCGCGCCAGGACCCGGCGGGTGAGCTCCACCGAGGTGAGGGCGCCTGACCGGAGGAGCGCTCCGAGCTCGACCAGGGAGGCGAAGTCGAGGTCCGCGCCGCGCGCCGGATCCGGGACCCGCACCGGCACGGACGGCACCGCCGACGTGGCCCCCGGCGGGACGGTCCGCCAGGGGGGAACCGGATCGAACCGGAGTGCCGGCGGGACCGAATTCGGAAGCTCGAGGCCCCGCACCGCCCGGTAGCGCTCCCGATTCGTCCGGACCCCCGAAAGAAGCATCTCCCGCTGGGCCGGGGTGAACTCGAGCCCCGCGATCGCCTCGGCGGCGGCCACGTCCTCCACGGTGATCTCGGGCTCCTCCTGGAGGCGCGCCCACATCACTCCCGGGAAGATCCCGCCCGACACCCCTGCCGCCATGCAGAGCGCGAGGAATCCCCTCCGGTCCGGCCCCGCCGGTTCGCGTTCAGGCGGGGCCGGGAGACCCGGACGGGTCACGGAATCATCGGACATGGGCGGCCCGCTCCTTCGCTGGAAGAAACACTGCGCTCTGCGGTGTGGGATCGAGGGCCAGTCTGCCCCCGCCGGCGCGCCGCCGCAAGGCAGGCCCGCCCCCGGGGTCCGGCCGTCAGGGGGTCGCGACCGCCCGTGCCGGGAGGGCCGCCTCCGCCTCCAGGCGAGCGGCATGCTCCTCGAGAAGCGCCCAGCTCCGCTCCAGGTGCCGGGGCTCCGTGCGCAGGTTCCCGATGGAGAGCCGGAGCGAGATCCGCCCCCGGAGCCGGGTGTGCGACAGGAAGACCTCGCCGGTCCCGTTCACGGCGTGGAGGAGCGCCATGTTCAGGGCGTCCTGCTCCTCGCCGTCGCGTCCCGGCGTCACCCTCCGGAAGACCACCGTCGAGAAGGGCACGGGCGCCACCAGTTCCCAGCGGTCCCCTCCCTCCACGCGTGCCGCGAGCCCATGGGCCAGGCGCACGTGCTCCCGGATCCGCTCACGGATCCCCTCGGCTCCGAAGGCCCGAATGACGAACCAGAGCTTGAGGGCCCGGAAGCGACGCCCGAGTGCCACCCCGTAGTCCATCAGGTTCGTGCTCTTCCCCTCCTCCGGCGTCCGCAGGTACTCGGGGACGAGGGAGAAGGCCTCCCGTACGGTGGCCGGGAACCGGGTGTACAGCACCGAGCAGTCCACCGGGGTGAAGAGCCACTTGTGCGGGTTGAACACGATGGAGTCCGCACGTTCCCATCCCGAAAAGAGGGGACGGAGCTCGGGGACCATGGCCGAGGCACCGGCGTACGCGGCGTCCACGTGGAGCCAGAGTCCGTGCTCCTCCGCCACTGCGGCGATCGCGTCCACCGGGTCCGGGCTCGAGGTGGAGGTGGTCCCCACGGTGGCCACCACCGCCACGGGGCGGATCCCCGCGGCCAGGTCCTCGGCAATCGCGGTCCGGAGCGCCTCCGGGTCCATGCGGAACCGGTCGTCGGTGGGGATCTTCCGGATTCCGTCGTGCCCGAGCCCCAGCGTGATCACCGCCTTCTCGATCGAGGAATGGGCCTCGACGGAGGCGTACACCCTCCCGCGGGGGAGCCCGAAGAGCCCCTGGGTGCGGGCCTCGGGCCAGGCGCGCTGGCGGGCGGCGGCCAGCGCCGTGAGCGACGAGCTCGACGCCGTGTCCTGGATCACCCCGAAGAAGTCCCCGGGGAGCCCCAACAGCTCCCGGATCCACTGGAGCACGTGCTCCTCGAGCTCGGTCCCCGCCGGGGAGCTCCGCCAGACCATGGCGTTCACGTTCAGCGTGGCGGCGAGCATCTCCCCCAGGATTCCCGGAGCCGAACCGGTCACCGCGAAGTAGCCGTGAAAGGACGGGTGGTTCCAGTGGGTGATCCCGGGCACGACCAGGCGCTCGAAATCGGCGAGGATCTCCTCGACGGGCTCGGGGCCCTCGGGGGCGGACGCCGGAAGTGCGGCCCTCAGGTCGCCGGGACGCACGCGGGCGAGCACCGGGTAGTCCTCGACGCCGGCCAGGTAGTCGGCCATCCAGTCCACCGCCTCCCGGGCACGGGCCCGGAATTCCTCGGGTGGGAGATCTCCCACCTGGGCCCCTTCGGGGCGGGGGTTCACGGGGTGGCGACGGTTCGATTCGTGGGGATGCGAAGTCATGGGGCGGGAATCAGGGGTGCGGACACGCGCGGCCGCCCCCCCGGCGGGAACGCCTGGTGAAAAGGGGTCGGGAAGGGAGGTGTCGGGGTTCGGCGGCGCGAAGGGGTCGGTCGGGCGGCGCGGGCCGCGGGTCAGGCCCGTCCGGGGAGCTCGGCAGGGACTCCGGCGTGGGCGAGGCGCCCGAGTTCGTCGTTCAGCTGGACCAGTTCGTAGCGAAGCCCGTCGATCAGTTCCTCGCCGGCGGGCTCGGTGACACCGGTGCCGTGGAGGAGGTTGAAGAAGAGGGTGTCGATGTGGGCCACGTTCGCGTGCGTCACGACCTGGTCCACCACCCGGTTCAGCCGGAGGAGTTCCCGGAGGTCCACCACCCGGCTCACCGAGTCGCTCGTACCCGAGCGGAAAAGCAGCCGGAGGAGGACTTCCCGGAGCACCTGCACTTCCTCCACCACCTCGCCGGCGGCGAGCCCCCGGAGGCCGGCCACGTTCCCGTAGAGCGCCGCCGCCTGGTGGAGGAGCGGCTCGACCTCCTCCCGCCAGGGGCTCACCGCCGGCCCCAGGTAGAGGACCAGGGCGCGTGCGATCTCGTCCCGGAGGGGATCCAGCGGTCCTGCCTCACCCCCGGCCCGGGCGCGGAGCTCGACGCCCCAGCGGCGCGCGATCTCGGGTGCGTACTCCTCGAGCCACGCCTCGAGCTCCGCTTCGTTCATCGGAAGGGCGCTCGAGGGCGGATGGGGCTCCTGGGGCCCCGCTTCGCCCCCGGAGGTGCGGGGGTCGTGGGTCAGCATTGGATACGCCTCGGTGGGTTCGGGAGCACAGCCATGTGAATTTACCGGGTTCAGGGCTGAGGGGTACCCCCCGGGCCCGGACCGGGGGTTCCGGCTCCAGGGCCGCCCGCCCCTTCCGCCGTCCTCAGGTGGACACGGACCTTCGTGCCGCGGTCGGGCTCGCTCTCGGCCTCGACCCACCCCCCCCAGGACTCCACGAGGCGCCGCACGATGGCGAGGCCGAGCCCCGTCCCGGTGGAGCGGGTGGAGAAGTGCGGCTCGAAGACGCGGGCCAGGACCTCGGGGGGCATCCCGGTGCCGTCGTCATCGACCTCGACCACGACCCCGTCGCCCTCGACCCGTGCCCCGATCCGAACCGCTCCCCCGGCGGGAAGGGCGGCCCGTGCATTCTCCAGGAGGTTCACGAACACCTCCTTCAGCTCGTCCGGGCGGGCCTGCACCGGGGGGAGTTCGGAGTCGAGGTGCGCGGCGAAGCGGACCGGTCCTTCCCCCGCCACGTAGAGGGCCATGACCTGTTCCACCACCGACGGGAGGTCCACCGCACCGGGGGGCGCCCGGTGGGCGGGAGAGGGAGCGGCGTAGCGGGAAAAGGAGGAGGAGATGGTGGCAAGGCGGTCGATCTCGCCCAGGATCGCCTCCACGTTCCGGTCGAGGATCTGGTCGTAGTCGGGTCTCCGGTCGAGCCACGCCCGCCGGATGTGCTGGATCCCGAGCTTGATGGGCGTGAGGGGGTTCTTGACCTCGTGGGCCACCTGCTGCGCCATTTCGCCCCAGGCGAGGATCCGCTCGGTACGCAGCTCATCGGTGACGTCTTCCAGGGCGAGGACCACGCCTCCCGGGGTCCCCCCTCCGGAGATCCGCCGGGCCCGGAGGCGGATCCGGCGCCCCTCCATCGTGAACTCGGTGGTCGCCTCGGCGACCCCGTCGCGAAGGTACTCGCCGACCCAGCGGGCGAGCCCGGCCCGGGCCTCGGCACCCTCCCCTTCCCCGGCCCCGGGGATCCCCGGAAGGGACTGGCCCCTGGGAAGGGGTGTTCCGAGGAGGGCCTCCGCCCTGGGGTTCGCAAGGGTCACCCTTCCGTGGGCATCGAGGGCCACGACGCCGGTGGCCACCTCCTCGACGATGGCCCGGGTCCGCCTGGAGCTCCTGACGAGGGCCCGCCGGGTCCGGGCGAGGCGGTCCACCATCCGGTTGAAGGCCCCGAACACGGCGCCGAACTCGTCGGTCCGGTCGGCGGGGAGGTGGACCCCCATGTTCCCCGACCCCACCCGCTCCGAGGCCACCTGGAGCGTCTGGATGGGGCGCGCCAGGGCCCGGCCCACCAGGAGGGCGAGGAGAACCGAGAGACCGGCCCCGAGGACGAGGGTGAAGACCAGGAGGTCCGCCACCTCCCGCTGTCGCACGGCGGTGGCCCCGGCCTGGAGGGCGGCGGGGGCGGCCACCACGAGCCCCCCGGGGAGTCGGCGGTAGGCCACCACGTACTCGAGCCCTCCCAGTGATGCCGTGGCGGTGGCGAGAATCTCGGTCCCCGTGGACAGGGTCCGGTGGACGCCGGGAGGGAGCCACCCCTGGTAGAGGCCCAGCTCCACGAGCTCTCGCTGGGACCCCCCCACGAGCTGCCCCCCGTCGTAGAGGAGGAGGTCGGACCCGGCCCGGGCAGCGAGGAGGTCCATGGCCCCCCCGGTCTCGGAGAACCCCGCCGCCGCATCCTCCGCGGCACGGGCCGCCAGGGCCTCGGCGGTCCGGACGGAGGCGGCGGAAAGGGTCCGGTAGGCGAGCATCCCGAAGAGGATCGTCGGGACCAGGAAGAAGGCGAAAAGCGCGAGGGTGACCCGACCCCGGAACGACGTGAGGGCCGCCGTGGCCTGGGCCATCGGGAGGGGCCCCGGTGACGAGAGCCTCCGCCCGAGGGTCCAGAGAAGCAGGAGGGCCGCGACCGACGCCAGGAGGAGGAGCGCGCCCCGGGCCAGCACCAGGGGAGGCCGGGGAAGGGTGACGGCGTACTGGGCCAGGTACGCCTGGTCGGGGAAGTCCAGCACGACTTCGCCGAACCACCCCTCGGGGGTCAGGCTCCATCGCGTCCCCTCTTCGAAGACCGGGACTTCTCCCGGAAGGAGGGGGATGAGTGACACCGGGTCCGGATCCGATCGGGCCGGCGAGAAGAGCGGACCGAGGGGGGCATCGCCGGAAAAGCCGCGTCGCGGGGGGACCACGGCAGTGAGGACCGCCCCGCTCCCGAGGGGTGCGGCGATCAGGTAGTGGGTGTCGGCGAACTCGAAGCGGAGGAGGCGGACGTCCCCCTCGATGAGTGCCGCCATCGGAAGGTCCGGGGGGATCGCCGGCCGGGGCGTGGCCACCCCGATCCGGAGTTCTTCCTGGGCGAAGCCGTCGGGCGACCACCAGGTAAGCCAGACCGGCACCCCCTCCCGGGCGAGTCCGCTCCCGACCCAGGCCCCGTACAGGACGTCCACCGGGCTCCTCCCGGAGAGGCTGAGGTCCCGGGCCTCCTCGCCGGTCCGGAGGAGGAGGAACTCGAGGAAGGGATCGGGGCGGGTGCCAAGTCGCTCGATCCGGTCCTCGGCGAGAGCGGTACGGGCTTCCACCCTGGCCCCCCACGCCCAGGGGAGGACGAGGGTCGCGGCCAGCGTGCCCACGGCAACCCAGCGAAGCACCGCATCCCGCCACCGCTCCTCTTCGCCGAAGGCCCGGACGAGGGCGGCCAGGGGGAGCACCCAGAGAAGGAGGGCCGGCCCGGGGAAGGCGGCGCCCAACCGGACCCGGGCCACGAGCACAGCCCCGAGCACGAGGCTCGTGGCCACCGCGGTCACGACCCAGCGCCGCCGGGTCCTTCCCCCCTCCCGCCGGCCCAGTTGCACCGCGAGGGCCCAGGCCAGCGCGACAACCAGGAAGGCACCCGCGTGGTAGAGGACCCAGAGGGGCTCAGGACCGGCGAGTAGATCCCGGGAGGCTCCGGCGCCGAAGGCGGCCAGGGCAAGGGCCGCTCCCACCCCACCTCCGGCCACCGCGAGCCCGGCGCGGAGCGGGGGCGGGAGGGGCGGGAGTCCACCGGGGAACCCGATGCGCCCCGGGGCGAGAAATCCGAGAAGGACCACCCCTGCGGCCCCCAGCACGATGAGATCGCCCAGGGTGAGGGGGAGAGGACCAGGGAGGAGGAGCTCCGCCGGCGAGAACACGCGGGCGTCGCCGGTGAGCCGGCCCAGCGGAAGGGCCAGGACGAGCCCGAGGAGGGAGGCGGCGGCCACCCCGCGCCCCCCGCGTACCGTCCGCCCCTGTCGGGCGAGCCCCACCCAGAGCGAGAGGAGCAGGAGGGTCACGAGGACGCGCCACCGGGTTCCGAACCGCTCCCGGACCTCCGCCTCGGAGTCGGGGAGCACCCCGACGGTGAGAAGGGTCTCCCGTTCCCAGGTGAGCCCCCAGACGACCTCGCCCTCGACCCGGTCTTCCCGGCCGACCTGGATCCGCGCGCCGGAGGCCCGGTGGAAGCGCGAGACGAAGTCGCCGGTGGCATCCTCCAGGGTGGCGGGAAGGTCGGACCGGAGAAGGCTCGCGGCCACGGCGGTACCGGTGCCGTCAGGGAGCGCCTCCATCACGTAGAGGTAGCCGAAGAGGGCAGACTCGGCGTAGATGTAGCGGGTCAGTCCAAGGCGCGCCTCCCGCGGGATCGGGCCCTGGTGAAGTCCCTCCCAGGCCAGGAGTTCCCCGGCGGGTCCGAAGACCGCCACGGCGTCCACGTTCCGCGAGAGGAGCCCCGGGGGAATCGGGCCACGCAGGCCGTGTGTTCCGGGCTCATGGAGTGCTGCGAGCCGGGCCACCGCCTCCTCACCGGACTCGATGAGCCGGTCGAGCTCCTGCGACAGCTCCTGGCGGACCTGGGCCTCCCGGGACCGGGCCCGATCCTCCCAGTTGGCCGAGATGCGGGCCATGTGTCCCTCGGCCGCGAAGCCCCCGACGATGGCGAGGACGAGAACGAGAATCCAGGGAGCGGCCGAGGGATCCTGCCCCCCGGGGGCCCCGCCCGGGTACACCTGGAACCGAAGCGCCACGCACACCGCCACCGTGGCGGCGCCCGCCGCGAGGAACCCCGCCCCGCCCCCCCCGACCCAGAAGGCGACCAGGACCGCGCCCAGGTGCAGGAGGAGGTGGAACGCCAGGGATCGGGTCACGGGACGGGTTGCGCCAGGCTCGGGGGTCGGGAAGATTGGCTCCGGGCGCCCTCGCTCCGCCCTCGGTCAGGACCGGAGCGGAGGCGGACCCGTGAACATGGCCGCATCCCGGGGACCGGAACAGGGGACCGGGGATTCGCGGAAGGGGTAGGAATCGAGGAACGCCTCGCTCCCCGCACCTACCGCGCGGACCCGCCCCGGGGTCCCGGTCCCCCCTACCGCCAGCTGACCATGAACCGAATTCGAATCCTTCCCAGGGCCGCCGGGGCCCTTGTCGCGGTGGCGGCCCTCGGGCTCGGCGCCGCGGGACTCGCGGCCCAGGCCACCACCCTCGATCAGGGCACCTTCAGGATTCTTTCCAACGGCTCGAGCGCCGGAACGGAGGAGTTCGCGATCCGGCGCGCCGGTTCGGGGGCGGACCTCCAGGTCGTGGCCACCGCCGAGATCCAGCTTCGCGTTCCCGAGGGGAACTCGAGCCTGGTTCCCCTCCTCCGCACCTCGGGCGGGGACATGGCCGTCTCCGGCTACCAGATCAAGGTTTCGGGGAGCACGCAGGAAGAGGTCATCATGGAACTCGGGGACCGGCGCTACCTGAGCCGGGTCCGCTCCGAACGGGGCGAGCGGGAACGGGAGTACCGGGCGGCCACCGGGACCGTTCTCCTCGACCCCGGCGTGGCCCACCAGT